>NZ_JABCJM010000020.1:0-888 GCF_013184235.1 Niveibacterium sp. COAC-50
TAGCGGCCGCGCAAACCTCAATGCAAATTAGCGCCGCACCTAACAAGTCCGTCAACGGGACGCCAAACTGCTGCGCAGTTTGGTCCCCTTCGCTGCGCTCCGGCGCCCGTTACGTCCAACGTTAGGCCAACCCCATGGGCACCACCTACCGATTTATCGAACACCCAACTGAAAGCAGCTCCGTGCTTCAGTGGTTTAGGGCATTACCTGTTCCGCCTGAAGAGAAGCAAACTCAGAGGGCAACAGTTTTGTTTTTTCGCTCATTCGGTGCTCTTGCATACACTGGTTCCGGGGCAATAGACCCCAAGCTCTCGCCAGTCGTAACGATCTACTTGCCCCGCACCGTGCGCGGTGCGCTGTGGTCTGTTGGTGAAGTGCATTTCTTGTCCACGCCACTCAAAGGGCGCTTTCCTGAACTACACAAAATCAACAATGCATTTGCAAAGTGGCTGCGGAAATTTGAGATTGTGTTTTCAAACAAGTCTGGCGGTGTAAGTGAGTGGAACTACTACCTGGAAGGGTCAGTAACGCACTACGACCCACCAGTGTTCGGCCTTCCTAGCGGGCTTCAGGCGATTCAGAACAATCAGTACTTCATTGCGGACGATGACAATGAGGCCGTCATTGAGAAAGTCTGTTCTTCACTCAGGCTTCGGGGAGTTCATTGTGACTCCTTGGCCTAACCCGGCAGTCAAGCGGACCACCACAAGCTGCGCTTGTGGTTCCCTCCGCGCTACGCGCTCCGGTGTCCGCTTACTTCTACTACAAGGGCTTCCCCAGTAGTCAAGGCGAACTGATCCAACGGCCACGCAACACGTGGCCGTTTTGCTTCCTGCCAAACCGCTTTGTTCTTCCGGTCGTTGGGCTGCGTCGCTCGATTGAGCGAGG
>NZ_JABCJM010000021.1:0-866 GCF_013184235.1 Niveibacterium sp. COAC-50
ATTGGGCTTCCTTCAGACCCCGCCTCGCGACGACGCCCTTGCCCTTCTCCTTGCCTTCGGCTCTGCGAAAACCTGGCCCTAGGACTTGCACCTAGGAAGTAACGCGCCATGCCCGGCGCACACGTTCAAGGTGAGGGGCGCGAAGCGGCCTTATCGCGAAGCGTCCCCTCGACCGCAGTGTTAGGCCGAGGTGAGCGTGCGGCAAATATGGCCCCTCCAGCCCCACCGAGGGTTGCGCCAAGGGCCAAGTTCGCGTGTGCGAAGTAGCATAGAGCGGTCCCAAGAATGCTACCCAGCAGGACATAGAAGACGGTCTGAACGGTACTCAGGATCAATGCGTATCGCCTGTTTTGATCTTGTTGTGCCCGAAGTCTCGCGATCTCTTCTTCAACGGAAGGTCTTTCCTGAGCCAAATAATCCGCAAGCTGGCGCGCTTCCGGGGTTGTTCGCCATACCTCCCGGCACACCGGGCAGAAAAGAACAGTGGCATGGGTTCTACTCTCCACCCAGCAAGGCCCGCGTGCCGTAGCGTTAGCGAAAGGATATTTGCTCATGCGTTCAGCTACAACGTGCGCCGGTTCGGGCGCAAAAGTGCCATATATGACAGGTACATAGTCTTCAATGAGCGGTGTGCAATGAAGAGCGCAGTGTTGGTCCGTCATGGCCTAACGAATGAAAGGGCATTCCCCATCCCGCGGTGCCGGTTGAGCGGCGTCGCGTTTTGAGTGCCACGATGGGGTTGCACAACTCATCGTCATCTCGATGGAGGGGAAGCCCATGAAAATTGTGGTCCTTGGAATCGATCTGGCCAAGAACGTGTTTGCGTTGCATGGCGTGGATGAACACGGCAAGCCTGCCCTTGTACA
>NZ_JABCJM010000022.1:0-847 GCF_013184235.1 Niveibacterium sp. COAC-50
AAACCTTGGGACTACCCAGCCTTGCGCCACGGTAGGAATTCAATTCATCGAACCGCCGGATACGTGACCCGTACGTCCGGTGGTGTGGGAGGGAGGGGCCGCGAGGTTCCTTCCTATCCCGATTAGGGCTTTTCGCCATGAAACGACTAATCCCCTTACTCGTCGCCTCAACTGTCGTTACCTCTTGCGCCGCGGCCCTAGTTCCCGAGTCCAGCGACCCGAAGGTCAAACTAGCTCAGGCCGTTGAATTGGCTAAACAACAGCGCCCCATTCCTGCTGAGCGTTTGATTCGCGAAGCGATGGAACTATCGAAGGAGAGGAATGACACCAAGGGTCTGGCAGAGGCCAAAATCTACTATGGCATTTTGCTATATTCGCAACCGTATCGAGCGTACGAGAGATACTGGTCAAAGAATGGAACGTACGACCCAACATACGGAACCGCGATTTCATATATTGAGAACGCTAGAACGCTCTATCGCGACATTGACGACCCTGAGGGCCAGCGATATGCCGCCTTCCAGCTCGTTTACCCATATCTAATGTCTGGCGACACCAAGGCCGCATGCGCAATGATCGAAGAAAGCGCGAGACAGGACGAGGAGGCACACAAGCGGTTCCCAAATCGAACGGCCATCATCCAAATACCCGGGTACAAGACTTGGGCTGAATGGACCGCTGCGGCACGCAAGGACGCAAAGTGTGACTAGCCTCGATGGCCCTAACAGTGCAGTCAACCGGACACCAAACTGCTGCGCAGTTTGGTTCCCTCCGCTGCGCTCCGGTGCCGGTTACTTTCAACTACAAGGGCTTCCCCAGTAGTCAAGGCGAACTGATCCAACGGCCA
>NZ_JABCJM010000023.1:0-802 GCF_013184235.1 Niveibacterium sp. COAC-50
CGACTCCAGGCTCGCGGCGAACTTCCCAGTGCCGCCGCGCGCTAACAAGTCCGTCAACGGGACGCCAAACTGCTGCGCAGTTTGGTTCCCTCCGCTGCGCTCCGGCGCCCGTTACGTCCAACGTTAGGGCTCCTGAGTTGAGAACATCTTCATTCTTTCTCGCTGCGTTCAGCCTAGTCTTCCTGGTCGGCGCAGGTGCGCCCACGGTAAGTCGCGACGTGGCGCTAAAGACGGCGAATGCTTTCTATGCCGCACTCTCGCAACGTGACGTTCCACAGGCGCTGACGTATTTCGACACTACGTTTAAGACTTCGGCGCCTAAGTGGCCGCAAGTTCTTGGTCTACTCGACCAGCAAAACGGGGCTGTCACAAAGGCCGACGTAAACGAAATGTCGCTGGTTGGCCGTGGTGGATCCGCCTGCTACGCGCTGGTTGTTCGCGTTGAGCGTGGGAGCTTCTCAAGCGATGAGAATCTCTTCATCTGCGAAATTCCCGGCAAAGCCAACTGGGAAATAGCGGGCCACACAATTACCCGTCGCGACACGTCGAAGCGCATTTCAGCAGGGTATGTCCTTGAACCAAGAACCATCTCACTCCCATCGCCCGAGCCCTAACAAGTCCGTCAACGGGACACCCAAATGCTGCGCATTTGGGTTCCCTCGGCTGCGCCTCGGTGCCCGTTACGTCCAACGTTAGCCTTCTCGGAGCCGCAAAATCGAAATCGCGGGAGTTCTCATTGTCGCAACCCTCGCTCTAGGACTTCTGGTTCTCGGGCCGCCTTTGCTGCTTGGGGGTGCTTTGG
>NZ_JABCJM010000024.1:0-708 GCF_013184235.1 Niveibacterium sp. COAC-50
CGTCACGAGCCTGGATGGCACCGCGACCAAGGCGATCGATGTGACCGTGACCGGTGCCAACGACACCGCCGCGATCACCGGCACCGCAACCGGCACGATGACCGAAGACGTTGCCGTCACCTCGGGCAACCTCACTGCGTCGGGCAGCTTGGCAGTGAGCGACGTGGATTCGGGTGAAGCCGTGTTCCAAACCCCAGCCACGCTGGCCGGCACCTACGGCACCTTTACCTTCAACACCACGACCGGTGCCTGGACCTACGCTGCGAACAACGCGCAGTCCGCAATCCAGTCGCTCGGCGCAGGCCAGTCGCTGACCGACTCGATCACGGTGAAGTCCGCGGACGGCACCGCTTCGCAGGTCATCAGCGTGACGATCAACGGCGCCAACGACGGCGCCACCATCGGTGGCACCGCCACCGGCACGGTGGTCGAAGCGGGTGGTGTCGCGAATGCGATCGCCGGTACGCCGAACGCCTCGGGCACCGTGAGCGTCAGTGACGCCGATGCGGGCCAGTCGGTCTTCCAGGCGGTGGCCCCTGCTTCGCTGTCCGGCACCTACGGTACCTTCACCTTCAACGCCACCACCGGCGCCTGGACGTACGCACTCGACAACACCAAGGCCGCGACGCAAGCGCTGACCAACGGCCAGATCGTGCATGACACGCTGACCGTCACGAGCCTGGATGGCACCGCGACCAAGGCGATCGA
>NZ_JABCJM010000025.1:0-601 GCF_013184235.1 Niveibacterium sp. COAC-50
CCAACGACGGCGCCACCATCGGTGGCACCGCCACCGGCACGGTGGTCGAAGCCGGTGGCGTCGCGAATGCGATCGCCGGCACGCCGAATGCGTCCGGCACGGTTACGGTGTCCGATGTCGATGCCGGTCAATCGAGCTTCCAGGCCGTGGCCCCGGCGTCGCTCAACGGCACCTACGGGACCTTCACCTTCAACGCCGCGACCGGCGCCTGGACCTATGCGCTGGATAACAGCAAAGCGGCCACGCAAGCGCTCACCAACGGCCAGATCGTGCATGACACGCTGACCGTCACGAGCCTGGATGGCACCGCGACCAAGGCGATCGATGTAACGGTCACCGGTGCGAACGACACCGCTGCGATCACCGGTACTGCGACGGGCACGATGACCGAGGATGTCGCCGTGACCGGCGGCAACCTCACCGCCGCCGGTGCGCTCGCCGTCACCGACGTAGATTCGGGCGAAGCGGTCTTCGCGACGCCTGCCACGCTGGCTGGCACCTACGGCACCTTCACCTTCAACACCACGACCGGGGCATGGACCTACGCTGCGAACAACGCGCAGTCCGCGATCCAGTCGCTCGGCGCAGGCCAGTCGCTGAC
>NZ_JABCJM010000026.1:0-598 GCF_013184235.1 Niveibacterium sp. COAC-50
CCACCGGCGCCTGGACGTACGCACTCGACAACACCAAGGCCGCGACGCAAGCGCTGACCAACGGCCAGATCGTGCATGACACGCTGACCGTCACGAGCCTGGATGGCACCGCGACCAAGGCGATCGACGTGACCGTGACCGGTGCCAACGACACCGCTGCGATCACCGGTACTGCGACGGGCACGATGACCGAGGATGTCGCCGTGACCGGCGGCAACCTCACCGCCGCCGGTGCGCTCGCCGTCACCGACGTGGATTCGGGCGAAGCGGTCTTCGCGACGCCTGCCACGCTCGCAGGCACCTACGGCACCTTCACCTTCAACACCACGACCGGTGCCTGGACCTACGCTGCGAACAACGCGCAGTCCGCGATCCAGTCGCTCGGCGCGGGTCAGTCGCTGACCGACTCGATCACGGTGAAGTCCGCGGACGGCACCGCTTCGCAAGTCATCAGCGTCACGATCAATGGCGCCAACGACGGCGCCACCATCGGTGGCACCGCCACCGGCACGGTGGTCGAAGCCGGTGGCGTCGCGAATGCGATCGCCGGCACGCCGAATGCGTCCGGCACGGTTACGGTGTCCGATGTCGATGCCGG
>NZ_JABCJM010000027.1:0-549 GCF_013184235.1 Niveibacterium sp. COAC-50
TGATCGTGACGCTGATGACCTGCGAGGCCGTACCGTCCGCGGACTTCACCGTGATCGAATCGGTCAGCGACTGGCCTGCGCCGAGCGACTGGATCGCGGACTGCGCGTTGTTCGCAGCGTAGGTCCAGGCACCGGTCGTGGTGTTGAAGGTAAAGGTGCCGTAGGTGCCAGCCAGCGTGGCCGGGGTCGCGAAGACCGCTTCGCCCGAATCCACGTCGGTGACGGCGAGCGCACCGGCGGCGGTGAGGTTGCCGCCGGTCACGGCGACGTCTTCCGTCATCGTGCCGGTCGCAGTACCGGTGATCGCAGCGGTGTCGTTGGCACCGGTCACCGTGACATCGATCGCCTTGGTGGCGGTGCCATCCAGGCTCGTGACGGTCAGCGTGTCATGCACGACCTGGCCGTTGGTGAGTGCTTGCGTGGCGGCCTTGGTGTTGTCGAGTGCGTACGTCCAGGCGCCGGTCGCGGCGTTGAAGGTGAAGGTGCCGTAGGTGCCGGACAGCGAAGCCGGGGCCACAGCCTGGAAGCTCGATTGACCGGCATCGGCAT
>NZ_JABCJM010000028.1:0-520 GCF_013184235.1 Niveibacterium sp. COAC-50
CTAACGTTGGACGTAACGGGCGCCGGAGCGCAGCGGAGGGCACCAAACTGCGCAGCAGTTTGGCGTCCCGTTGACGGACTTGTTAGCCCCACGGGACATCGCACTCCCCCTCCATGATCTCACCGTACCACAAGGGGTTTCCCACATAGACGATGCAATGATCCTCCCCGTCTTTGTCGCTGCGGAATCTGAATTTAGTGGGAAGAACACTCTGTTCGGGCTTGAGGCTCCTCTTCTCGTTTGGGCTTAGTGCGATTGAGATGCGCTCAACAACGAGACGGTGCGATATGTAGCGTGCCGTTGTGAAATAGCACGGCGGAAGCAGCAAGAGCGCAACTAAAACAATAACCGACCAACTGAACTCGACGTCGAATATGGCGCCGAAGAAGCGGGCCAAAGCACCCCCAAGCAGCAAAGGCGGCCCGAGAACCAGAAGTCCTAGAGCGAGGGTTGCGACAATGAGAACTCCCGCGATTTCGATTTTGCGGCTCCGAGAAGGCTAACGTTGGACGTAACGGGC
>NZ_JABCJM010000029.1:0-504 GCF_013184235.1 Niveibacterium sp. COAC-50
CGGCACCGCGGGATGGGGAATGCCCTTTCATTCGTTAGGTGCTTAATGCTTCGATCACTTCCCGCGCGAATTGCTTGCTCTTTCTGCCTCGGCCTCGTCTGCGCTTTCCTTTATTTCGCTGGGCCAATGGTTGAGCTTCCACGGTGGCTTCCCGAGGTGGCGTATCTCGGAATCATCTCCGCCGTCTTAGTGGCTATCTCTCAGGCGCTCGGCAGGCTCTCCCTCTGGCAAGTCGTGGCACATAGCATTCCCGTCACTGCGGTTACGGTTGTGCTCGCTCGCGCCATGGGCGGCCCGCTCGGGCCATTCATTCGCCCAGTTGCCGCAGTCTGGGTTGGCGCAGCGCTCATATGGGCCGTGTCTTACTACCGGCGCTCTAGCGGCCGCGCAAACCTCAATGCAAATTAGCGCCGCACCTAACAAGTCCGTCAACGGGACGCCAAACTGCTGCGCAGTTTGGTCCCCTTCGCTGCGCTCCGGCGCCCGTTACGTCCAACGTTAGGC
>NZ_JABCJM010000003.1:0-532136 GCF_013184235.1 Niveibacterium sp. COAC-50
GCCGGGCACCGAAACCGCCACCGCGCCGGGAAACGCCCCCTCCGATTCCCGTCGCGGTGGCGCTAAAGCCGTGTGACCTCGTTCCCAGCGCACAAGTAGGGATTTCGGTGAGGTGCGGCACGGAAAGCATGCCGGGCACCGAAACCGCCACCGCGCCGGGAAACGCCCCCCCTCCGATTCCCGCCGCGGTGGCGCTAAAGCCGGGTGAACTCGTTCCCAGCGCTCAGGTAGGGATCTCGGTGAGGTGCGGCACGGAAAGCATGCCGGGCACCGAAACCGCCACCGCGCCGGGAAACGCCCCCTCCGATTCCCGCCGCGGTGGCGCTAAAGCCGGGTGACCTCGTTCCCAGCGCACAGGTAGGGATCTCGGTGAGGTGCGGCACCGAAAACGCCAGCGCGCGGGATGAGCCACCCATTCTCACAGGTACGCCTGCATGAAACTGGCTTTCCGAGCATTAATAACATTAGCTTCGTAGAAGCGCTGCCGACAATTGCGAGCGCGCGCGTCACAGCTTCGCCTGCAACCAATCAAGACATTTATCAATTGCTAACAGATCACAATGGGGGTCACCGGTATCGCGCAGCAGATACCAGCGGCACTTCCACAGCCTTCTCCGCGCCGCACGACGACACTACTTAACGCGACTTCAGCGACATGGTTATTCATATAGCAGATACACCATAAGGCATTGATTTTACTTACATCCTCCGGAGATGACAGCCAGTTCGAATTGAGTCAGCATGATGTTCACTTGAGCCGACCGGCTATAGGCAACGCGGCTCTCGCGAGGTGCGCCCAGCTGCAGAAAAACTGGTGAATGCAATCGAATCTATTCCTTCTGGAGGCACTCAATGTCGCGAGTAACAAGGCTCAGCCAGGCTGTGCTATGTTTTGATGATCTGCCCGACACCGCGCTGCTCAGCATATCCGATGCTTGCACACTGCTATGCCGTTCGCGCGCATCTATCTATCGAGCACTCAAGCAAGGAAAACTGCACTCGGTCAAAATCGGAGAATCCCGACGGCTCAGCGCAAGGGTTATCCGCGAGGCGGCAGGGAACCTGCGGAGCCTAGAGCAATAACGGTCACGTTGCCCCCGCACGATCCCTTGCCTCTCACGGCGGAGCACGTGGACATTGCGCTAAGCGAAGGCCGACGCAAACGCGTTGCGCATGAACCGAGATGTATCCGCCGCGGGGACTTTCATGCAGTCAGAGGGCTGTCGTTGAGGTTAGGATGACGCCATCCCCCCCGATATGGCAAAACCGACCAGTCGCGAGGGAATTTCAGGGTGGCCATTGCTCGCCTTGTCCCAGGCCTTTGCAACATGGACTCAAACCGCAGCACTCCCCCGCGGATTCCGGTGCAATTGACCTTTGATTCCGGTAGTCGCTGACCACGTCGCTGGTCATGACCGACTTGTCGTCAGGCTCCCACCAGAAGCGGACAGACATCTTCGCCAGAGCGCAAACCGTCGATGTGCGGCTCCATACCGTCACCCGCCGTTGGCTCGGATCACGCTTTCGGCCTTAGCCGACATTTAGGTAGTCGTGCTCCTTGAGCACGCGAACGTCGGCTTTGCAATCTCGGGGGCGCGCGGATCCGACCCACAGCGGACGTTCGTTGCCGAGAGGGACATGAGGGTCGATGTGCGCGCGAGCGGACAATCAAACGACCGCTCTAGGGTCGTGGCCTAGGCTGTCCCGGCGAGCGGGGCGCCCGAGGCGGGGCAGAGACCCCGGGCGCCATCGTTCAAAGCAGATCGAATGGACTCTTCACCCAGCTTCGACGTGGGTGTAGATCATCGTCGTCTGCAGGTTCCGGTGGCCGAGCAACAACTGGATCGTGCGTATGTCGGCGCCTGCCGCCAGAAGGTGAGTTGCGAAGGAGTGGCGCAGTGTATGCACGCTCACGTGTTTATTGACCTGAGCTTTGTCCACTGCCGCTTTGAAGGCGCGCTGGATCGTCGACGGTGAAGCGTGCCAGCGCACGAGACGCCCACTCTCACCCCATGGCCGCACAGCTGCCGACGGGAAGACGTACTGCCATGCAAACGAACCGGCCGCGGTTGGGTACTTGCGGTACAACGCATCGGGCATGGGCGCCAAGCCACCGCCGCGTGATCGATCCTCTGCATGCAACTGCAAGACCCGGGTCAGGTGTTGTTCCATCGCGGCACTGAGTTGCGCCGGCAGCACCGTCGTACGATCCTTGCTGCCTTTGCTGTTGCGGACCGAGATGGTCTTGGCGGCGAGATCAATGTCCTTGACCCGCAGCGTCACGCATTCATTGACCCTAAGGCCCGATCCGTACATCAGATTGGCCATCAGCTGAGTCGTCCCCGTCATCATCGCAAGCACCAGCCGCGTCTCGGCCTGGGTGAGTACGACCGGCAAGCGTTCGCGATGCTGGACCCGCTTGATGTGTTTCATCTCGTCCAGCGGCTGTCCCAACACGTCCCGGTAGAGGAACACCAACGCGTTCAGCGCTTGGGTTTGCGTGGAGGCGGACACCGATCGCGACACCGCCAGATGGTTCAAAAACGCCTCCACCTCTTTCGCACCTATGGTGCTGGGATGAACCTTGCCGTGGAACAGCACAAAGCGCTTGGTCCAGTGGCGGTAAGCCTCTTCGGTCCGCGGACTGTAGTGTCGGCGGCGGCAAACGATCGACACCTCATCCAGCAGCCACGGCGGTCGGGGGCTGACACCCCCATAACGTTACTCCTTGAGTGAGTGAAAATTCTCACTGTATGCCGGCGGCGCCAAAGGATCGACGCTGGCTGTCGGTACTATATAAGGGTTAGGTTGACACGCGGACGGTAAAGTTCATGCGAATCAATGCGTTACAGGACAAGATCCGTGACTCCGTATTGGAAGTAGGCGGACCTTTCTGTCGTTTGAATAACTGTTAGCGTTTTCAATGCCCCCCATCGTCGTGCTGGCAGTGATGTCGGCCCCGCTTTTCTTCCTGTTCGCGCTATTCGGAGTACTTGGGGTCCGAGCACGCCGAGAACTTACCGCCGACATCTTGGCCAGAGGAGTGCGCACCACGGGGCGTGTTATAGGCTACTCAAGCGGCAAAGGTACATTCTCAGTGCGGTTCGAGTTCATCACCACGCAAAACACCACGATTCAAACGTTCCATTTTCTACATCCTCCACTCCGCGGGTGGGGCAAAATGGAATTGCCCGTTGGCCAACAGGTTCAAGTTGCATACCTGAGCGCAAAACCCGATATCGCGCGGATAGTCGAATATGCTGACATATCGTGAACAACCAATGCCGAACGCTAACAAGTCAGTCAACGGGACACCCAAATGCTGCGCATTTGGGTCCCCTCGGCTACGCCTCGGTGCCCGTTACTTCCAACGTTAGCCATCACATGGATCAAGCGCAACGTAAGGCATGGATCATCGCTCGTTTGAGCGGCGACAAATTTGAGAACATCCACGAAGCTTGGGCGGTTGTTGGTGGTGAATTCAACTCGCTTGAGGGCATGCCATTTGGTATGAAAACTCGGCCAAATCACATCTTCACGGACTTCATTGACAACAGAATTTCCGGGCCTGAATCAGTTCGGGCCTTCCTTGAAGTCGTAGAATCAATTCCTGACGGCGCCTAGGTTGCTATGCCTAACGCGTCAGCCCAAAGCAGCGCCTTGGGTGCCCTCCGCTGCGCTCCGACTACGGGTAACCTCCAGAGCTAGGCGTTGATTACGTGGACATGCCGATGGACAAAGACCAAGGCCGATTGCTAGCGCTGGCCATTCAAGAAATACGGGTGCTGCTTGCTGGCCATCTGGGCAGCAAGCCATCGGCGGAAATTTCGGTTCGCGCCGCAGCACATCTCGCTTACGCCCTTCACAACGAAGCGCAGGCGGTAATTGACGGCGGCAGTTACTCCGTTGAGCAAGCACTGCACAAGATCGCTGCGGCCGAACTCATGCTGAACACGAGTTACTCTGATCAACTCAAAGCAGCACCTTCGCGCGATGCCTAACAAGTCCGTCAAAGGGACACCCAAATGCTGCGCATTTGGGTTCCCTCGGCTGCGCCTCGGTGCCCGTTACGTCCAACGTTAGGCATCATGAGCAGACTCGGTTGCCCGTGTGGCCACACAATTCGCGACAACACGGACGGCTTGCCCTACAAGGCGTCATTTATCAAGAATTCGTTCTGCGAGTCCTTCTCAGATTGGCTTGTACAAGAAATCCAAAGCTATGTTTTGGCGGCCGAACGCGGAAGCATTTCGGAATGGTTGCGGAGCCGGAGTTACGACGAGAGCTATGTTTCCCTCAAGCTCGATCACGGCAACACTCTCTACGACCACATTCATTCGAAGTACCTCGCTTTAAAGCGCGATGTATATGAATGTCCCGCTTGCGGCCGCTTACACATTGAGACAAGCAAAGACAACATGTTCCTCGCATATAGTCCTGAGTCAGAAAAGAACAATGGTGCCTTGTCGGAATAGTCGGTCGCGCAGTTTCAACATTGAAGTGCAACGGACGTGGCCATGACAAAGACCAAGTTCAGTGACGTTCTTGAGGCCTACGAGTTTTGCGCGGCGAGCAGCTTTGGGGATGCCGAAGCGTTCATCAGCTTGGAGCGTGGAACGGTCCACATCGTGTCGAGCGACTACGAATTGGACGAGGAGCCGCCAGTCGATCTTGAGTCGGGTCCTTACCTCGCGATACCTGACAAGCTGGAACTCGGGCTTGGCAGTACTCTGGCGATAAAGTTTGCGGCAGCGCACTTGCCAATGGATGTTGATACCGTCGCTGAGTACTTTAGAAAGCCAGGTGCCTATGGCAAGTTCAAAGTCTTCCTTGAGCGCAAAGGCCTGTTACAGGCGTGGTATGACCACGAGGCGTCGACGAAGGAGACTCGGTTGCGCGACTGGTGTGCCGCGAACGCGATTGAACTGCTCTAGGTCCCCGGCCGCAAAGTCGGTGTCACGAAGCGTCAGTGTCCGGAATTGGTGAGACGGCTTGCAATCTTCTGCGGTTGGGTAACGACCGCTAATGGCCGGATGCCGACGAGTACCTCGCTGCTCGTTAGCTGACGTCCGTGGTCCGATTTCTGCCGAGCAGACCGACCGCTAAGGCCGATGACCTGTCGACGAGCGGTCGCCTGCACCGACCGGTGCGCTCAGTTTCCTGGCATGGACGAAACAAAGAAGCGCACGCGCGCACTGGATCGCGATGCGACGGTCAACGCCAGCGCCGGAGTTCAGCCACGACCGGCACAGCGGTCACCCGATACCCGCGCCCGCACCCCCGGAATCAGTTCAGCGTTTACCCCGCCTCTGATAGGCAAGCAGCCGAACGAACTTTCGAGGCCGCAACTCTTCCGCTTCGGTTCGCACGCGCAAAACCCTGCAGGCGGGTCATCACCATTAACAACCGATTCGCCTCCCGACCCGCTCCGTGACCCAGTCAATGCGTCACGGTTAATTAGTCAGATCGGGATTGGCGCCCTGTTACAGCAGGTTGTTGATCGCCACGCTATCACTTCAGGGTCCCAGGACAGCGTTTCTTGGGCTGGCAGCCAGCCTAAAGATCCTCGTCCACTTCTAGATCCGGAACTTCTGCAGCTCGCCGCTTGGCATCGATGATCACCTCCCGCGCTGACTCTCCCCGGGTCCAACAGTCGATCATGTCTGCCCAGCACTGCATCATTACACGGCGCTCCGCAGTGTACCGTGCCGTATTGTAGGTAGCCGCAATTACATTGCTTGGGGTGTGCGCCAGAGACAACTCAATCCAACGATCGTCAAACTTGGCGCGGTGCAACGCGGTGGAGTACGTGCGGCGCAGGTCATGTACGCTGAATGACTCGAAATCCGGATCGACCTTCCTCACTTGGGCAACAGCAGCGTCGATCACCCGATTTAGTGTCGCGTTGGAGATTGGCGCGTCGCTATCGTAGCGGCCTGGATGCAGGTAACGGCTGGCACCGAAACACGAACGTAACGCAACCAAGATGTCCAAGGCTTGCTCGGAGAGATAGACGATGTGCTCTCGACCGGCCTTCATGCGTCTCGCCGGAACCACCCAACGCGCGCCCTCGAAGTCAATTTCGTCCCAGGTCGCGCCAATGAATTCGCCCTTGCGCACGCCAGTCAGCAGCACGAATTTCAGCGCCAAGCGCAGCGTAGGAGTCGTCGCCACGCGTCCAAGGGCGTCCAAAAACTTCTTGATTTCTTCAGGCTTAAGTGCGCGGTCGCGCGGTTTGAACGTTGCGATGGACTTGGGCCGAACGGCTTCAGCGGGGTTCGCCGTGTCAACGCCACAATCCTGGGCGTGCCGAAACACGTTCAGCACCAACTCACGCGCCTGGACAGCAACGGCGGGCCCCCTGCTCTCCTTGAGGTCATCACAAAGGGCCTTCAGCCGCGCCGATGTGATTTCCTCAAGCTTGAGTTTGCCTAGTTTTGCCTCCAACGCGCGGATATAGATCGATTTCCGCATCGCTAGGGTACTGTCTGCTAGCCGCTCGTTGCCACTCTTAGGGTCGGCCTTAAACGCGAAGTACTTTTGCGCCCAACCCCCGAAAGTCAGGGCGGTGATGGCATCTGCACGCTTCTCGACCTTCGCTCGCGACGGCGAGATCCCTACTTCAACACTGTGCCGGGCCTGTGCCAGCAATGTGCGGGCCTCGACAAGTGACAACGACATACCAAACGCCAGTCTGGACGGTTCTCGGGTCCGTTCAAGGGAGGTGTCGTATCGACCGATTGTTAGAGTCTCACGACGGCCATTTAACCGATAGTCGTAGCGAAACGTTAGCGTGCCAGCGGGTGACACGTTCACGTACATGCCATCTCGGTCGGCAACCTTGAAAGCCTTCTCCCTGGGTTTCAGGTTCCTCAGCACTTTGTCTGTCAACACGGCTGCTTCCCTTCGGCGGCTATGGCTTCTCAGACAGTTTACCGTCACACCATCCTGACGGTCAAAAATCCAACTAAAACCGAAGCCACGGCCATAGCCCGTCGCTAATACCGACAAAAATGGTGAGCTACAGCGCGCTTGGCTGAGACGTCATGAGACAAGGAACCCTTTCTAGACAAGGCCGTTCAGCGCATTTCGATACGCCCTGAGACGGCATGAAGCAATCAACTATCATTCCCACTCGATCGTCGCCGGCGGTTTGCCGGAAACGTCGTAGACGACGCGATTAATGCCACGCACTTCGTTGATCACGCGGTTCGAAACGCGACCCAGCAGGTCATACGGCAGATGCGCCCAATGGGCCGTCATGAAATCGTGCGTCTGAACCGCGCGCAGCGCGACAACGTAATCGTAAGTCCGTCCGTCACCCATGACGCCGACGCTCTTAACCGGCAGGAAGACCGCGAAGGCCTGGCTGGTGAGTTCATACCAAGTCTTGCCAGAATTCTCATCGACCGTCTTGTGCAGTTCTTCTATGAAGATCGCGTCCGCACGACGCAGTAGATCGGCGTATTCCTTCTTCACTTCGCCAAGGATTCGGACGCCGAGGCCTGGCCCCGGGAACGGGTGGCGATAGACCATGTTGTGCGGCAGACCCAGCGCGATGCCGAGTGCGCGCACTTCGTCCTTGAACAACTCGCGCAGCGGTTCGAGCAGCTTGAGGTGCAGCGTATCCGGCAGCCCACCCACGTTGTGGTGGCTCTTGATCGTGGTGGCCTTCTTCGACTTCGCGCCACCAGACTCCACGACGTCCGGGTAGATCGTGCCCTGCGCGAGCCACTTGGCGTTCGAAAGCTTTGCAGATTCGCTCTGGAAGACTTCAACAAATTCCTTGCCGATGATCTTCCGCTTGGCTTCGGGGTCGGTCACACCAGCCAGCTTGCCCATGAACTGCGCCGTCGCGTCCACATGGATCACCTTCACACCCATGTTGCGCGCGAACATATCCATCACCATCTCGGCTTCATTGAGCCGCAGCAGGCCATGGTCAACGAACACGCAAGTCAGCTGATCGCCGATCGCACGATGCAGCAGCGCCGCAGCAACGGAGGAATCGACGCCGCCCGAGAGGCCGAGGATCACTTCTTCGTCGCCCACCTGCGCGCGGATCTTCTCGACCGCTTCGGCGATGTAGTCGCTCATGATCCAGTCCGCCTTCGCGCCACAGATATCGCGCACGAAGCGGTTGATGATCTCGGCGCCCTGCAGCGTATGCGTCACCTCAGGATGGAACTGGACGGCGTAGAAGCGGCGGTCCTCGTCAGCCATCGCCGCAACCGGACACGATGCGGTCGAGGCCATCAGCTTGAAGCCCGGCGGCAACTCGGTGACCTTGTCGCCATGACTCATCCACACCTTGAGCATGCCGTGGCCTTCGACCGTACGGAAATCTTCGATACCGTCGAGCAGCTTGGTATGGCCGTGTGCGCGGACCTCGGCGTAACCGAATTCGCGAACCGTACCCGGCTCCACCTTGCCACCCAGTTGTTGGGCCATCGTCTGCATGCCGTAGCAAATGCCGAAGACGGGGACGCCGAGTTCGAACACCGCTGACGGCGCCTTGTCGTTGGCCTCTTCGTACGCCGACATATGGCTGCCGGACAAGATTACGCCCTTGGCGCCAAAGCCACGGACGAAGTCATCGGAAACATCGCAGGGGTGGATTTCGCAATAGACGTTCGCCTCACGCACGCGCCGTGCGATGAGTTGTGTGACCTGGGAGCCGAAATCGAGAATCAGGATCTTGTCGTGCATGGCGGGCTTCGGAGTTGGGTACTGCACTTGAATGCGCAAGGGGCAAGGCTCTCGCCTTACCCCTCGTGCGTACACTTCATCGACCGAACTCAGTCGATATGGTAGTTCGGTGCTTCTTTCGTAATCTGCACATCGTGAACATGCGATTCGCGCATGCCCGCCGACGTGATTTCGACAAACTCAGCACGTTGATGCATGTCGGCAATCGAGGCGCAGCCCACATAGCCCATCGACGAACGCAAACCGCCCATCAGCTGGTGGATCACCGCGGTCACGGCACCCTTGTACGGAACCCGACCCTCGATGCCTTCCGGCACCAGCTTGTCGGCGTTGCCTTCGTTGTCCTGGAAGTAACGATCGCTGGAACCCTGCTGCATCGCGCCCAGGGAGCCCATGCCACGGTAGCTCTTGTACGAACGCCCTTGGTAAAGCACCGTCTCGCCCGGCGCCTCTTCGGTACCAGCGAACAGGCCACCGAGCATGACGCACGAAGCACCCGCTGCAATTGCCTTGGAAATATCGCCCGAGAAGCGGATGCCGCCGTCGGCGATCAGCGGCACGCCCGTGCCTGCCAACGCGCTGGATACGTTATCAACCGCCGTGATCTGCGGAACACCCACGCCAGCGACGATCCGCGTCGTGCAGATCGAGCCCGGGCCGATACCGACCTTCACGCCGTCCGCGCCATTATCAACCAGCGCGCGCGCCGCATCGCCAGTGGCGATGTTGCCGCCGATGACCTGCACGTTCGGGAAGTTCTTCTTGACCCAGTTGACGCGTTCGAGAACGCCCTGCGAGTGGCCGTGCGCCGTATCGACGATGACCACATCGACACCAGCTTCCACCAGCAACTCTGCGCGCTCCTCAGTGCCAGCGCCAACGCCGATGGCAGCACCCACCAACAGGCGGCCAAAGTTGTCCTTGGCGGCGAGCGGATGCTCGGTCGACTTCAAGATGTCCTTCACGGTCATCAGGCCGCAAAGCTCACCAGCGTCGTTCAGCACCAGCACCCGCTCAAGGCGATGCTTGTGCATCAGCGCCTTCGCCTCTTCAACCGACGCGCCTTCCTTGACCGAAACCAGGCGCTCGCGCGGCGTCATGATTGCCGACACAGGCTGGTCGTACTGCATCTCGAAACGCAGATCGCGGTTGGTCACGATGCCGACCACGTGCTTGCCTTCGACCACCGGCAACCCGGAGATGCGGTGCTGGCGAGTGACGGCGATCACCTCGCGCACGCTCATCGTCGGCGGAACGGTAATCGGATCCTTGAGTACGCCGGACTCAAAACGCTTGACCTTGGCTACTTCTCGGGCCTGATCGCGCGGGCTCAGGTTCTTGTGAACAATACCGATGCCACCTTCCTGTGCGAGGGCAATCGCGAGGCGTGCTTCGGTCACCGTATCCATGGCAGCGGATACGAGCGGGATGTTCAGGCGGATGTTGCGGGTCAGCTGCGTTGCAAGGCTGACGTCGCGGGGAAGAACCGTGGAGTGTGCGGGGACGAGAAGGACGTCGTCGAACGTCAGCGCTTTCCTGACGAGTCGCATGGCTGTCATCCTTTCGGGCAAATACGTATTATACCGGGATGCCGTATTTGCCGGCAAATCAACGGTTTCCCGGAGCTCTTGCATGAAGCACCTGACTATCGCGCTGTTTCTGACCCTCATCGCTCAAGGCAACGTGTTTGCAAGCGAGGTCTACACATGGAAGGACAAGAACGGCCAGGTGCACTACTCGGATAAACCACCGGCTGATGTGGATGCAAAGCTCATCCGCGCTGAGGCGCCGAATACTGCCGGCAGCTCATCAGCGGACATGTCCAAGGCGGACCGCGCTTTCAAGGAGCGCCAGGCCAAACAAGGCGACGCTGACAAGAAGAATGCCGAACAAGCCGCGCGCAAGGCGAGTAAGGACGAGGCATGTAACAACCTGCGCAACCGCATCGCGCTGTTCGAGCAGGGTGGCCGCATCGCGACTCAAGAGGGCGGCGAGCGCGTACTCCTCAGTGACGAACAGATCGCCTCAGAGCTATCAAAGATGAAGGCACAACAAGACAAAGACTGCCGCTGACCTCAACGTTGTGAAGCAAAATCGGGGCCGTCAGGCCCCGATTTTGTTCAGGCCTCGCCGCCACCCTTCTTCATCACCTTGCCATCCTCGGCTCGCTTGCGCCGGACCTCTTTCGGATCGGCAATCAGGGGGCGGTATATCTCCACGCGGTCGCGCTCGCGCAGCACGGTGTCGACCTTGCAGAGCTTGCCGAACACCCCAACCTTGTTCACCGCAAGATCGATTTCGGGATGCTTCTGAAGCAATCCGGACGCGTCAATCGCCTGCTGCAACGTGCTTCCCTGGGGCAGATTCACTCGCACAAGGTCCGCCTTGTGTTGGTGGGCGTAGAGCACTTCAACATGAATCGAGTCAGTCACTGCCAGCCTTCTTCAAAATCTGTTCTGCACGCTTGACGAACGCGTCGACAAAGGTGTTCGCAATATGGTGGAACACAGGCCCCACCGCCTTTTCGATCAGCTTGTTCGAGAACTCGTAGATCAACCGGAATTCGACCTTGCAGGCGCTGTCCCCCAACGGTGTGAACACCCAATCTCCTTCGAGGTGATGGAACGGCCCCTCCACCAGGCGGATATCCATGCGGCGCGGAAAGTCCTTCGCGTTCTCGGTCGCGAAATTAGTCTTGATACCGTGGTAATTCACGTGCAAGCGCGCGGAGGTTTGCTCATCGGTACGTCCGAGCACCTCTGCCCCCCCACACCACGGCAGAAAGAGCGGATAGTCTTCAACGCCGTCAACCAGTTCGAACATCTGGGCTGGCGTGAATTCAAGAAGGACAAGTTTGCGGACTTCCGCCATGAGCAGGGCGACGCGATTGCCGTATTGGTAGAATCCTTCATTTTAACGGGTCACACCGTAACGGGCATCCTGCACGCACATGAGCATCATCGACAACCGCAAGGCCACACACGACTACTTCATCGAAGAACGCTTCGAGGCCGGCATGGCGCTTGAGGGTTGGGAGGTGAAAGCGATTCGTGCTGGACGCGTGCAAATCAAGGAAGCGTACGTAATCGTGCGTGACGCCGAGATCTTCGTGATCGGGATGCACATCAGCCCGCTGCAGTCGGCGTCCACCCATATCAAGCCGGATCCAGTGCGCACGCGAAAGCTGCTGCTGCACGAAGCCGAGATTTCGCGCCTGATCGGCAAGACCGAACGCGCCGGCTATGCGCTGGTGCCGCTGGACCTTCACTTCACGAAGGGTCGTATCAAGATGGCGATCGGCCTCGGCAAAGGCAAGAAGATGTTCGACAAGCGCGAGTCGGAGAAGGAGCGCGACTGGGAGCGCGAAAAACAACGCCTTGTTCGCGACAAGCGCGCATAAAGAAAACGGCGGGTATCCCCGCCGTTTTTTGTTGGCGCATGGTCACTCAGTGCTTGCGGTGCTCAGCAAGCTGCAACCAGGTATCGAGCACCGTATCGGGGTTCAGCGAGATCGACTGAATGCCTTCGTCCATCAGCCATTCGGCGAAATCCGCATGGTCTGACGGCCCCTGCCCGCAGATCCCAACGTATTTGCCGAGTCGGTTGGCCGTGTTGATCGCCATCTTGAGCAGTGCTTTGACCGCCGCGTCGCGTTCGTCAAAGGCATGCGCCACGAGTCCCGAATCGCGATCCAGCCCGAGCGTAAGCTGGGTCAGATCGTTCGACCCGATCGAGAAACCATCGAAATGCGCGAGGAACTCCTCAGCCAGCAAGGCGTTCGATGGGATCTCGCACATCATGACGAGCTTGAGATCGTTAGCCCCACGGCGCAACCCGTTCTCGGCGAGCAGATCCACCACCCCCTTCGCCTCAGCCACGGTGCGTACGAACGGCACCATCAACTGCACGTTGGTCAGCCCCAACTCGTCGCGTACGCGCCGCATGGCGATGCATTCGAGCTCGAAGCATTCGCGGTACGAATTCGCGATGTAGCGCGAGGCCCCACGGAAACCCAGCATCGGGTTTTCCTCTTCCGGCTCGTAGATATCGCCACCAAGAAGCTTGCGATACTCATTCGACTTGAAGTCGGACAGTCGCACGATCACGGGCTTCGGCCAGAACGCCGCAGCGATCGTGGCGACACCCTCGACCAGCTTTTCGATGAAGAACTGGCGTGGCGTGGCGTAACCACGGGCACGCCGGAGAATCTCGTCGCGCAGGCTCGCAGGCACCTGGGCCACATCCAGCACCGCCTTCGGGTGGATGCCGATCATGTTGTTGATGACGAACTCCAGCCGCGCAAGACCCACGCCTGCATTGGGAATCTGTGCGAATTCGAACGCAAGCTCAGGATTGCCGACGTTCATCATGATCTTGACGGGGATATCCGGCAGATGGCCGGTATCCCGCGTAACCACTTCGAACTCAAGGCGGCCGCGGTACACATAGCCCGTGTCGCCTTCGGCGCACGACACCGTAGCGGACTCCCCTTCAGTGAGCACTTCGGTGGCATCACCGCACCCGACGATTGCCGGGATGCCCAACTCCCGCGCGATGATGGCGGCGTGGCAGGTGCGACCGCCACGATTCGTGACGATCGCCGAGGCACGTTTCATGACCGGTTCCCAATTCGGGTCGGTCATATCCGTGACCAGGATGTCGCCCGCCTGAACGCGGTTCATCTGCGACGCATCGGAAACGATGCGCACAACGCCGGCCCCGATCTTCTGACCGATCGCGCGGCCAGTGCAGACGACCTTGCCGTGCTGCTTGATGCGGTACTTTTCCATCACGTGGCCGGAGGTCTGCGACTTCACTGTCTCGGGGCGCGCCTGCAGGATATAGAGCTTGCCGTCGACGCCGTCCTTGCCCCACTCGATGTCCATCGGGCGTTCATAGTGCTTTTCGATAATCGCCGCATAGCGCGCCAGTTCGAGCACATCTGCATCGGTGATGGAAAAGCGATTCCGATCCTGCTCGGCCACGTCTTCGGTACGCGTTGAGCGGCCCGCCGCGCGGGATTCGGTGAACACCATCTTGATCAGCTTTGACCCGAGGTTGCGGCGCACGATCGCCGGTTTGCCCGCTTCGAGCATCGGCTTGTGGACGTAAAACTCGTCCGGGTTGACCGCCCCCTGTACGACGGTTTCACCCAGGCCGTAGGCTGCGGTGATGAATACGGCATCCTTGAATCCCGACTCGGTATCCAGCGTGAACATCACGCCCGAGGCACCGAGATCCGAACGCACCATGCGCTGCACGCCGGCAGACAACGCTACGTCTGCATGCACGAATCCCTTGTGCACCCGATAGGCAATCGCGCGGTCGTTGTAGAGCGACGCGAACACCTCCTTGATCGCATGGAGGATGTTCTCGTAGCCGTGAACATTCAGGAAGGATTCCTGCTGGCCAGCAAACGATGCGTCCGGTAGATCCTCTGCGGTAGCCGAAGAACGCACTGCGAACGACCCCTCCCCTTCACTCGCGAGGCGTTCGTAGTGCGTCTTGATTTCGCTTTCCAGCATTGCCGGAAACGGTGTATCGACGATCCAGCCTCGGATCTGCGCCCCCGCGCTCACCAGAGCATCGACATCGTCGACGTCAAGACCATCAAGCAGTGCGTTGATACGCGCCGCGAGGCCGTTATGTGCGAGAAACTCGCGGTAAGCCGCCGCCGTGGTGGCAAAGCCGCCCGGAACGCGAACGTGCGAGGCAGCAAGCTGGCTGATCATTTCGCCCAACGAGGCATTTTTGCCCCCAACCTCGTGGACGTCCGTCATGCGCAGCGATTCGAACGGTATGACGTAGCGGGTCATTGTGCGGCCCTTTCGTTGTCAGTTATGGGTGTTGCAGGGAAAATCCCATTCTAGACAGCAATCTTGCTGCACCGCATCGACGTTTTCCCTGATCCCGGAGCTTGCCGTGTCCATTCAACAGCGCCCTACTCGCACCGTTTTCTTCATCTCGGATGGCACCGGGATCACGTCGGAAACCCTTGGGCACAGCCTGCTCTCCCAGTTTCCGGAAATGCGCTTTCGCCACGTCCGCATGCCCTTCATCGACTCCGACGACAAAGCCAAGGACGCAATCTTCCGCATCAATGATGCAGCGCGGCGAGACGGGGTGAAGCCGATCGTCTTCTCGACACTCGTCAACCAGGTCACCGCCGATACGCTGCGCCAAGCCGAGGCGCAGTTCGTCGATCTCTTCCTGACCTTCATCGAACCACTTGAGATGGAGTTGGGAATGAAGTCCGCCCACACCATCGGGCGTTTTCACGGCGGCGCCGATTCGCGCAGCTACACGCAGCGGATCGACGCAATCAATTTCACGCTGTCGCACGACGACGGTGTCTCTCACGAGAATCTGGAGGACGCCGATGTGATCCTGGTGGGCGTGTCGCGCTCAGGAAAGACGCCAACCAGCCTCTACCTGGCGATGCAGTTCGGCGTGAAAGCCGCGAACTATCCACTGATTCCCGAAGACTTTGAACGCAACCGCCTGCCGCAAGAACTGTCGAAGCACCGCACGAAGCTCTTTGGCCTGACGATCACGCCGGAGCGTTTGTCTCAGATCCGGCAAGAGCGGCGGCCCAACAGCGTTTATGCGTCAGCTGACAACTGCAAGTTCGAGATCGAGGCCGCGATGCGGCTGATGCGCAGGGAGCAAATTCCCTTCATTGATTCGACGGCGCGCTCGATTGAAGAGATCTCTGCAAAGATCATCCAGGATATCCGCATCGACAAGAACGGCTACTGAGCGGGGAGCAAGCGCTGCCGGCGCTGCTCGAACAAGCAAACCGCCGCAGCAGCGGCCACGTTGAGTGATTCAATGCCCGGCGCCATCGGGATCAAGATACCCTGCCGTGCCGTCGCTGCCACAGGGGCAGAGAGCCCCTGCCCTTCGGCTCCAAATAGCCAGGCTGTGGGCGTGCGCAAATCCGTTTCAAACAAGGACTGTGCACCGTCCAATCGCGTGGCGGCAACGCGGCCCGGATAAGCGCGCAACAGCGAGGGCAGGTCGTCCACGCTATGGATCCGGACAACGAAGTGCGCCCCCATTGCTGCCCGCAGCACCTTAGGTCCCCACGCTTGCGCGCACCCCGGCCCGAGAATGACTTCCTTCACGCCCGTCGCAGCCGCCGTGCGCATCATGGTCCCGACGTTTCCAGCATCTTGTACGCCGTCGAGCACCAGCCAATCCGTAGTCGGGTCCGGAGGCGTCGCAGGTTCTTGCCAATGAACACTCGCGAGAAAACCAGACGGTGTCTCGACCGGACTCAACTGGCGGAACAATGCGTCGGGTAGCAGGTAGCTCGACACGCCCGTTGAACGCGCCAACAAGCGCAGAACCTCGTCGGAATGGCGAGCAGATTCTGCAACCAGAATGTCGCCAAATCGCCAGCCTGCATCCATCGCGGCCGCGATCAGATGCGCGCCATCAATCAACGCCAGCCGTTCTTCCCGACGCGCTCGCGACGATTCGCCCAAACGCCGAAAGCGCTTGACGATAGGATTCTCGCGGGAACTGATTGGGTTGAGCGTCTGCACAGGCTCGGTCTCGGTCAGCGCAAAGCGGTGCCGCCTGGCACCTAGAAGAGCTCGCCCTGCGCAAGAATGTCGCGGACGGGTGCATAGCTGCGTCGGTAAAAATCCGGCACCCCATGCTTGCGCAGCGCCGCGATATGCGCCGCCGTGGGGTAGCCCTTGTGCTTGGCAAGGCCAAGCGCCGGGTACTGCGCGTCAAGCGACTCCATCTGCGCATCGCGCACCGTCTTGGCCAGAATTGACGCGGCCGAAATCTCCTCAACGAGCGCATCGCCCGAGACGATAGCCTGCGTGGCGCAATTCAGCTGAGGGCAGCGGTTGCCATCCACCCACACCGCGTCCGGCAAGATCGCAAGCCCCTTCACCGCGCGTTGCATGGCAAGCATTGTCGCGCCGAGGATGTTCAAACGATCGATTTCTTCCGGAGAGGCCTCCGCGACGCACCAAGCCAGCGCTCGCTGACGAATCAGGAGTGCTAGGGCGTCGCGTTTCTTGGCCGTGAGTTTCTTCGAGTCGTTGAGACCCTCGATCGGACGCCACGGATCAAGAATCACCGCCGCCGCTACGACCGCGCCGCAAAGCGGCCCACGCCCAGCCTCGTCAACGCCCGCGAGGTGCCCACCTGGCCGCGGAGGCAAGTTCACCGACGCCCTCGACCAATCAGACTCAGGATGGCCTCGGCTGCGCGGCTCGCGTTGTCCTGGCGAAGGCTCAAATGGAGGTCCATGAAACGTTTCTGGAGTGCGACGACGCCGTCAGCGTCATCAAGCCACTTCAGGACAGCGTTGGCCAGCTTAGTCGGCTCGCAGTCTTCCTGTAGATGCTCTGGCACGACGAACTCGCGACACAGAATGTTCGGCAGGCCAACGTAAGGCAGATACATCATCCGTTTGACGATCGAGAAGGTCCAACCGGCCATCTTGTACGCGATGACCATCGGCCGCTTGAGGAACGCAGCCTCCAGCGTGGCGGTGCCGCTCGCAAGCATGACGACATCGGAAGCGATCATCGCGTCATGGCTGTGTCCGAACATCAACGTCATCGGAAAATCTGGCCCCAAAGACGCGTCATGCATGGCTTGTTCAAACATCGTGCGCGTATCGCGCGTCACCAGAGGCACCAGGAAGCGCACGTCGGGCCGCGCCTCGTGAATCCGAACTGCGGCGCCGACGAAGTCCGCTGCGAGGCGGCTCACTTCGCCATTGCGACTGCCGGGCATCACGGCAACGATCTTCGCGTCGCGCGGTAAGCAAAGGCGCTCGCGAACGCCGGCCCGGTCCGGTTCAAGCGCAAACTCATCAGCGAGCGGATGCCCGACAAAGGTGGCGGCCACGCCCGCGCGTTCGTAGAGCTCGGGCTCAAAAGGAAAGAGGCACAGAATGTGGTCCGCCGACGTGCGGATCTTCTTGACCCGCCCGCCTCGCCACGCCCACACCGAGGGACTGACGTAATGCACCGTCGGAATGCGCATCGCCTTCACGCGACGCTCAACGCCCAGGTTGAAATCCGGCGCATCAATCCCGATGAAAATCGCGGGCTGCTCTGCTTTGATCCGGGCCAGGAGCTGACGCCGAATCCCGAGGAGTTCGGGCACGCGCCGAAGCGCGTCGCCAATGCCATTGACGGCCAAACGCTCAGCCGGGAACCATGACTCCATACCTTCGCGCTGCATGCCCGGCCCACCAATGCCAACAAACCGAGCATCGGGCAGATGGCGCCTGATAGCAGCAATCAAGCGACTACCCAGTTGGTCGCCGGACGCCTCGCCAGCGACCATCGCAATACAGGTCGCCATCAGCGAACGATGCCGCGTCCGGCCGCAGAAATGAAATCGAGCAACGGCTGCAGTTCCGGCGTCACCACGGCGGCTTCGGCGAGTTGCTTGCGCGCTTCATCAAGCGTAAGGCCGGAACGATAAATCGTCTTATAAGCGCGTTTGATTGCAGAGATCGCCTCGGCGGAAAAACCGCGCCGACGGAGCCCCTCGCTGTTCGTGCCATGTGTCGCGGCCGGGTTGCCGGACACCATGACATAGGGAGGCAAGTCTTGCAGCAGAATCGTGCCGCCGCCGCACATGCTGTGCGCGCCGATTCGTGCAAACTGATGCACCGCGGTCATCCCGCCAAGGATCACCCAGTCGCCCACCGTCACGTGGCCAGCCAGGGTCACGTTGTTCGCCATGATTGTCTTGTTCCCAACCTGACAATCGTGACCGATGTGAACCGACGCCATCACCCAGTTATCGTCGCCGATGCGGGTAACGCCGGCATCCTGGACGGTACCGGTATTGAAATTGCAGTATTCGCGAATCGTATTCCGGTCGCCGATCTCAAGTCGGGTCGGCTCACCACCGTACTTCTTGTCCTGCGGCATTTCGCCGAGCGAGCAGAACTGGAAGATCCTGTTGTCGCGACCAATGCGCGTATGGCCGGTAATGACCACATGTGGCCCCACGCGGGTTCCGGCTCCGATCTCGACATGCTCGCCAATAACGGAAAAGGGGCCGATCTCGACCCCTTCAGCGATGCAAGCGCCCGGATGAACGATTGCAGTCGGATGAATCATTTCAGCCTCTTGAAGAAGCACATCAGATCGGCCTCAGCCACCGGCTGGCCGTCGACGTTTGCAACACCACGGTACTTCCAAAGATCACCTTTGTTCTTGACCAGATGAACGTCAAAAACCAGTTGATCACCCGGCACCACCGGGCGCTTGAAGCGCACGTTATCGATACCGGCAAAGTATGCAACGGTGTTGCAGTCCGGCTTCATGTCGCGCGACTTGTAGGACAGGATCGCCGCCGCTTGCGCCATCGCTTCGATCACAAGCACCCCCGGCATCACCGGAAAATGCGGGAAATGCCCGGTAAAAAAGGGCTCGTTGATCGTTACGTTCTTGATCGCCTTGATCGACTCACCGGAGGTCATTTCAATGACGCGGTCGATCAACAGGAACGGGTAACGATGCGGCAGGTACTCCATGACCTCGCCGATTTCCATGATGCTCAAGGCTTCCTCTCCAGTTCTGCGATGCGCTTTTCTAATTCACGCAGCCTCGTCACCAACGCATCGAGGTGTCTGAAGTGGGCTGCGCTTTTCATCCACTCGTCATGCGGCATCGCCGGCATGGCTGAGGTGTAGATCCCAGGTTCTTTAACTGTCTTGCTGATCAAGGTGCGGGACGACACCACGGTATCGCTGGCCACTTCAATATGGCCGTTTATGCCTGCCTGACCGCCCACCATCACGCGGGCCCCGACAACGGTGCTGCCCGCAACACCGGAGCAGCCAGCCATTGCCGTGTGCTCACCCAGTTTGACGTTGTGGGCGATCTGCACCATGTTGTCCAGCTTTACACCGTTTCCAATCACGGTGTCGTCGAGCGCGCCACGATCAATGGTCGTATTGGCACCGACCTCAACGTCGTCGCCAAGAACAGCCCGGCCGATCTGGGGAATCTTCACCCAGGCCCCAGACCGCTCCCGGGCGTATCCGAAACCGTCACCACCAATGACGGCGCCGGAATGAATAATGCAGCGCTGCCCAATCACCGTCTCGTGATAGAGGCTGACGTTTCCATACAGCAACGAGTGGTCGCCAATCTTCGAGCCCGCCTCAACAACACAGCCGGGACCGATGACCACGTGCTCACCAATCTCGCATCGCGGGCCAACATAAGCGAGCGGGCCGACACTCACCGAGGGCGGAATCACGGACTCGACGACCGCCGACGGGTGGATTCCTGCGTCCGGTTTGAGCGTGGGGTTGAGCAATTGCGCCAAGCGCGCGAAATACAAATAGGGTTGGTCGACGATGATCCGCGGCAGCTCGCTCGCCGATTCTGCCGCAGGGGGCAAGACCACCGCCGACGCTCCTGTCGTCGCTAGCGCCTTGCGATACTTCGCACTGGCGAGAAACGCAATCTCGCCCGCTTGCGCTGACTCCAGACTGCCAACTTGACTGACTACGGTTGCGCCGTCACCAACGACGCGGCCGCCGAGGCGGCCGACAATTTCGACGAGAGTGGGCACGCCGGATTACTTCGCGTTGAGCGCTTTGATGACCTTGTCGGTCAGATCAACACGCGGGCTGATGTAGATCGCATCCTGAAGGATCGCATCGTACTTCTCGGCGTCTGCGATCTCGCGGATCGTCCGGTTGGCGCGCTCCAGAACGCTTGCCAGCTCTTCGTTACGTCGCTGGTTCAGATCTTCGCGAAACTCGCGCTGGCGCCGCTGGAACTCGCGATTCAGATCAGCGAATTCCCGCTCTTTCGTCTTCCGATCACTCTCGGACATCGTGACCGCGTTCTTTTCAAGATTCTCCTGCATGCCCTGCAGCTGCTTGGTGAGCTTCTGGAGATCCTGGTCACGCTTCTCGAATTCCTTCTCCAGCTTCTTCTGAGCAACCACCGCCGGCGCAGACTCCCGCAGAACGCGATCGGAATTCACGAATCCGATCTTGCTCTGAGCCATGGCGCTCGCGGACAGGCCAAGGGCCACAGCGACAGCCAGAACAGCACGAGTCTTTCTCACAACCGTCTCCTTCAGCATCAGAAAATGTTGCCCAACTGGAACTGGAAGCGCTGCGTCCGGTCGCCTTCCTGCTTGTTAAGCGGCTGACCGAAGCTGAACTTCAGCGGTCCGATCGGTGAAACCCACGCCAGACCTAGGCCCGCACTATACCGGATATCCGCATACTGGATTTTCTGGTCGGCACCCCAAACCTGACCGCCATCGACGAACAAACCCAAGCGGAAACTCTTGTCGATGTTGGTCATCGGGAGCGGGAAGAAGTACTCCGCACCATAGGTCAGCAACTGCGTCCCGCCGAGCGCGTTTCCGCTGCCCGATCGCGGCCCCAGTGAATTGTCGTCATACGCGCGGACCGAACCGATGCCACCAGCGTAGTAGTTCTTGTAGAACGGAACCGGAAGCCCACCGTACCCCGCCGCGTAAGACACGTTGCCATGGAACTGCAGCGTCGCATCCTTGAAGAACAACGGAATGAAATACTGTGCCTGGTAATTGGCCCGGTAGTACCGCTGCTCGGCAGGAGGCACCGCCACTTCGGTCTGAAGGCGCTGGTAAAAGCCTGACACCGGCGTCAGGTAGCTGTCTCGGGAATCGTACGACCAAGACGCCGTCAACAGGAACGTGTTGGTCAGCTCACCGAACTTGTTTACAAAGTCGATGTACTGGACATCACTCGAACTCGATACCGTGGTTCGGGTTGAGTCGAAAGATGCCCCGAAATAGATCGCATCATCTTCGGCAATCGGGTAACCGAAAGTCATGCCGAGGCCGGACGACTGCGTCTTGTAATACGCAACATTCGTCGTCGCCGACGGGTTGTAATTACGGTGGTACAGGTTATAGCCGACGCTCACGCCTTCGGGTGTGAAATACGGATTTGTGTAGGACAGCACCAGCGTCCGGTTCGACTTACCCGTATTCAGATTCAGTGACAGTGCGTTGCCCGTTCCGAACAGGTTGTTCTGCGACAACGAGCCTTGCAACACAAGCTTGTCGGTCGTGGAGTAACCCGCCCCCAACAAGAAATTACCGGTTGCCCGCTCCTTGACCACGACGTTCAGGTCAACCTGGTCGCTGGTACCAGCGACCGGCTGAGTCTCCAGATTGGTCTCCTCGTAGAAGCCCGTTCGGTCGAGTCGCGCTTTCGATCGCTTGATCTTCGTGCCGTCATACCAAGCATTTTCGAATTGCCGAAGTTCGCGCCGAATCACTTCATCCCGAGTGCGTGTATTGCCCGAGATATTCACGCGCCGTATATAAACGCGCTTCCCCGGATCCACAAAAATGGTGAAAGCAACCTCACGCTTTTCTTTATCAAGCTCCGGCGCAGCATTGACGTTAGCGAACGCATACCCTTCATTAGCGAGGCGCTCGGTTATCGAACGAGTCGTCTCGGTGAGCTGATCCCGAGAGAAGATATCGCCCGGGCGGAGCGCGACCAGCGCCTTTGCCTCGGCATCGGAAATAATCAGATCACCCGCAATCTTAACGGCGGAGACTTTGTATTGCTCACCCTCTGCGACCGCAATTGCGATATACACATCCTGCTTATCGGGGGTGATTGATACCTGAGAACTCTCAACGGTGAAGTCGAGATACCCGCGATTGAGGTAGTAGCTGCGAAGGCTCTCGAGATCACCCTGAAGTTTAGGCTTCGAGTATTCATGCCCTTTCGACAGCCAGTTAACCGGGGGGAACCAGTGCTTCGGCCGAGCCGAAATCTGCCCCTTCAAATCCGATTCCGAAAAGACCTTGTTGCCTGTGATACTCACTTGCTTGATCGCAGCGATCTCACCCTCAACAATCTTGAACTTGAGCGCGACCCGGTTGCGCTCCAGCGGCGTGATCTCGGTAACGATCGTGGCGCCGTAGTAGCTGCGGTTCAGATATTGCCGCTTGAGTTCCTGCTCAGCGCGCTCCAAGAGGGCACGATCGAGGATTCGCGACTCAATGATTCCCGCGTCCCGCAATCCCTTGCGCAGGTTGTCGCCATCAAAGGCACTGTTGCCCTCGAATTCAATCGAGCCAATTGCCGGTCGTTCGTCAACGACAACCACCAGCACGCCGCCGTCCACCTCAAGGCGTACGTCCTTAAAGAAGCCGGTAGCGTAGAGCGCTCGGATCGCCTGTGCAGCACGCTCCTCGCTCAGCTTCTCCCCGACCTTGACCGGCAAGTAGTTGAATACAGTACCGGCTTCGGTGCGCTGCAGACCTTCAACCCGAATGTCTTTAACAACAAAGGGATCGAACGCCCAAACGGAATTTGCAGCAAAAAGGGACAGGAACAGCCCCGGAATCAACTTGAGTCGCATTGGGAGAGTCAGGACAACAACCGGGTGATGTCGTTGAAAAAAGCGAAGGCCATCAGGCTTGCCAGCAGCGTAAACCCGATCTGCTGGCCGATTTCCATGACTTTCTGTGAAACAGGGCGCCGCATCAGGATCTCGGCCAGATAATACATGATGTGTCCACCGTCCAGCAGAGGGATCGGTAACAGATTGAGTACCGCAATACTGATGCTGATGAGCGCCAGAAAACGAATGTAGGCATCCGCACCAAGCTTGGCCGACTGCCCTGCGTAGTCGGCGATCGTCACCGGCCCGCTGATGTTCTTCAGGGATACATGTCCGGTGATCATCCGCCCCAACATCTTCAGCGAGAACCCGGCCATCTCCCAAGTCTGGCGAGCCGCGCGCCCGAAGGCCTCGACTGGGCCGTAGCGAAGCTCAACCAGAAGCCGGTCGCGCCAAGCACTATCAGCCTGCACAGCTACACCAATTCGCCCGATCGTGTTTCCTTGGTCGCTATGGGCTTCCGGCACGATCGAGAACGACTTGAACTCGTTACCACGTCGCACCTCAATCGAAAGTGGCCTGCCCGGTGAAGCGCTGACGCCACGAACCAGATCGTCCCAGCTCTCGAGGGGCTTGCCATCGATGCTCAGAACACGGTCACCCGGAAGAATCCCCGCCTTGGCCGCCGGACCACCCTCGGCGAGACTTCCGATAACAGGGGGCACGTCCGGGCGAAACGGAGCAAGGCCGAGATCCTTTAGCGGATCCGCTCGCTCCAGGTCGTCGCCCAAGCCCTCAGTGGCAAGCGTGACCATCCGCTCCCCACCATGCGAATGGAGTTTGAGGTCAACCGTTTGATTGTCGACGAGGTGGCGAACCAACACCCAGCGAACGTCGGACCAAGACCGCACGGCTTGAGCACTGACCGCAACGATTTCATCGCCAGCTTGCATCCCCGCCTTGCCGGCTGGACTCTCAACAGAGGGCTGCGCAATGATGGGGCGCAGTTCGGTCACCCCCTGCATGAAGCCGATCCAGTAGATCAGCACTGCCAGCAACAGGTTTGCTGCGGGGCCAGCAGCGACTATCGCCAACCGACGCCAGACGGACTTCCGATTGAAGGCTTGTGACAGGTCCGCCGTCGGAACGGGCGCTTCACGCTCATCAAGCATTCGGACATAACCGCCCAGGGGTACCGCACAAAGCACCCACTCTGTGTCTTCAGGCGTCTTCTGACGGCGCAACAAGACGCGGCCGAAGCCCAATGAGAACCTGAGCACCTTGACGCCGCAGAGTCTTGCGACGGCGAAGTGGCCGAACTCGTGGACAGTAACCAGAACACCAATCGCAAGAGCGAACGCACCGACGTACCAAAGTATCGTCACGCAGCGCCTCGCAAACGCTTATCAATGAATGCCTGCGCCATTCGACGCGCCGAACCATCCGCCACGAGGACGTCCTCCAGCGATTCCGCCTTACCCGTATCGCAGGAATCCAGCACAGCCTCAACCGTTGACGCGATATCAAGGTACGAGATCTGTCGGTCAAGAAACGCCGACACTGCGATTTCGTTGGCAGCATTTAGAACCGTCGGCGCCAACCCATCGGCCTTCAGTGCGGCGTAGGCCAGCCGGAGACACGGAAAACGATTCAGATCGGGCGTCTCGAACGTCAGGGCGGCGATGGAAGCGAAATCGAGCGGTGCAACGCCTGAAGCAATACGCTGCGGATACGCCAAGGCATGCGCAATCGGAGTCCGCATATCCGGATTGCCAAGCTGAGCTACGACCGAACCGTCCGCATACTGAACCATCGAGTGGATCACGCTTTGCGGATGAATCACCACATCAATTCGATCACCGCCAATGCCAAACAACCACCGCGCCTCGATCACCTCAAGGCCCTTGTTCATCATGGTGGCCGAGTCGACAGAGATCTTTCGCCCCATCACCCAATTCGGATGCGCGACAGCCTGATCAGGCGTGACTGATTTCAGCTGCTCGATCGGCCAAGTCCTGAACGGCCCACCGGAGGCAGTGAGCAATACCTTCGTGACACCAGCCTCTTCAAGGCCATACTCAAATTGAGAGGGCAAAGACTGGAACACGGCATTGTGTTCGCTGTCGATCGGCAGAACTGTCGCTCCCGACTGTCGAGCCTCATCCATGAAGAGGCGCCCAGACATGACCAAGGCCTCCTTGTTTGCCAGCAACACACGCTTGCCAGCCCGAACGGCTGCGAGCGTAGGCGGCAAACCCACCGCCCCAACGATGGCCGCCATCACGGTGGTGACTTCGGCATGGGTGGCGACTTCACACAAACCGCCCTCGCCGACCAGCAGTTCGCATGTGACACCGCGTTCGTTAAGCATCAGACGAAGCGAGTCGCGAGACGCCAAGTCCGGCACCACGGCAAAGGTCGGGCGAAATACGGCTATTTGCGCCGCCAGCTTTTCAAGCTGCCGAAACGCCGTTAGGGCAAAAACCCGATAGCGATCCGGGTGGCGCGCCACGACGTCGAGCGTACTGGTGCCGATGGATCCTGTCGCACCCAGAATGGTCAAGTGCTGCATCATGAGCCTGCAAGCCGCCAGACGAGCGCCCAGAGCGCCACCAGAGGTAGCGTTGAGGTCAGGCTATCGATACGATCCAGCACTCCGCCGTGCCCCGGCAATAGCCCAGACGAATCCTTCAGGCCGGCCTGTCGCTTGAGCAAAGACTCAAACAAGTCGCCGATCACGCTCAGGGCCGAAAGAGCAAGCAGCAACAGTAGCGCAATCGGCCAACCCAAGCGCTGCGGGACGAACGGCATCCACACGGAAAACACCACCGCCCCGTAGAGCAAGACACCCGCCAGCCCAGAATAGACACCTTCCCAGCTCTTTCCTGGCGAAATCTCCGGTGCGAGCTTGCGCCGACCAAAAGCCCGCCCACCGAAATACGCCGCAATGTCCGCCACCCAGACCACAGCCATGACCGCCAACATCAGCCAGACATTTGCCTCGCGCAGGCGGGCAAGGGCAACGGCAGAAGGCAGAAGGATGACTAAACCAAGAATCAGCGACAGGACTGCGCCACCAGAAAGACGCCAACGCTGCTTCAGCCACGGCGGCGCCACCAGCATCCAGAATAGCGCCGATAGCACGAACAGCGCCGCATCAATAGCAGGCGAGGCGATCGCCGCGAACGCGACCACTGCTGCTGCGACCACCACCCCGTAACCCCAGCGGACAGCAGAAGGAAGATTGAACAGACCCGCCCATTCCCAGGCTGCCGCTAAACCAAGCGCACCGCAGGCAATCCACCAGCCAGTAGTCGGCAGATAGAACACAGCGGCGAGCAGCCCCGCCAACATCAACAGGGCTGTAATGACACGTTCGCGCAGCATCGCTTACTCCGTCGCGCTTGGCGTTTGTTCCTGCACTTGCTCACTAGTACGGCCGAAACGCCTCTCGCGCTGCCGATAGGAGTCAAGCGCAAGGTCGAACGCTGCCGCATCGAACTCGGGCCAGAGGGTGTCGGTGAAATAGAACTCGGTGTAGGCCAGCTGCCAGAGAAGGAAGTTGCTGATGCGCTCCTCCCCTCCGGTGCGGATGAACAAGTCCGGTTCCGGAGCATCGGAAAGCGCCAAGTAAGGCGCGAGATCCTCCTCCTGAAAGCCGGATTGCTTTGCAGGATGGGCGGCCAACATCGACTCGACCGCGTTCAGGATATCCCAGCGACCACCGTAATTTGCGGCGATCGTCAGCGTCAATCCACTGTTCTCGAAGGTCAATGACTCCGCATCGGCAATCATCTGCCGAATCTGCTCGTCGAATTTGCTCAGGTCGCCGATGACCCTGAACCTGATGTTATTGCGGTGGAGCTTTGCAATTTCTTGCTGCAAGGCCTTCAGGAACAGGTTCATCAAGAAACTGACTTCGTCGGCTGGACGACGCCAGTTTTCGGAACTGAAAGCAAAAAGGGTCAGGTGACGAATACCGCGATCGATACACGCCGACACGATCTGCCGGACGGTCTCGAGCCCGCGCTTATGGCCAGCCACGCGCGGCATGAGACGTTTGCGCGCCCAACGCCCGTTGCCATCCATTATGATCGCGACGTGCTGGGGGACCGCACTGACGGCCGGCACGTCGCGGGTGCTGCTGAAGAATCGGCTGAGCGCCATGGTGGAATGAGACTCCGCCTAAGGGTTGGCGGGTCTTTAGACCTGCATCAGGTCTTTTTCTTTCTCGGCGAGCAGCTTGTCGACTTCGGCTACGTAGCGGTCGGTCAACTTCTGGATATCTTCCTCGGCGCGACGCTCGTCGTCCTCCGAGATCTCCTTAGCCTTAACCGCCTCCTTGAGGTGGTTGTTGGCATCACGGCGCAGATTGCGGACCGCAACGCGCGCGTTCTCCGCCTCGCCACGAACCACTTTGATCAGATCCTTGCGGCGCTCTTCGGTCAATGCAGGCATCGGCACACGAATGGTGTCGCCCATCGTTGCAGGATTGAGGCCGAGATCGCTATCACGAATCGCCTTCTCAACCTTGGCCAGCATCGTCTTCTCCCAAGGCTGCACACCGATCGTGCGCGCATCGAGGAGGTTAACGTTGGCAACCTGATTCACCGGCACCATCGAGCCGTAATAATCAACTTGCACATGATCAAGCAAACCCGTGTGGGCCCGCCCGGTCCGAACTTTGCCGAGATCGTTCTTCAACGCCTCGACAGATTTCTGCATTTTTTGCTCGGTGTTCTTCTTCAGGTCAGCAATCATGTCATGAGCCCTTGATTCAGATATGCACCAGCGTGCCTTCGTCTTCGCCCATTACCACGCGCTTGAGCGCGCCGGTTGCGAAGATGCTGAAAACCTTGATCGGCAACTTTTGATCACGACACAACGCAAATGCCGTTGCATCGAGGACCTGAAGGTTGCGCGCGATCGCCTCATCAAAGCTGATCTTGCCGTACCGCGTCGCGGACGGATCCTTCTTGGGGTCAGCGGTATAGATCCCATCAACCTTTGTCGCCTTCAGCACGATCTCCGCGCCGATCTCGGCACCGCGAAGCGCTGCGGCGGTATCCGTCGTAAAGAACGGATTGCCGGTACCGGCCGCGAAGATTACAACCTTGCCGTCTTCTAGGTAGCGAATCGCCTTGCCCCGAATATAGGGCTCTACGACAGCTTCCATATTCAACGCGGACTGAACGCGCGCAACAACCCCTACATGCTTCATCGCATCAGCAAGCGCCATGGCGTTCATGACGGTTGCAAGCATTCCCATGTAGTCCGCCGTCGCGCGGTCCATTCCACTGGCCGCACCAGCCATACCACGGAAGATGTTCCCCCCGCCGATGACCACGCCGACCTCAACCCCGAGGCTCACCACCTCCGCCACCTCCTGAACGATCCGGGAAACGACGTCGCGATTGATGCCAAAGGCATCATCGCCCATCAGGGCTTCACCGGAGAGCTTGAGCAGAATGCGGCGGTAGGCGGGAGCAGTCATGGGGCAGTCCTCAGCGTTGTGCGGCGGCGGCAGCGGCTTGCGCCGCAACTTCTGCTGCAAAGTCGGTCGTCTTCTTCTCGATGCCTTCGCCAACGATGAACAGCGTAAAGCTGTGCACCGTTGCGCCCTTGGCCTTGAGGAGTTGCTCAACCGTCTGCTTGCCGTCCTCAGCCTTAACGAAGACCTGGCCGTACAGCGTCACGTCCTTGAGGAATTTCTGCACGGTACCTTCGGCGATCTTCTCGAGCATCGCCTCCGGCTTGCCGGCTTCCTTGGCCTTCTCGATGGCAACGCGACGTTCGGTCTCGATCAGTTCGGCGGAAACGCCGGAAGCATCCAGGGACTTCGGCTTGTTGGCAGCGATGTGCATAGCCAGATCCTTGGCCAGCGCCTCGTCACCACCCTCGACGTCGATCAGCACGCCGATCTTCGAGCCGCCGTGGATGTATTGCGCAACCTTGCCCTTGGCCTCGATGCGCACAAAGCGGCGGATCGACATGTTCTCGCCGATCTTGCCGACCAGTGCGGTACGCACCGAGTCGACAGTGCCGTCACCGAGCGGCAGCGCCGACAGCGCAGCGACGTCGGCCGGCGCCTTGCTGGCAACCAGCTCGGCGCAGTCACGAGCGAGCTTCAGGAAGTCGTCGTTCTTCGCAACGAAGTCGGTTTCGCTGTTGATTTCAACGATCGAAGCAAGCTTGCCATCGGCCGAGATGAACGTGGAAACCACGCCCTCGGCGGCGACGCGTGCAGCAGCCTTGGTCGCCTTGCTACCGAGCTTGACGCGCAGAATCTCCTCAGCCTTGGCCATGTCGCCAGCGGCTTCGGTGAGCGCCTTCTTGCATTCCATCATCGGAGCATCGGTCTTTTCCCGAAGCTCCTTAACCATGCCTGCGGTAATTTCCGCCATGCTGACTCCTTAAATTCAGTTAATGCAGTGGAAAGATCCGGAGCGGCTTAGGCCTGCTCTTCGGTGCCTTCGTCCACTTCAACGAATTCGTCTGCTTCACCAGCGGCAACGATCTCGTTGATCACCTGGCTGCGACCTTCCAGAACCGCATCGGCGACGCCACGGGCGTACAGACGGATCGCGCGGCTCGAATCGTCGTTACCCGGAATCACGTAATCGACACCTTCCGGCGAGTGGTTCGTATCGACCACAGCAACAACCGGAATGCCAAGCTTCTGCGCTTCGGTGATCGCAATCTTGTGATAGCCGACGTCGATGACAAACAGTGCATCGGGCAGGCCGCCCATTTCCTTGATGCCGCCGATCGACTTCTGCAGCTTCTCGAGTTCGCGCGTAGCCATCAGCGCTTCCTTCTTCGAGAGCTTCTCGATCGAGCCATCCTCAACCATCTGTTCCATTTCCTTCAGACGCTTGATCGACTGCTTGACCGTCTTGAAGTTGGTCAGCATGCCGCCGAGCCAGCGCTCATCGACAAACGGCATGCCAGCGCGCTGCGCTTCTTCAGCGAGGATCTCGCGGGCCTGACGCTTGGTGCCAACAAAGAGAATGGTGCCGCGATTGGCTGCCAGCTTGCGCGTGAAAGCCATCGCCTCCTGGTACTTGGCCAGGGTCTTCTCGAGGTTGATGATGTGAATCTTGTTGCGATGGCCAAAAATGAACGGGGCCATCTTGGGGTTCCAGAAACGGGTCTGGTGGCCGAAGTGAACACCGGCTTCCAGCATCTGGCGCATAGTCACGGACATATTGATTCTCCGATCTAAGGGTTAGCCTCCGCCCCTGGTGGCCGCGCAGAGATCGCGACCTCAGCCCGCCGATGCGGGACCCTTTCAACAGGGACGTGCGTAGTTCGCCACACCCCCCATGGGTGTAGCCAAGCCCGCGATTGTAGCAGGTCGCACCACCATCGCTCAAGCCGCGCGCGCGTGACAGATGGCCGGATATGGCCGATGCCGGCGAAAGCAGCTAACCTTTCGGTTTATCCCGCTGCAGCCAGAAGAACAATGAGCGTCACAATCAAGACCCCCGCAGAAATCGAAGCCATGCGCGTTGCCGGCCGTTTGGCCTCAGAGGTGCTGGACTTCATTACCCCGCACGTGCAGCCAGGCGTGACCACTGAAGCGCTGGATCAGCTGTGCCACGACTATATGGTGAACGTACAGGGGACGATTCCGGCGCCGCTGAACTACGCCCCACCCGGCTACAAGCCGTACCCGAAGTCGATCTGCACCTCGATCAACCATCAGGTATGCCACGGAATACCCGCAAACAAGCAGCTCAAGCGTGGCGACATCGTCAACCTGGATATCACCGTCATCAAGGATGGTTTCCACGGTGATACCAGCCGGATGTTCATCGTCGGTGGCGAGGCCAGCATTCTTGCAAAACGCCTCTGTCACATTACCTACGAGTGCATGTGGCTGGGCATCGCGCAGGTACGCCCCGGCGCGCATCTGGGTGACATCGGCCACGCAATTCAACGCCACGCCGAGGCCGCAGGGTTCTCGGTGGTACGTGAGTTCTGTGGTCACGGCATCGGCCGGAACTTCCATGAAGAACCGCAAGTGGTGCATTACGGCCGCCCTGGCACTGGGCTCGAGCTGAAGCCGGGCATGATCTTCACGATCGAGCCGATGATCAATGCCGGCAAGGCCGCGATCTCTGAGCTTCCTGATGGCTGGACCATTGTCACGAAGGATCGAAGCCTGTCCGCGCAGTGGGAACACACCGTCGTGGTCACCGAAACCGGCGTCGAGGTCCTGACCCGTTCATCCGGCACCCCCGCGATTCCGGATATCGTCGCGAAACAGTTCGCAGCCTGAGCCGATGAACAGCCCTGTTGGCAGCGACGACCTTCGGTCCGTCGCAGAGACGCTGCGCAAACGAATCACCGACGGACGCGCGCAGCTTCGCGAAAAGTTCGACGCGAAACCAGATCCGGCTCGGCTTCTCTGCGAGAACGCCGAGCTCGTCGATGGCGTCCTCCGAGACCTCTGGTCCGCAGCCAGCCTGCCGCCGAATTCAGCGCTTGTAGCCGTTGGCGGCTATGGACGCGGCCATCTGTATCCACATTCGGACGTCGACATCCTGATCCTGCTCGGCGACGAGCCGGAGCGCGCAGCTCGCCAACGCATCGAACAGCTGGTCGGGGTGTTTTGGGATATCGGGCTTGAGGTCGGTCACAGCGTCCGCACCATCGAGGAATGCCTTGAGGAGTCCGAGCGCGACGTTACCGTCCAGACCAATCTGCTCGAAGCACGCTGGCTGGCCGGCGACGAAGAGCTCGTTGCCAGTCTCCTCGCCCAACATCGCGCCGCACTGCATCTCCCGAGCTTCTTCATCGCCAAGCGAGCGGAGCAGGAGCAGCGGTACAACCGGTTCAACGACACCCCCTACTCGCTCGAGCCGAATTGCAAGGAAAGCCCGGGCGGCCTGCGCGACCTGCAAACGCTCGTCTGGATTTCGCTCGCATCAGGCCTTGGCTCAAGCTGGGAGGCGCTCGCCGAACAGGGGCTCGTAACACAGGAAGAATGCGCCGAACTGAACAAGTCAGAGCGCTTCCTGCAAAACCTGCGGATCCGGCTGCACCACCTCACCCGCCGACGGGAAGACCGGATTCTGTTCGACCACCAGGAAGCCCTCGCTCGCTCGCTCAGCATCAGCGCCACTTCGACGCGCCGCGCGTCCGAAGTCATGATGCAGCGCTACTACCTGGTCGCCAAGAAGGTCACCCAGCTCAACGCGCTGCTGTTGCAGAACCTCGCCAGCCGCATCCTGCCCAGCGGCCTGGACACGCCCACACCGATCGACGCGCGTTTCTGCAAACGACAGAACCTGCTCGACGTACTCGATGACAAGCTCTTCATCAAAGAGCCGTCGGCGATCCTGGACGCGTTCCTGCTGCTGGAGCAGCACGACGAACTCAAAGGCATGACGGCGCGCACCCTTCGCGCCCTGTGGCAGAGCCGAGGCCGGGTTGATGCTGCGTTTCGCCGGAATCCGGAAAACCGCCGGCGCTTTATCGCCCTGTTCCAGCAACCGCAGGGCATTACGCACGTTTTCCGTTGGTTGAATCAGTACGGCATCCTCGGCCGCTACATCCCGGCATTCGGACAGATCGTCGGGCAAATGCAGCACGACCTGTTCCACGTATACACCGTGGATCAGCACATCCTGCAAGTCATGCGAAACGTACGCCGGATGACGATGGATGAGCACGCGCACGAGTATCCGCTGTGCACTCGCCTGATCAGTGCATTCGACCGCAACTGGCTCCTCTATATTGCGGCGCTCTTCCACGACATCGCCAAGGGACGCGGCGGCGATCACTCCAAGCTCGGCATGAGCGATGCACGCCATTTCTGCGAAGACCACGGCATCTCGCCCGAAGACACCGACCTCGTCGAATGGTTGGTCGGCGAGCATTTGACGATGTCGCAGATCGCCCAGAAGAGCGATCTTTCGGACCCAGACGTCATTCGTGGGTTTGCGGCGCTGGTCAAGGATGAACGACGCCTCACGGCGCTGTACTTGTTGACCCACGCAGATATTCGCGGCACCAGCCCGAAGGTCTGGAACGGCTGGAAGGCGAAGCTGCTTGAAGACCTTTTCCTGACCACACAGCGCCTGCTACGGGGCGATACACCGGTACAGGCCAAGGGCCTGGCCGAACGCCAGGACGAAGCGCGGGCACGCCTGCGCTTCTACGGCCTCGTCGAGGGCGTTGAACGCCCGCTGTGGGAAGAACTCGACACCGTCTACTTCATGCGCCACGACATCGACGAGATCGTCTGGCATACGCGCATGCTGTACTACCGCCCCGCGGGGGGCGAAGCCGTCGTCAAGGCGCGACCGAGCCAGGTGGAGCAAGGCCTTCAGGTGATGGTTTACGCGCCAGATTCGCAAGACATGTTCATGCGCCTGTGCGGTTTCTTCAGCCGCCAAGGCTTAAGCATTCTGGACGCCAAGATCCATACGACGCGCCACAACTATGCGCTGGACAGCTTCGTGCTGATGGACCCAAGTGGTGACGAGAACTACCGCGACATCGTTCCGCTGATCGAACACGACCTCGCGCAGCGGCTGCGCAATCAGGGGCCCATCGACAAACCCGGCTCCGGGCGCCTTTCCCGTCAGGTCAGGCACTTTCCGATTACGCCGGAAGTGGCGATCCGGCCCGACGAGCGCGGTCAGCACTACATCCTGTCAGTTGCAGCGGCCGACCGGCCTGGGCTGCTCTTCGATATCGCGAGTGTCTTGGCGGAATGCCGGGTGAATCTTCATACAGCGAAGATCGCTACGCTCGGCGAGCGAGCCGAGGATACCTTCCTGATCTCCGGCCCCGAACTGGGCGCAACGAGCGCTGTCGTCCGGCTCGAAGGGGCGCTGCTCGCGCGCCTTCAACAATAGCGAGCGACGACCGTTCCTTTAGTCGTCGCCAACCGCATCCAGCCCGGGAAAGAGGATGTCGGTGAAGCCGAAGCGGCGGAAATCCTGCACCCGCATCGGGTAAAGCACGCCGTCGAGGTGGTCGCACTCATGCTGCACGACGCGCGCATGGAAGCCACTCGCTTCTCGTTCGATCACCTCACCCGACACACCAAAACCTGAGTAGTGCAGGCGTGCGTAGCGCGGCACGACACCGCGAAAACCCGGCACTGACAAACAGCCCTCCCATCCCTCCTCCATCTCGTCGCCGAGGAAGGTGATGGTGGGATTGCACAGCACGGTCAAGGGAACCGGCTCCGCATCGGGATACCGCGGGCTGCGCTCGACGCCGAAAATCACGACGCGAAGATCGACGCCAATCTGAGGCGCAGCCAAACCCGCACCACTGAGATGGCCCATCGTATCAAGCATGTCCGCCACCAGCGCATGAAGCTCGGGTGTATCGAAACGCTCGACGGGACGGGCAACACGCAGCAGCCGGGCATCGCCCATACGCAGGACTTCCCGAATCATGGCGCCGGCCTCAGCCGCAGATCCGGTCAATCACATGCCGCACGCGGCCCATCGCAGCTTGGGCGGTTTGCTCGATTTTCTCGAAGCGGATCTCGTGCTCGCTGTCGGCGCGTCCCGCCGCCCAATTGACCACCACATTGAGGGCTGCATACGGTAGATCGAGTTCGCGCGCCAAAGCCGCTTCGGGCATACCGGTCATCCCCACGACATCCGCTCCATCGCGGGCAAGGCGCTCGATTTCGGCGGCAGTCTCCAGCCGTGGGCCTTGGGTAGCCGCGTACACGGCGCCATCGACCACCGCTTCCCCCGCTTCGACGGCGGCAGCGAGGATGCGACGCCGCAACACCGAATCGTACGGCTCGGTGAAATCCACATGTACAACCGGACCGTCGACGCCATCAAAGAACGTGCCTCGGCGGCTGTGGGTGTAGTCGATGATCTGGTGCGGCACGACCAGCACGCCAGGCCCAAGGTCAGCGCGAATCCCGCCCACCGAGGCCACGGACAGCACGCCCGTCGCGCCGGCCTTGTGCAGGGCCCACATGTTGGCGCGGTAGTTGACCATGTGCGGCGGAATCGTATGGCCGTAACCATGACGTGCTAGAAAGACCACATTCATGCTGCAAACGCGGCCGAACAGCAGCACCCCGGAGGGTTCGCCGTACGGGGTGCGCACCACCTCGCGACGTTCGATGTTCAGGTTGGCGAGCTGGGTGAGTCCGCTACCGCCGATGATCGCGAGCATGAAGATGGCCTTCCGGTGAATTCTGGTTAGCCGAAAATGGTAGCACGCAGCATTCCGGATTTTCGCTGCACCGCGACATGCCCGTGCTAGAATCTTGCCCTTTTTCAAAGACTTGGCAAAAACCAATGAGCCGCGCAATCCGTAACATCGCCATCATCGCTCACGTCGACCACGGCAAAACCACGCTGGTCGACCAGCTCCTGCGCCAATCCGGCACCTTCCGTGAAAACCAGCAGGTCGCAGAACGCGTGATGGACTCCAACGATCTGGAAAAGGAGCGCGGCATCACGATTCTTGCCAAGAACTGCGCCATCCAGTACGGCGAGACCCATATCAACATCGTCGACACCCCTGGACACGCTGACTTTGGCGGTGAAGTCGAACGCGTGCTGTCGATGGTCGACGGCGTGCTGCTGCTGGTCGATGCGGTCGAAGGCCCGATGCCCCAGACCCGCTTCGTCACCCGCAAGGCGCTCGCAATGGGGCTGAAGCCGATCGTCGTGATCAACAAGATCGACCGCCCGGGCTCGCGTCCGGACTGGGTGATCAACCACACCTTCGATCTCTTCGACAAACTCGGCGCGACCGAAGAGCAGCTCGACTTCCCGGTCGTGTACGCCTCGGCCCTGAACGGCTACGCGATGCTGGAGGCTGACAAGCCCGGCACCGACATGACCGCGCTGTACGAAGCGATCCTGAAGCATGTGCCGCAACCTGAAGTGGACGCGGACGCACCGCTGCAACTGCAGATCTGCTCGCTCGACTACTCGACCTACGTCGGTCAGCTGGGGATTGGCCGCATCCGTGCCGGCCGTATCCGCCCGAACCAGGAAGTCGTCGTCATGTACGGCGAAGAAAACCGCGGCAAGGCAAAGATCGGCCAAGTGCTGACCTTCAAGGGCCTTGAACGCAGCCAGGCTGAGTCCGCCGAAGCAGGCGACATCGTGCTCGTGTCGGGTATCGATCAGGTGAACATCGGCGTCACGATCTGTGATCCGGAGAAGCCCGAAGGCATGAAGCCGATCGCCGTCGATGAGCCGACGCTGACGATGAACTTCATGGTCAACTCGTCGCCGCTCGCCGGCCGCGAAGGCAAGTTCGTGACGAGCCGCCAGATCCGCGAGCGCCTCGAGAAGGAACTGCTGAAGAACGTCGCGCTGCGCGTGAATTACACCGGCGATTCGGACGTGTTCGAAGTCTCCGGCCGTGGCGAACTGCACCTGACCATCCTGCTCGAAAACATGCGCCGTGAAGGCTACGAACTGGCCGTTGGTCGCCCGCGCGTGGTGTTCAAGGAAATCAACGGCGAGAAGTGCGAGCCGTATGAAATGCTGACGGTGGACGTGGAAGAAAACCACCAGGGCGCAGTGATGGAAGAACTCGGCCGCCGCCGTGGCGAACTGCAAGACATGCAGCCGGACGGCAAGGGTCGTGTGCGTCTCGAATACCGCATTCCCGCACGTGGCCTGATCGGCTTCCAGGGTGAATTCCTGACGCTGACCCGCGGCACCGGCCTCGCCAGCCATGTGTTCGACGACTACGGCCCGATGGCCGGTGTGATGGCAGAGCGTCGCAACGGCGTGCTGATCTCGCAGAACGATGGCGAGGCGGTGGCCTACGCGTTGTGGAACCTACAAGACCGCGGTCGCATGTTCGTCAGCCCGGGTGAAGCGCTGTACGAAGGCATGATCATCGGTATCCACACCCGCGACAACGACTTGGTCGTCAACCCGATCAAGGGCAAGCAGCTGACCAACGTGCGTGCGTCGGGCACCGATGAGGCTGTGCGTCTGACGCCGCCGATCTCGCTGACGCTGGAGTCGGCGATCGAGTTCATCGCTGACGACGAAATTGTCGAGATCACGCCGAAATCGATCCGCCTGCGCAAGCGCCACCTGAAGGAAACCGACCGCAAGCGCGCCGCGAAGAACGACGCAGCCTGATTGAGCGCGGCTTCGGCCGCATCAAACAAAAAGGGCAGCCGCATGGCTGCCCTTTCTTTTTGCACATCGGTTGGGTTTTGCCCCAACCGACATGGCCGACGGCAAGGTCAGGCGTGACCGAATCGCTCTGCCAGGAAACGTTTGAAGTCCGCGCCGATCTCCGGATGGCGCATGCCCAGTTCGACCGTGGCTTTCAGGTAACCAAGCTTGTCGCCGCAGTCATAGCGCGTGGCGTCGAATCGATACGCCAACACGGACTCTTCACGCAACAGCGCGGAAATCGCATCGGTCAATTGCAACTCGCCGTGCGTACCCGGCTTCAGGTTGCGCAGGTGCTCAAAGATTTGCGGCGTCAGGATATAGCGGCCGACCACCGCGAGGTTGGAAGGCGCTTCCTCGGGCTTCGGCTTTTCGACGATGCCCGAGATGCGGCGCAGATCGCCCGAGTCTTTCTCGGTACTCACCACACCGTAAGAGCCTGTCGCCTCACGCGGCACTTCCATCACGCCGAGCACCGAGCAACGGTTGTAGTTGAAGACGTCTGCCATCTGTTTGGTGACGGACGTGGCCCCGTCCAGCAGATCGTCCGCCAGCAGCACGGCAAAAGGCTCATTGCCCACCACCGCTTCCGCACACAAAACCGCATGCCCCAGACCCAGCGCCTCGGCCTGGCGAATGAAGATGCAATTGACGCCCTTCGGAATCGTGTCTTCGACGATCTTGAGCATGTCGTGTTTGCCACGGGTCACGAGCTCGTTCTCGAGCTCATAGGCCTTGTCGAAATGGTCAGCGATCGCGCGCTTGGTGCGGCCGATGATGAAGACCATATCGGTGATGCCCGCATCGGCGGCCTCTTCAACCGCGTACTGGATGATCGGCTTGTCGACGATCGGCAGCATTTCCTTGGGCATGACCTTGGTTGCCGGCAGGAAGCGGCTACCCAGCCCCGCTACCGGAAATACAGCCTTGCGAATTCGCTTCATTGTTCTTGATCCATTGTTTGGGGCCCAGCACTGCTTTCACGCAGCAGCGCGAGGAGTGCATCCTCGTCGAGGATCGTAATGCCCAACTGTTGCGCCTTGTCGAGCTTGGAGCCGGCCTCGGAGCCAGCCACCACGTAACTGGTCTTCTTCGACACCGAACCTGCCACCTTGCCGCCTTGCGCCTCGATCAACGCGGTGGCTTCGTCGCGCGACAGTGTCGGCAGAGTGCCGGTCAGCACGAATGTCTTGCCGCTCAAGGGGGCGGTTGCGGCAGCATCGGCAAGGCCTGCTGATTCCGGCCAGTGCACGCCCGCCGCCCGAAGCTGTTCGACCACCTCGCGGTTGTGTGCCTCCGCAAAGAAGCCGGCGATGCTTGCAGCCACGATAGGCCCGACGTCCGGCACCGCAAGCAGGGCCGTTTCATCAGCGGCCATCAACGCGTCAAGGGTGCCGAAGTGCCGTGCGAGATCCTTCGCGGTCGCTTCACCCACGTTGCGAATGCCCAGGGCGTAGATGAAGCGCGCGAGGGTCGTGCTCCGACTGCGATCGATCGCGTCGACAAGATTCTGGGCTGACTTCTCGGCCATCCGGTCGAGGTTGGCGAGTGCAAGCACGCCCAGTTTGTAGACGTCGGCCGGCGTACGAATGATCGCCGCATCGACAAGTTGATCGACCAGCTTGTCGCCGAGCCCCTCGATATCCATCGCGCGACGCGAGGCAAAATGCAGCAGCGCCTGCTTGCGCTGAGCCGGGCAGTAAAGGCCGCCGCTGCAACGATGGTCCGCCTCGCCCTCTTCCCGCGCGACGGCAGAGCCACACACCGGGCAGCTTTGCGGCATCACAAAGGGCGTCGTCCCCTCGGGACGACGCTCGGGCAAGGAAGCAACGATCTCGGGAATCACATCGCCGGCGCGCCGAACAACAACGCTATCACCGACTCGAACATCCTTGCGCGTGACCTCGTCTTGGTTATGCAGCGTCACGTTCGTTACGGTCACACCACCGACGAAGACAGGCTCCAAACGCGCGACCGGCGTCAGTTTCCCTGTCCGGCCGACCTGCACTTCGATTCCCTGAACCCGCGTCACGACTTCCTGTGCCGGGTACTTGTGGGCGACCGCCCAGCGTGGCTCTCGGGTACGGAAGCCCAGCCGGCGTTGAAGCGCCAGCGAATTGACCTTGTAGACGACACCATCGATGTCGAATGGCAGTGCATCGCGCTGCGCACCGACGCGATCATGAAAGGCGATCAGCCCCTCCGCCCCGAGCGCCACGCAGCGCTCGCTGCAGACCGGGAAGCCCCACTGCGCGAGTTGGTCGAGCAGCGCACCGTGACTGTCCGCCCCTCCCCAACCCGTCGCTTCGCCGATGCCGTAAGCAAAGAAGGACAGTGGGCGCTGCGCGCTGATGGCAGGGTCAAGCTGACGCACGCTTCCGGCCGCCGCGTTGCGCGGATTGACGAAAGTCTTTTCACCGCGCGCATGCTGCCGCTCGTTCATGCGCGCAAAATCGTCGCGCCGCATGTAGACCTCTCCGCGCACCTCAAAGACTTCAGGCGGAGTGTCGGTACGAAGTCGAAGCGGTATCTGGCGGATCGCGCGGATATTCTGCGTGACATCTTCGCCAGTTTCGCCGTCACCGCGGGTTGCCGCCTGCACCAGAATGCCGCGCTCGTAGCGCAAGCTGATTGCGAGCCCGTCAAACTTCAGCTCCGCGGCGTACTCAACCGGCGGATCGGTTTCGGTCAGCTCAAGCTCACGACGCACCTGCGCGTCGAATGCGCGGGCGCCGCTCGCCTCGGTGTCGGTCTCGGTTCGGATGGAGAGCATCGGCACGGCGTGCCGAACCGGCGCGAACTGCGCGAGTGCTTTGCCGCCGACGCGTTGGGTCGGCGAATCGGCGGTGCAAAGTTCCGGATACTCGGTTTCGAGCGCTTGCAGCGCCTGAAATAACCGGTCGTACTCGGCGTCTGGAACAAGAGGTTCGTCCAGGACGTAATAGGCATGGCTGTAGCGCTCGAGCGTCGCCCGCAAGGTGGCGGCCTGCTCGAACGCCTCACGAGGCGCGATCATCGGAAGCCCTCAGGTGAAGAGGCGCAGTGCGAGGGTGCTGCCTGCCGGCACGCCCTGGCGATCCATCTGCTCCTGGAACTGCTGCACCTGGCTGCGGATCATCGAGAGCGAAGCGTCACTGAGTGGCTTGCCATTGTCATCGACCAGATGTCCATGCAACGCGCCGGCAAACTGCCGTGCAAGCGCCACCATGCGATCGAAGGCCTCAATGCCCGCTGCCACGCGGGGCACATCAAGGCTCAGGGTGACCCCACTGCTGCTGCCGTGGCGCAGCGATTCCGGCGAGAAGAGCGCGGCGTCGCGATTGGCAAGGACGAACAGGCTCTGCCCTGCATCGTCACGAGCATGGAAGCAGCCGTCACCATCGAGCACCATGCCCGCCGCCTCGGCCAGCCCGCGCAACTTCGTGCCCGGGAAGGCATGCTCCCCAGCAACCACATTGACCGCGATCTGGATGTCGAGCGCTGCGCAGAACTGATCAACGCCCTGGGCCAGGGTCAGGGCTTCGCCGCGGTCCATGAAGCGCGGCACCGCCATGAACTGATCGCAGACTCGCTGAATTGCCGCGCAGAATGCGTCAACCTCACGTTCGCCGACCGCGCCACGGCGATCCGCCAGCTGCATCGCTGCGCTCATGCGCGTGAAGCTGCGTTTGTCACCGGCGTCGAGCGCAACCCAGGCGTGGGCCGCATCATCGAATCCGTACCAACGCACGGCGCGATGCACCTGCGACAACGGGCCACCAGCGCCCTGAACCAGGGCCCCGCCGATCACACCGGCGGGGGCTTCGATACGCGCAACGCAGTCAATCGCGCGCGCTTCAAGTGGCAATTCGGGTTCGGCAGCGCGGCCAATCGGCGGTTGCGCGGGGATGCGCGCAGACGCGGGTTCGAGCCGCCCGCCCGGTTCTACCGGTTCTGCCGGGCCGCTTGCCGCACCCGCGCCCTCCAGCAGAACGTCGCGATGCTCCGAGCGAAACGCCTTTTCGGCGTTGCGGCGGGCCTTGCGTTCCTGCCAGGCGTTGTAACCGAGAACCAACACCACCACGCCGGCGCCGGAACCAATCAGACCATAAAGGAGTTCGTTGCCTGCCATGAGACCTCTCAAGCTGCGACTGGGTCAGCCAGGCGCAGCGCTTCTTCGATATCCACCTCGACCACGCGGGAGACGCCCTGCTCCTGCATCGTGACGCCCACCAGCTGGCGCGCCAGCTCCATCGTGATCTTGCTGTGACTGATAAACATGAACTGCGTGATGGACGACATGCGTTTGACCATCGCACAGAACCGTTCGGTGTTGGCGTCGTCGAGCGGTGCATCGACCTCGTCGAGCAGGCAGAACGGCGCCGGATTGAGTTGAAAGAACGAAAACACCAGCGCGATTGCGGTCAGCGCTTTCTCTCCACCGGACAACAAGTGGATCGAACTGTTCTTCTTGCCAGGCGGGCGCGCCACGATCTGGATGCCCGCGTCGAGAATTTCGTCGCCGGTCAGGATCAGCTGCGCCTCGCCACCGCCGAATAGCTGCGGGAAGAGCTCGCCAAACTGACGATTGACCGTATTGTACGTCTCCTGCAATTGCTCCCGAGTCTCGCGGTCGATACGCCGGATTGCATCCTCCAGCGTACCGATTGCCTCGTTCAGGTCACCTGACTGCGCATCAAGGTAGCCTTTCCGCTCTTCGGCGGCGAGCAACTCTTCCACTGCCGCAAGGTTTACGGGCCCCAGATCGGCCAGCTCGCGGGTAAGGCGGTTGATCTCCCGCACCAGCGTCTGGTCCTTCGGACCCGCCGCAAGCCGAGCGGCGAACTCATTTTCGTCGAGTTCGATCTCCGCAAGTCGCTCGTCGTACTGCTGCTGACCCAGCTCTGCCGCCTGCAGCTTAAGGCGCGCCTCTGCCAAAGCGTCGTTCAAGGGGCGCAGCGCGAGTTCGGCGCGCAGACGGGCTTCGTCGAGTTCGCGCAGGCGGGTCGCAGCGACGTCGAGCGCTTCGCGACTTTGCGCCAGCATCGCCTCGCGGGCTTCGCGCATCTCCAGCGCGCCCTGCAAGGCATCGCCGAGCGGTGTTTCGTCCAGGCCGGCCTGCTCTGCTTCAGCAGCCTCGCGCTCACGCGCGCAACGCACGATCTGCTCGGCGGCCTGCGCAAGCTGGCGCGCCAGGTCGTCGAGTTTGCCGCGGCACTCGCGTTCGGAGAACGCCGCCTCCTGCACTTCGCGCGCGAGTTGCTGCTCCTGCTGGCGGAGTGCGCGCAGCGCATTGTCCTGCTGCTGGGCGATGCCCTCGGTCGCTTCAAGCCGTTCACGCAGTTGCTCTGCGCGCTCTTCCTGTACCGACTGCGCGGTGATCGCCGTTTCCAGGTGAGTCCGTTCCGCGGCGACCTGCAGGTCGAGCTCTTCGATGTCGCGCAGCAGCTGGCCGGCGCGTTCGTCGTAGCGCTGCCGAGCCTGCCCAAGCTGAACTGCGGCGAGCTGTTCGCGATGCGCGGTCTGTTGGGCGGCCTGATGCTCGCGACGCAGCGTGGTGAGCGATTCCTGCGCACGATGGCTTGCCGCTTCGGCCTCGGCCAGCGCGGCATGAGCCGTAGCGGCCTCTGCCTCCAGCGCGTCGACGTGCGCTTCAAGCTCTTCGAGTTCGCGCTGGCGTTCCAGCACACCGTGGCTGCCGGCATCAGCCCGCAGCCAAGAGCATGCCGCGCGGCTCAGCTCGCGCCCGGCCCGGTCGATCAGGCGCACGCCCAGGGGCAGTGTTCCGGCTTGCGCGAGCCATTCGCGACAATCCTCAACCGCCCGAACACCATGCAGCCATACGGCAAGCCCAGAGGCCCAATCCGGCAAGTCCAGCTGAACCAAGCTACGGAGCGGCACACCCGGCAACGACTGCGCCGGCTCCTCCACATTCGTCGATACGGTAGGCGGCAAGGCGAGCGACACGCTGGCTGGCGGCTGCGAAGCGAGCGCGTCACCGGCGGTTGCTGCATCAACGATCTGCAAGGCGTTGAAGTGCTCGCGTAGCGCCGTTTCCAGCGCCAACTCCCAGCCTGCCTCTACGCGCAGCGATTGCCACAGCGGCCTGGCACTATCAAGGCCACGCGCTTTCAGCCAGTCGGCCAACGCCCCGGGCGCAGCGGCCTTCTGCTGAATTCGCAACAACGCCTCGCGTCGTGCCCGCGCCTCGGTGAGCTGGCGATTGGTCTGGCGTTCGGCATCTTGTGCTGAGCGCACCGCCGCGAGCAGCGCAGGCAGGTTTGCGGTGCCGTCATCCAGCGCTTCCTGCAGTTGCTCAAGGCGACCGGCGGCGAGTTCAGCCGCTGCTTCCGCTCGCGCCAGGGCCTCCGCATCGGGCGCCTGCAGACCGTGGCGTTCGCTCTCGATACGCATGCGGCGTTGCGCGAGCGTATCAAGGGCGCGCAGCGCGCTCGCGCGGCGCGTCTCTTCAACCCGCAACTGCTGCTCGGTGCAGCCCAGCTCGTGCCGCAGGGAGCGTGTCGCCGCCTGAGCGCCGGCGAGCGCGTCCTCGGCCGAGGGGAGCCGCGCTGCAAGTTCCTCGTGACGCGCCTGGGCTTGTTCGTGACGCAGCCCTGCCGCATCAAGAAGGCTCTCCCAACGCTGGCGGTCGCCTTCCGCAGCGTCGCGTTGCGCGATCCAGCGCGCCTCGTCGGTGAGCAGCTGCCCGACCCGGCTGCCAAGCATTTGACGACGCTCGCGCATACGCGTCATTTCGCCTTCGAGTCGGGTCACTTCACCGTTCGCGGCGTAAAGGTCCGCCTGGGCTGCGTGTAGCGCGTCCGATGCCTTGTAATGGGCTTCGCGGGCCGTCTCGGCAAGCGCCTCGGCTTCGCGCAAACGGGCCGTCTCGGCCTCGATCCGTGCAGTGGTTTCCGCCACCGCCGCAGCGACGCGGGCCGCATCCTCGCGCGCTTCATTGCGGCGCAGCAACCACAACAGGATCTGTTGCTCGCGCAGGGCCTCGTTGAGGGACTTATATCGGCGAGCCACCTCCGCCTGGCCTGAGAGGCGCTCGATCTGCGCACCGAGTTCGTTGCGGATGTCCTCGACGCGTGCGAGGTTGTCGCGCGCATCGGACAGGCGACCTTCGGTCTCCTTGCGCCGTTCCTTGTACTTGGTGACCCCCGCCGCTTCTTCAAGAAAGCCGCGGACGTCCTCGGGGCGCGCTTCAATGATGCGCGAAATCATGCCCTGTTCGATGATCGCGTAAGCGCGTGGCCCGAGGCCGGTACCAAGGAACAGGTCGATCACGTCCTTACGACGGACGTGGATATTGTTGATCCAGTAGCTCGATTCACCGCTGCGATCGAGTACGCGCTTGACCGAGATCTCGGCGTACTGCGACCACTGACCGGCCGCGCGCCCCTCGGCATTGTCGAAAACCAGTTCGACGCTCGCACGGCTGACCGGCTTGCGCGTGGTCGACCCGTTGAAGATCACGTCCATCATCGATTCGCCGCGCAGCGCGCCGGCGCGGGATTCGCCGAGTACCCAGCGCACCGCATCGATGATGTTGGACTTGCCGCAGCCATTCGGGCCGACAACGCCGACCAGCTGACCGGGGGTGAGCACGGTCGTTGGATCGACGAAGGACTTGAACCCGGCGAGTTTGAGCTTGGAAAGGCGCACGTGAGCAGAACCGGAACTGGCGTGGGCGCGGCAATCGGCGGCGCGGCGGGCAAAACGGGTGGCTATAATATCACCCCCGCAACGCTGCCCGGCATGCCATGTGGCAAGCCGCAACGCGCAGCGCCAAGCCCGTCACACCGACCGCAAGCCTCGCCTGGAGCCTGATTTGAATCCGCGCCTCGACCTGCTGCAGCCCTATCCGTTCGAACGCCTTCGCCAGCTGTTTGCCGGCGTCGAGCCTCCGGCCGGGCTGCGCCCGGTGCGGCTTTCGATCGGCGAGCCACAGCACGCCACCCCGGCCTTCATTCAAGAAGCGCTGGTCATGAACCTGCGCGGGCTCTCGGCGTATCCAACCACTGCCGGTGGCGACGCCCTGCGCGAGACAATTGCCGCGTGGCTGACGCAGCGCTATGCGCTGACACCAATTGACCCCGCCCACGAGGTACTGCCGGTGTGTGGCTCGCGCGAGGCCTTGTTCGCGTTTGCTCAGGCGGTCGTCGATGCCAGTGCCGCGAAACCGCTGGTGGTCTGCCCGAACCCGTTCTATCAGATCTACGAAGGCGCGGCGCTGCTCTCCGGCGCCGAGCCCGTCTTCCTGAATCAGTTGCCCGAGAACGACTTCGGCCTCGATCTGGATTCGCTCAGCGCGGCCGAATGGTCCCGCGTTCAGCTGATGTTCGTCTGCTCGCCCGGAAACCCGACCGGCAAGGTGCTGCAGCTCGAAGACTGGAAACGTCTGTTCGAGTACGCAGACCGCTATGGCTTTGTGATTGCGGCCGACGAGTGCTACTCGGAAATCTACTTCGATGAAGGCAAGCCGCCGCTGGGTGCGTTGGAGGCGGCCAAGGCGCTCGGCCGCACTGGCTACGAGCGCCTGGTCGTGTTTTCAAGCCTTTCAAAGCGCTCGAACGTGCCCGGATTGCGTTCGGGCTTCGTCGCAGGCGATCGCGCAGTGCTCAAGCAGTTCCTGCTTTATCGCACCTACCACGGCTGTGCGATGAGTCTTCCGGTGCAGGCAGCAAGCGTGGCTGCGTGGCGAGACGAAACTCATGTGCGCGACAATCGAACGCTTTATCGCGAAAAGTTCGCGGCACTCAAGCCGGTTCTGGACCCAGCGCTGCCAGTGCAATTGCCCGACGCCGGGTTCTACTTCTGGGCCCGCACGCCGATCGACGACCGCGAGTTCGCACGGGAGTTGTTTGCTGCAACGCATGTGACCGTGCTGCCCGGTCAGTTCCTCTCACGTGAGAGCCGCGGCGTGAACCCGGGTGCAGGCTTTGTCCGGATTGCACTGGTGGCGTCGCACGAAGAGTGCATCGAGGCCGCGCAGCGTATTGCATCGTTTGTCGCGCGACGCTTCGGCGCCGCCTGATCTACCGTTTTCAACCACCAATTATCGAGGTCCCCCTGATGAGCAACCTGCAAACCATCATCGAAAACGCCTGGGAACAGCGCGCCGAAATCAATCCGAGCAACGTGGCCGCAGAACTGCGCGACGCGATCGAGCACACGATTGCCGATCTGGATGCCGGCCGCGTGCGCGTGGCGGAGAAGATTGACGGCGCATGGGTGACGCATCAGTGGGTGAAGAAGGCCGTATTGCTGTCTTTCCGCGCCAACGACAACGTGCTGACCGACGATGGCGTGAACAAGTACTTCGACAAGGTGCCGACCAAGTTCGCGAACTGGACCGAAGCAGACTTCCGCGCTGCCGGTTTCCGCGCGACGCCCGGTTCGGTTGCCCGCCGCGGCAGCTTTGTGGCCCGCAATGCGGTGCTGCTGCCCTCGTACCTGAACATTGGCGCCTACGTTGATGAAGGCACGATGGTCGACACCTGGGTGACCGTCGGCTCCTGCGCACAGATCGGCAAGAACGTGCACCTCTCGGGCGGCGTGGGCATTGGCGGCGTGCTGGAGCCGATGCAGGCCAACCCGACGATCATCGAAGACAACTGCTTCATCGGCGCACGCTCCGAGATCGTGGAAGGCGTGATCGTTGAAGAGAATTCGGTGATCTCGATGGGCGTGTACATCGGCCAGAGCACCAAGATCTACGATCGCGAGACCGGCACCGTCAGCTATGGCCGCATCCCGGCCGGCTCGGTAGTGGTTTCCGGCAACCTGCCCTCCTCCGATGGCAAGTACAGTCTGTACTGCGCAGTCATCGTGAAGAAGGTGGATGCAAAGACCCGCGCGAAGACCAGCATCAACGATCTGCTGCGCGCCTAAAACCGAATCCACCCAAACAGAGAGCGGCGGACCATGATCCTCGACAAGCTGTTCCAGCTAATGGGCGACAAGCATGCGTCGGACATTTTTGTCTCGGCGGGCGCGCCCATACACATCAAGATCCAGGGCACCGTGATGCCGGTGAACCAGCAGGTGATGGAGCCTGCGGTCATCCAGCGCATGGCCTACGAAATGATGACGCCGGAACAGATCCAGTCCTTCGAGAAGACGAAGGAGCTGAACCTGTCGTTCGGCCGCCGCGATCTGGGCAATTTCCGTGTCAACATGTTCTGGCAGCGCGGCTCAATCGCCATCGTCGTACGGTTCATTCAGGGTGAGATTCCGCAGCTCCACTCGCTCGGCCTGCCCGATTCGCTGGCCGATCTGATCCTCGAGAAGCGCGGCCTAATCCTGGTCGTCGGCTCCACCGGTTCAGGCAAGTCGACGACCATGGCATCGATGCTGGATCACCGGAACAACACGAAACCGGGCCACATCCTCACACTAGAAGACCCGATCGAGTATCTGTTCCGGCACAAGCGCTCGGTGGTCAACCAGCGCGAAGTCGGCCTCGACACGCACGACTGGCATATCGCGCTGAAGAACGCGATGCGTCAGGCGCCGGATTGCATCCTGATCGGTGAAATCCGCGACCGCGAGACAATGCAGGCAGCAATTGCCTATGCGCAGACCGGTCACCTGTGTCTTGCCACGCTGCATGCAAACAACGCCTACCACGCGCTGAACCGGATCGCGAACTTCTTCCCGCTCGAGAATCGCACCCTGCTCTACCTCGACCTTTCGGTCGCGCTGCGGGCAATCATCTCGCAGCGGCTGGTGAAGCGGCCGGATGGTCGCCGCATTCCGGCGGTGGAGCTCCTTTCGAATACCCGCCACATCGCAGACCTGATCGAGAAGGGCAATTTCCCCGAGATCAAGGAAGCGATGGAGCAATCGCTGGCACCCAGCTCGCAAACCTTCGAGCAAGACCTCTTCCGACTCTACAAGGAAGGCACCATCTCGCTCGACGAAGCGCTCGGCAACGCCGACTCGCCGACGAACCTTGCCTGGCTGATCAACAACCAGCAACTCGGCGGCACCGAGCTTGAGAACCAGTCGACGCAACCGCCGATCATCGATTTCGAGCAAAGCGAAACCGACGGTGCGTCGTTCAAGTCCTTCACGCTGCACATGGACGAATCGTCCCCCTCCTGACCCCACAAGAACGCGATAACAACAGTGCATTCCCCGACACGAGCCCTCACCGAAGCGCTGATCCGGCGCGCGTCAGTCACCCCCAAGGATGAGGGTTGCCTTGAACTGATTGAGGAGCGCCTTGCGCCCCTTGGCTTCCGCTTCGAGCGCATCGAGGCCAACGGCGTCAGCAACCTCTGGGCACGTCGCGGTACCGCCCGGCCAGTGCTGTGCTTTGCCGGCCATACCGATGTGGTGCCGACCGGGCCGATCGTGGAATGGGAGAGCCATCCGTTCGATCCGGTCGAGCGCGACGGCTACCTTTATGGCCGCGGTACCGCCGACATGAAGACCTCGCTGGCCGCTTTCGTCACCGCAATCGAGGCCTTCGTTGCGGCCCACCCTGATCATCCGGGCTCGATCGCGCTGCTGCTGACCTCTGACGAGGAAGGTGTAGCGACCCACGGTACAAAAATCGTCGTCGAAACACTCGCCGCGCGCGGTGAGGCGATGGACTTCTGCGTGGTGGGCGAACCGACGTCGGTCGACACCCTCGGCGACATGATCAAGAACGGCCGCCGTGGTTCGCTCAACGCGCTGCTGCGGGTAATCGGGGTACAGGGCCATGTGGCGTACCCGCAGCTCGCACGCAACCCGATCCACCTGATTGCGCCCGCACTCGCAGAACTGACCGCGATCGAATGGGATAGCGGGGACGAGTATTTCCCCCCGACAAGCTTCCAGATTTCAAACATCCACTCGGGTACCGGCGCGACCAATATCGTCCCCGGTTCGCTCGAGATGCGCTTCAACTTCCGCTTCTCACCAGCCAGCCCGGCCGACATGCTGAAGCAGCGGGTGCATCAGGTGCTGGACGCCCATCACCTGCATTACGAGATCGACTGGCAGCTCTCGGGCAACCCGTTCCTCACGCCGCGCGGCAAGCTCGTCGACGCGATGGAGGGTGCAATTGAGGCCGCCACCGGCATCAAGCCGGAACTGTCGACGACCGGCGGTACGTCGGACGGCCGATTCATCGCCACGCACTGCCCCGAGGTAGTCGAGTTCGGCCCGGTGAATGCGAGCATCCACAAAGTTAACGAACGCATCGCCGTATCGGCGATCGAACCGCTTTCCGTTGCCTATCGCGGCATCATTGAACGCCTGCTTCTCGCCTGAAAGATCGACATGACCCATCACCCGGAACACTGTGACGACGATCAGTGCGACCACGAACATCACACACACGATCACGACCCGCGCGACGAACTGGTCACCGTGCGCGATCTGCTGCGCTACGCGGTATCGCAGTTCAACCGCGCAAAACTCGTGTTCGGCCATGGCACCGAGGATGCGTTCGACGAGGCGGTGTATCTGATCCTGCATACGCTGCATCTGCCACTTGATCGGCTCGATCCCTTCCTTGATGCGTGCATTCCGTCGGATGAGCGCGCGGAAGTGCTCGCCGTCATTGACGAGCGCGTGCAAAGCCGCAAACCAGCCGCTTACATCACCGGTGAAGCGTGGCTCGGCCCTTACCGCTTCAGTGTCGACGAACGGGTGATCGTGCCGCGCTCGTACTTCGGCGAGTTGCTGCAGGATGGGTTTGCGCCCTGGATTCAGGATCCGGAAGAGGTGGAAGCCGCGCTCGACCTGTGCACCGGCAGCGGCTGCCTTGCAATCGTCATGGCGCATGTATTCCCCAACGCCAAAATCGATGCGGTCGACCTCTCCGATGGCGCGCTGGCAGTCGCCCACACCAATGTTGCCGACTACGGCCTCGAGGATCGTGTGGAGCTGATCCGCTCCGACGTATTCGAAGCACTTGGCGACCGGAGCTATGACCTGATCATCAGCAACCCGCCTTATGTCACGCAGGAAGCCATGGACGCGCTGCCGCCCGAGTATCGTCACGAGCCCGAAATGGCGCTGGGCGCGGGCGAAGATGGGCTCGATGTCGTGCGGACGATTCTTGCGGAGGCGCATGCCCATCTGAACCCGGGCGGCGTGCTTGCGGTTGAGGTTGGTCACAATCGCCATCTCGTCGAAGCCGCTTGGCCCGACCTGCCGCTTACCTGGCTGAATACGGCCGGTGCCGATGAAGGGGTCTTTCTGATCCACCGAGAAGACCTTCCGCACTGATCCAGACATGGCGATGAAACCCGCCATGTCGACGGTGATTGCCTAGTCCGTTAGACTGACGGACAGGTGCGCGATGCAGAGTGGCCTTCAGAACAAGCGCGCCATGCCGTAGGCAAGTTTGACGCCCCCATCGCGACCCGGACACATGATGACCACCGATCGCCCTATCCTGCTCGTCGAGGACAACCCTGACGACGAGGCCCTGACGCTGCGAGCCTTCACGAAGAACCGCATTGCAAACCCGGTAGTTGTCGCCCGGGACGGTGTTGAGGCGCTTGACTATCTCTTTGGCACGGGTCGCCACCTGAATCGCGACTTGAGCCAGATGCCTGCAGTGGTCCTGCTTGACCTCAAGTTGCCTCGCATCGATGGTCTGGAGGTGCTGCGCCGCATACGCGCAGACGTGCGGACCGCCCTGCTCCCCGTGGTGGTGCTGACCACATCGCGAGAGCAGCAGGATATCCATGACGCGTATTCACTCGGCGCCAACAGCTACATCCGAAAGCCCGTGGACTTCGAACGCTTCATCCAGACCGTGGGCCAGCTTGGCATGTACTGGCTATCGCTGAACGAACCAGCCGAGGCGCCACTCGTTTAGCCAAAGCAGAACCGCAAAGAAAAAAGGCGACCGTCGGTCGCCTTTTTCATGCGCACGCCATGCTCAAGCGAGCAGCGTTTCAATTTGTGCTGCCAGTTCCTCAGGCTTCGTCGTTGGGGCGAAGCGCTCAACCACATTGCCGTCACGGTCGACCAGGAACTTGGTGAAATTCCATTTGATCGCGGTCGTACCAAGCAGACCCGGGGCTTCTTTCGTGACGTACTTGAACAGCGGATGCGCGCCATCACCGTTGACTTCGACCTTCTCGGACAACGGGAAAGTCACGCCGTAGTTCTTCTCGCAGAACGCGCCGATTTCGGCTTCGGAACCAGGTTCCTGCGCACCAAACTGATTGCAGGGGAAACCAAGCACCACAAGACCGCGCGCGCCATATTGACGTTGCAGGGCCTCAAGCCCTGCGTACTGCGGCGTGAACCCACAGTTGCTCGCGGTATTAACAATCAACAGCACCTTGCCGGCGTAGTCGGCCAGATTGAGTGGCTTGCCGTCCAGCGTGCGAGTGCTGAACTCATGGATTGCTGCAGTCATCGCCTCACCCCCCGTCGTAGTGCTCAGTCTGCCTCGTCGATCCAGGTCGCCTGAATCGCCTCAAGAATCTTTTCGCCGCAATGCTTCGGGTCATCGTCGAAGCCCGGCAAGGCGATCACCCAATTCATCAGATCAACAAAGTTCACACGCAGCGGATCAACGTCGGGATGGCGCTCGCTGAGCTCAATCGCGATCTCGCGCACATCGGTCCATTTCATCGCTTGCCCTCCCTGGCCATGTTGATCGTGTAACGCGGAATTTCGACCACCAGCGGCGTCGTACCAACCTTGGCCTGACACGATAGCCGGGAAGTCGGCTCCAGACCCCAGGCCTTGTCGAGCAGGTCTTCCTCGAGCTCCTCGGCGGCTTCAAGGCTGTTGAAGCCCTCGCGGATCACGACATGGCAGGTCGTGCACGCGCAGGATTTTTCGCAGGCGTGCTCAATCTCGATGCCAGCACCGAGCAGAGCGTCACAAATCGACTCGCCCTGCGGCGCCTCGATCACCGTGCCTTCGGGGCACAACTCCACATGCGGCAATACAATCACTTGGGTCATACGTTCATACCTTCAGGTCGTCGACCTTCTGTCCAGCCAGGGCCGCTCGAATGGTCTTGTCCATTCTGCGCGCAGCAAAAGTCTCGGTCAGCTTGTTCATCGCATCGAGCGCCGCCTTGATCTGGCGTGCGTCGTCACCTGCATTGAGGGCAGCCAGTTCGTTGAGTGCAGCATGAATTGCGGCGCATTCGCCGGCATCGAGCAGATCTCCGTCGGCCGCCAAAGCCGACTGGACCGTCTCGATCATGCGCTGTGCCTCCACCTGCTGCTCGCGCAACGCACGCAAGCGCATGTCCGCATCCGCGTGATCAAAACCTGCGCGCAGCATGCCGGCGATCTCGTCGTCCGACAGCCCGTACGAGGGCTTCACCGCAATCGACGCTTCAACGCCCGAACCCGTCTCGCGCGCCGAGACCGACAGCAATCCGTCGGCATCGACCTGGAAGGTCACACGGATGCGCGCCGCGCCCGCCGCCATTGGCGGAATACCACGCAGTTCAAAGCGCGCCAGCGAACGACAGTCGCGCACGAGCTCACGCTCGCCCTGCACGACGTGGATCGCCATTGCGGTCTGACCATCCTTGTAGGTCGTGAACTCCTGCGCTTTCGCTGTCGGGATCGTCGAGTTGCGCGTGACGATCTTCTCCACCAGGCCGCCCATCGTTTCGATCCCCAGCGACAAGGGAATGACGTCCAGCAAGAGCCAGTCATCCTCGTCGCGCCGGTTGCCCGCCAGCACATTGGCCTGGATCGCGGCACCAATTGCGACCACTTTATCCGGGTCGATATCAGTGAGCGGCTCGCGACCGAAATGCTGCTCGACCGCGGCGCGGATCTGCGGCATCCGCGTTGCGCCGCCAACCAGCACGACGCCCTTCACGTCCTCGACGTCGAGATGCGCGTCGCGCAGCGCCTTACGCACCGGCGCGAGGGTCTTGGCGACCAATTTGGCGGTCAGCGATTCGAACTGTTCGCGAGTCACATTCGCGACCAATTCGCGCCCATCGCTCAGTACCACCCGAGCCTCTTCGGCCGCAGCGCGCGACAAGGCCTCCTTGACCCGACGGCACTCGACCAACACGGCGCGAGAATCCTCGGGCGGCAGGTCCGTCGCGCCGCATTGCTCGCGCAGCCACATGGCAAGGGCCTGATCGAAATCGTCGCCACCAAGTGCCGCGTCGCCGCTGGTGGCGAGCACTTCAAACACGCCGCGCGAGAGTTTCAACACCGAGAAGTCGAAGGTTCCGCCACCGAGGTCGAAGACGGCATAGGTGCCCTCGGTTTCGTTGTCGAGACCGTAGGCGATCGCGGCGGCGGTGGGTTCGTTCAGCAGCCGCAGGACGTTCAGGCCAGCCAGCCGTGCCGCATCCTTGGTTGCTTGACGCTGCGCATCGTCAAAGTAGGCGGGAACCGTAATCACCGCACCGACCAGCTCGCCGCCAAGGCGGCTCTCGGCACGCTGACGCAAGACTTTCAGAATCTCTGCGGAAACTTCAACCGGGCTCTTTACGCCTGCCACGGTGTTGATGCGAACCATGCCTTCGGCATCAACGAAATCGTACTGCTTGCTCGCACCGGCTTCGACGTCGGCCAGACCGCGCCCCATGAAGCGCTTGACCGACACGATCGTGTTCTGCGAATCCGTGGCCTGATGCTCGGCAGCCTCTTTGCCGACCTGCACGCGGCCGTCAGCCAAGTAGCGAACGATGGACGGCAACAGGATGCCGCATTGCTCGCCGGGCAAGCATTCCGGCAGGCTATGGCGCACCGTGGCGACGAGCGAATGAGTAGTACCAAGATCGATGCCGACCGCGAGGCGATGCTCGTGCGGGGCAGCAGACTGGCCAGGTTCGGCGAGCTGAAGAAGTGCCATCAGTTTTCCAGGGTTTCGAGAGCGCTGCCGATTTCTTCCTGCAGTCGCTCGAGGAACATCAATTGCCGCACACGCGCCGTGGCGGCGATCAAGTCACCGCGCACATCGAAATCGTCCGCCAGGGACTGCTCCATCGCCCGCGCATCGCGTCGCAATTCGCGCAGCAGATTGTCGAGTGTTGCAACGTCGCCATCCTGTTCGGCCTCTTCAACCGCCTCGCGCAACAGCATCTGGCGCATCAGGAAATCGGGCGGCATTGCCGTGTTTGACTCGATCTGCGGATCGATGCCAGCCAGATGCAGCAAGTAGCGCGCTCGCGGCACCGGGCGGCGAAGAATGCGGTAGCCCTCGTTGGCGTGCGAGGCCCACTGCATCGCCACACGACGCTCGTTTTCGGCCAGGTGCGCGTAGCGATCCGGGTGGATCTTCGCCTGCACATCAAGGTAGGCAGATTCCAGCACCGACGGATCGACCGTATAGCGGCGCGGCAATCCGAACAAAGAGAAGTAGTCGCCTAGAGCGTCGGAAAAGTTCATCGGATTCAGTAATGACAACGCCGCCGTGCGCATCGGTGCGCCGCGGCGGCGTCGCGCCGGTCAGGCAAGGCCAGGCTCAGACGTTGAAACTCTCGCCGCAACCGCACTGGTCCTTGACGTTGGGGTTGTTGAACTTGAACCCCTCGTTGAGACCCTCGCGGACAAAATCCAGCTCAGTGCCATCGATGTACGGCAGGCTCTTCGGGTCCACGAGAACCTTCACACCATGGCTCTCGAACACGATATCGGCCTCGTCGGCCTGATCGGCGTATTCGAGCTTGTAGGCCATGCCGGAACAGCCTGAGGTTTTCACCCCAAGCCGCACACCGACCCCCTTGCCGCGCCGGGCAAGAAAGTTGGCGACATGTTTTGCAGCGCTTTCAGACAACGTGACAGCCATGATTTCCTCAGTCGGCCTTGGGCGACGCCTCTGCATGCTTCTGACGGTAGTCTTCCACAGCCGCCTTGATCGCATCTTCAGCAAGAATCGAGCAGTGGATTTTAACCGGCGGAAGCGCAAGTTCTTCAGCGATCAGCGTGTTGCGGATATCAAGGGCCTGGTCGAGCGTCTTGCCCTTGACCCATTCGGTTACCAGCGACGACGACGCAATCGCCGAGCCACAACCGTAGGTCTTGAACTTCGCATCTTCGATCACACCGGTTTCCGGGTTGACCTTGATCTGGAGCTTCATCACGTCGCCGCAGGCCGGCGCGCCAACCATGCCGGTACCGATGCCGGCTTCGGTCTTGCCGAACGAGCCAACATTGCGCGGATGCTCGTAGTGATCCAGAACTTTTTCGCTATAGGCCATCTTCGTACTCCTCAGTATTCTTCAGTGCGCGGCCCATTGGACCGTGTTGAGATCGATGCCTTCCTGAACCATTTCCCACAGTGGGGACAGCTCACGAAGCTTGCCGATCTTCTTGTGCAGCAGATCGATCGTGTAGTCGATCTCTTCCTCGGTCGTAAAACGGCCGATCGTAAAGCGAATCGAGCTATGCGCCAGCTCGTCATTGCGCCCCAGCGCGCGCAGCACGTACGAGGGCTCCAGCGACGCGGAGGTACAGGCCGAGCCCGACGAAACCGCGAGATCCTTGACCGCCATGATCATCGACTCGCCTTCGACGTAAGCAAAGCTGATGTTCAGGTTGTGCGGCACACGCTGAACCATGTCGCCATTGACGTAGGTCGCTTCGATGTCAGACATGCCTTTAAGCAAGCGGTCGCGCAGCTTGCCGATGCGGGCGTTGTCCGCTGCCATCTCTTCGCGGGCAATACGGAATGCTTCACCCATACCTGCAATCTGGTGCGTAGCCAATGTGCCGGAACGCAGACCGCGCTCATGCCCACCGCCGTGCATCTGCGCTTCAAGGCGAACGCGCGGCTTGCGACGCACATACAGCGCGCCGATGCCCTTCGGGCCGTAAGTCTTGTGCGCTGAGAACGACATCAGGTCGACCTTCAGTTTTTCAAGGTCAATTTCCACCTTGCCGGTCGCTTGCGCGGCGTCCACATGGAAGACGATTCCACGCTCGCGGCAGATCTCGCCAATCTCGGCGATCGGCTGCACAACGCCGATCTCGTTATTCACGAACATCACCGAAACCACGATCGTGTCCGGGCGAATCGCCGCCTTGAACTGTTCCAGATCGATCAAACCGTTGTCCTGCACATCGAGGTAGGTCACCTCGAAGCCCTGACGCTCAAGCTCACGGGTGGTGTCCAGCACCGCCTTGTGTTCCGTTTTCACCGTGATCAGGTGCTTGCCCTTGCCCGCATAGAAGTGCGCGGCGCCCTTGATCGCCAGGTTGTTCGACTCGGTCGCGCCAGACGTCCAGATGATTTCCTTCGGGTCGGCGTTAACCAGCGCAGCCACCTGCTCGCGCGCTTCTTCCACCGCACGTTCGGCCTCCCAGCCAAAGGCATGCGAGCGGCTCGCCGGATTGCCGAAATGCTCCGTCAGGTACGGAATCATCTTGGCCGCCACGCGCGGATCCACCGGCGTCGTCGCAGAGTAATCAAGGTAGATCGGAAACTTCAGCATTGCGTCCACTCCAGGCGGGCCGGACCCGCATCACTCATATACTCAGACCGCCACGGCGGAGAGCGTTCTTAAGCCTTGCAGCGTTTCGCCCAACGTTTTCACGAATCGGGCCAGCGCCTCATCCTGCGTGTCGCGCCCGAGGCTCACCCGGATAGCGCCACGCGCCACTTCATCCTCTACACCCATCGCCAGCAGCGTTGCCGACGGCCGCGGATCTGCGCTGGAGCAGGCCGACCCGCTTGCAACCGCAAAACCCGCACGATCCAGTTTCGCCACCAGCGTTTCGCCATCGACATGGTCGAACGCGAAAAACACCGTGTTCGGCAGGCGCGCAGCGCCAGCACCAAATACCCGCGCCCCCAGGCTCAGAAGCGACGCTTCAAGTGCGTCGCGCTGTCGTGCAGCACGCGACGTCCATTCGTTCAACGCTGCCACCGCGAGTTCCGCTGCTGCACCAAAGCCGACAATCGCCGCGACGTTCTCGGTCCCAGAACGCAAGCCACGCTCCTGGCCACCGCCGGCAACCAGCGGCGCAAGCTCAACACGCTTGTCCAGCACCAAAGCGCCAGCGCCAAGGGGGCCGTGGATCTTGTGCGACGAGATCGTCATTGCGCTCACCGCGAGAGCCCTGAACGAAATCGGCATTTTGCCCAGCGCCTGCACCGCATCGGTGTGAAACAGCGCGCCAGCAGCGCGCGCCTCCGCTGCAAGCCTGTCGATTTCCTGCAAGACGCCGGTCTCGTTGTTTGCCGCCATCACCGACACAAGTCTCGGCGATTGCTTCATCAGCTCGGCAAACACGTCCGCACGAATCCGACCCGAGCCGTCGATCAGTGCCGTCTCGCGGCGCCAGCCCGATCGTTCAAGCTGGCGTGCGGGCTCACGAACGCACGGATGCTCCGAAGCGCCAACCACGATCAGCCCCGGTTTCATCTGCGCAGCGGCGCCCTTGATGAAGACGTTATTTGCCTCTGAACCACCGGAGGTAAAGACCACTTCGGTCGGATGCGCGCCAACTGCAGCGGCAACCTGCTCACGCGCATGATCGACCGCCGCCCTCGCCTGCCGACCATACTCGTGCCGGCTCGACGGGTTGCCGAAGCGCGCGTCAAGGTAAGGCAACATCGCTTCGCGCACGCGCGGATCGAGCGGCGTGGTGGCGTTGTGATCGAGGTAGGTCGGAGCGAACATGGCAGCGATCAGACGGGGGCAATCGCCTCCGGCTTGAGCTTTTGCTTGCCCTTGGCGATACAGGCACGCTCATCGTGCAGGACCTGCTGACCTTCGGCCCGCGCGCGCTGCTGCGAAACCAGCGTGCCCAGCGTAACCGAGTGCAGATACTCGTACATGCGCTTGTTCAGATTCGTCCAGAGGTCGTGCGTCATGCAGCGGTGCTCGTCCTGGCAATTCTCCTTGCCACCGCACTGCGTTGCATCGAGCGGCTCATCAACGGCGAAGATGATGTCCGCGACCGAAATCTCGGGTGCTGGCCGGGCCAAACAGTAGCCGCCGCCGGGCCCGCGAACGCTGGCCACCAGGTTATGGCGGCGAAGCTTGCCGAAGAGCTGCTCAAGATAGGAAAGTGAGATGCGCTGACGCTCACTGATCCCTGACAAAGTCACCGGGCCATCGCCCTCGCGCAGCGCGAGGTCGATCATCGCGGTCACCGCAAAACGCCCCTTGGTTGTCAGTCTCATCGTTCGTTCCCGCACCAGTCTGCCCCTGCACACATCGGCGGGACACGACCTCAATAGTTGATCGATTTACTCAAGAATACAATTCCTGATCAAATCAGTCAACATTAGGGCGCCGCGGGAGCCTTAATCGACCATCTTCGAGAGCTGGTTCGGATCGAAACGATCACAGGCAGCAACGTCGGCATCCAGGTCGATACCAGCCGCCTTGAGTCGCGCTACCAGCACCTCGAAGCGTCGGTCGGTCTCAACCGCATGATCCAGCAGACCGTGCATCGCCTTGGATACCGGGTCGTCCATGTTCTGCGTCACCCCGTAGGCGGAGAAGCCCATCTCCATGGCCTTCTCTTCCCGTGCCTGGTCGCGCGCCGACTCGATGATCCGGGCCGGGTTACCTACCGCCGTAGCCCCGGCCGGAACGGGTTTCACCACCACCGCGTTCGAACCGACCTTGGCGCCAGCCCCAACCGTAAAGCCGCCCAGCACCTTCGCTCCCGCACCGATCACAACACCCGCTTCAAGCGTTGGGTGACGTTTCGTACCGCGATAGAGCGAGGTACCACCGAGCGTGACGCCCTGATAAATCGTGCAGTCGTCGCCAATATCAGCCGTTTCGCCGATCACAACACCCATGCCGTGATCGATGAACACGCGCCGCCCAATCCGCGCCCCAGGATGGATCTCGATCCCGGTGAGCCAACGCGAAATCTGCGACACAAACCGCGCAGCCCAGTGAAACTCTCGCCGCCAGAGTGCGTTCGCAACCCGGTGATAGATCAGCGCATGCACACCCGGGTAACAGGTCAGCACCTCCCAGCGCGAACGGGCGGCGGGGTCGCGTTCGAGAACGCTGGCGATGTCTTCACGCAATCGCGCAAACATGGGGCTTCCTGTCTGGTTTCAGCACAAATTCGGTTCGAGGTGAAATGCTAGAAATCCCGAGTATTCCGGTCAACTTTAGGCTCAAAACTCGCGAGCATGCCGCGGAGGATCGCGACTTCCTCCCGCTCGACAGCCGCACGACCAAAGAGCCGACGAAGACGGGGAATCAAACGGCGCGGCTTTTCGGGGTCCAGAAAGCCGGACGCAATCATTGCACGTTCAAAATGTGCGATCAGCCGCTCAACGTCCTCATGCGGCGCCACCTCACCCAAGGCCTGCGGCAGCGGCGCCAACCGCCCTTCAAGCGCAGTTCGCCGTAACTCGTACGCGATTACCTGCACTGCGGACCCAAGGTTCAGCGACGCGTATGCCGGATTGGCGGGAATGGTGACCGCACGCTGGCACAGCATCACCTCTTCGTTCGACAGCCCAAAGGTTTCATTGCCGAACACAATAGCCACATCACCTTGCTCCGCAAACGACAGCAACTCGCCGGAAGCCTCACTCGCCCACCGCGGCGCAGCGCACATTTCGCGGATCCGAGAGGTGAACGCGGCAGCCATCACCGTACCGGCCAGCGCCTCTTCCAAACTATCGACGACACGCGCTTTTTCAAGCACGTCGGTCGCACCGGACGCGCGCGCGGTCGCCTCGGCGCTGGGGAATTCCTTGGGCGACACCAGCACAAGCTGATGCAGACCCATCGTCTTCATCGCTCGTGCTGCCGCGCCGATATTGCCCGGATGACTGGGGCGCGATAGAACAACACGAATCCGGCGCAGCGCCAAAGGCTCAGTCATAGTAGAATGTAGGGTTTTACGAATTCGAATAGCCCGCCGTTCGCTGCGGGCCGACGACCAAGCGGCTTACGCCGCAGCAAGGCAGACGCACTTCATGCACCCGACGCTCAACATCGCCGTCAAGGCAGCGCGCCGCGCGGCCGGCATCATCAACCGCGCATCGATGGATCTCGACCAAGTCGAGGTACGCACCAAACAGCCCAACGAATTCGTTACCGAAGTCGATCGCGCAGCCGAAGCGTCGATCATCGAGACGATCCGTGAAGCCTATCCGGACCACGCAATTCTAGCAGAGGAGTCCGGCGCCCTCGGCGAGAGCGAGCACCAGTGGATCATCGATCCTCTTGATGGCACGACCAACTTCATCCATGGTTTTCCGCAGTACGCCGTGTCGATTGCGTATGCGCAAGCCGGCGTCGTGCAGCACGGCGTTGTGTACGACCCGACCCGCAATGAACTATTCACCGCCTCGCGCGGGCGCGGCGCCTTCCTGAACGACCGCCGTATTCGCGTCTCGCGCCGGATTCGCCTGAACGATTCGCTCGTCGGCACCGGCTTCCCATACCGCGCATTCGAGCATGCCGACGCGTACATGAAGATGTTCCGCGAGCTGACCGAGAAAACCGCCGGCCTGCGCCGCCCCGGTGCCGCCTCGTTGGACCTCGCCTATGTTGCCTGCGGCCGATTTGACGCCTTCTTCGAGATCGGCCTCGCCCCTTGGGATTTTGCAGCAGCCGCGCTGATGGTTCAGGAAGCCGGTGGCCTTGTCAGCGATTTTGCTGGCGACGCCAACTACGTCAGCACCGGCAATATCGTCGCCGGCACGCCGAAGGTGTTTGCCCAACTGATCCAAATCATTCAGGCGCACAAGGGCGAGTCACTCGTCGCGTAACGATCAGCACCAGAGGGGCCGCGGAAGCGTTCGAACACGCTATAATCGCGCCCCTCAGTCACCCTGTGCGGGTGTGGCGAAATTGGTAGACGCACCAGATTTAGGTTCTGGCGCCGCAAGGCGTGTAGGTTCGAGTCCTATCACCCGCACCATTGATTTTATTGGGTTTTATTGTACCGAGATGTACCGGAGCGTACTTTCGCGTACCGCAATTTTCCCAAAAAATTTTCCCAAATTTTCCCAACCGAACTGACGTTTTTGCAACAGCAGTTCCGTCTCATCCTCTGCCACTATGAAGCGCAAGAGAAGTATCGAGCCGAGCCCCGGCTCGACTGCCGCTTTTGAACACCGACAAGACCGAGGCTGCGAACTGACGAGCCGATGTTCGGCGGCGAAGACGGCGGGCGGGATGCGGCCCAGTGAGCTGTGCGGAGGGAGCTGGTTGTAGTCGTCGCGCCAAATGGCAATGAGTTGGCGGGCCTCGGAGATGGACTAAAAGTAGTGCTCGTTGAGACACTCATCCCGGAACTTGCCGTTGAAGCTCTCGACGTAGCCGTTCAGCCTTGCCTACCCCGGTTGAATCAGGATGTGCCAAATGCCGCGGGCGTGCCCATGCGAGGAACGCACGACTGATGAATTGCGGCCCATTGCCTGTCCTGACGGCGTTCGGATAGCCACGGAAGAGGCCGACCTGATCGAGCAATCGCGTGACGTACTGGCCGGACATGCTGAAGTCCGCGCCGATGAGTACCGCCTCGTGGCTGACGCCGCCATCGGCCAAGGTGAGGCATTTGAGCCGCCTGCCGTTGGCCAGTTGGTCGCTGACAAAATCCATGCTCCATACTTCGTTGAGTTGCGAAGCCGCCCGACAGACAGTCCCTGCTCGCGGTAGAGCCTAAAGGGGGCAGATCGCGTCCTCCAGCGCCTCGGCCAGATCCGCCTCGCTCATCACGCGCACGTTCGGCGCCACGAAGACCCGGTGCAGAGTTCATCTTGGCTCCAGCGTGATTTCGGCGGCTCGGATCTTTGGCAGTGACCACCGATTGATTGGCGTGCACTGCAGAACAAATCGTGTCGCCGGTTCCACGGTCGACACGTGCACATACGTTGGTCTATAGCCGTCGCCGCAGGGCAAGCCCCCTGCGGGACGACTGGACGCCCTACGACGGTGGGCTCGAACTTGGCACCGTCAAGCGAGCTAAGCCCTTGGCTGAGCCGACCGCGCGGGCGCGCGGCACGCCCAGATCCGGACACATGGCACTCACAGAGGCGCGGGCCAGCTTCCGACGCAACACGACGGGAATAGCGAGACAAACTGGCGGCGTCAAGTCAGTTGAACGCCATCAGCTCATGCGTCTGATCCAGCGAACCGCCGACCTCAAACGTTTGCCGTGAGAGGTATCGCTTTCGCACTGACCTCTGGTTGTCCACGTGGAAGGCGGCCGACCACGGCAGTACAGCCCTGCCTGGCCCGCGTCCACAGCGAGGCGGCGGGTTTGGCCCGGAGGATCAGAACGGCACGGATCTTGGCCGCATGAGGAGTTGACGCAAAGAGGCCCGCGGCAGCCAGATGAAACCGCAGAGCCAGAACAGGCAGGTGGACGCGTAGAAGTTCGCTTCACGGTAGGTTACGTTACCAACGGCAAGGTGCCAACTCATGTAGACGCCGTCCACGGACCACCACCACGCACGCAACGCGAGCGGGAGTTGCCGCCAATCGCGTCGCATCAGGATGCGGGCAGCTGCAGGCGCCAGAAGATAAGTGAGGCCGCCCAGCAGGAGTGAGACCCCGACGTCCCAGTCCGAGATATCAAACGTCAGTGCGCCCCACAGCAGCCACCCGAGTCCGAGCGTGAAACTGAAGAGTTTCCATGGGCGACGCCATTCGTTCGGCGCCAACAGGTCAGTCACACGCATCTCAATCCCCAGGCGCCAGGACCGCCCCCGATACTCGCTCATCAACTACGCGCACGCGGCAGTAATGTCGATACCAAGGCGCACGGTTGGTCATGAAGATCATCTCATTGCCGGCTGGCGAGGCCCAGGTGTCTGGCAGCCGCTCCATTCCCGCTCGCTCGGCGCGCTCGAGCAGATCGGCTTGAGGCAGGCCGACGTCCAGCGCATCGCAGAAACGCTCCCCCTTCCATTTGTACCAGCCAAAAGCGGCGCACTGCGCGGCCAGGATCACTGCGATGAACGCCAGCAGCTGGACCGCCGGTGCGCGCCAAAGTGGGCGGGACTTCTTTGATGCCTGGGTTCTCGCTTTGGATTCGTCGTTCGTCATCGCAGTAACCACGTTGTTTGAGCTGCAAGCAGTGTCGCGCAGTGCAGGCTCATGCGGCGAGCCACCCAGTCGGCGATCATGTATCGCATACCGACACTGCCCCACGGCGTGTCATCGACCCGGAGACTGCATGCCTGCCCCCCATCCTCGCAAGACCGAAGGCGGTCGCACCGTCATCATCGAACATCCGCATACGCCGAGTCCGCTTCAGGCCTGGCATGAGCCAGACGCCATCGCCACCACCGTGCCGCTAGGAGCGATGCCGCCAGAGCTCAACGGCGTGGTCGTTGCGCCCTGGGGCGACGTACCGATCCACGCCGAGGGCGGGCAACGGCTAGCGGAGTCGGCCGAGTTCGAAGAGCCTGTATTCAAGAGACCTGCTGGCCGCCGCGCTGCGGCCGGAACGGTCGTACTTGAGGCTGATGGCCGTGTATGGCTTGCCGCCCCAAGCAACCGGTTCGCCGGCAACAAGGCGACCTTCCCGAAAGGGCATGTCGAGGCCGGAGCCGAACTGCGTGCCACTGCGGTACGCGAATGCTTCGAAGAGATCGGCCTCGCTGTCGAGCTGCTGGCACATCTCGTCGACACCACGCGCAGCACGACCCACAACCGCTACTACCTCGCGCGACGAGTCGGGGGCGACCCAGCGGAAATGGGCTGGGAGTCTCAGGCGGTGCATCTGGTACCGGTCGGTCAGTTGAAGGAGGTACTCAATAATCCGGCAGATCATCTGGTCGTAGACGCGTTGCTCGCGTTCCTCGCGCAGTCGTCTTCTCGCTGAGCTGATCGCCTGCGGCTTCGGCGCCGATGTCGATGGCGATCACGGTAAGCAGGAACACGCCCCCCGCCCCGAGCCTGCGCGAGGCACCAACCTCAAAGGATGAAAACATGGCCGCGAACGGCGTCACCATGGACGCAGTGGATCTCCAGGTCGAAGTCGCGCTGAAACAGTGTGAAACCGCACTCTCAGCCATCAGTGACCAACTGCTCTGCGACGAAGGACTCGAGCTCCTCGATATTGCCAGCGGTTTCAGCGAGTTACGGGAGCGACCCGATGTCGACCGAATGAACACCGTCTACGGTGGGCTGACGTCGTTCTCCGGGCGGCTCGCAGTCCTCGCGAAACTGACCGTCAAGCTCGGCCATGCGGCGAGCGAGGCACTTGGCGTGAGTCAAAACCAGCCATTGATACCGACACTGAACTAGCACCATGACCAAACCGCGCTTTGAAGGACAATGTCGACTGCTTGCGATCCGCCGCGACGCACTGGTCGCACTGCTCGATGGCCTGGAAGACCTGGAATCAGAGCTGAACTTTCTCGCGTGCGATACCGATGTGCTGGTCGAACATCCGAAAGTTGCTATACAAGCAGGCCTTGTCGACGGCATCAAAGCGCTGGATGAGCGCATCGGAAAGTGCGGTGAGCGAAGTTGGGAAACGAAGCAGAAAGTTGTCGCTGCGTTGGCCTCCGCAAACGCCGCACTCGAGCATGCAAGGCAGGGGCTCGGACTCCTGAACTAGGCAAGATGCTCAGCAGAGGGGTTCAGCTTCAGACCTATCTGCCGAGGGGCGGCGTACTCCTCTTCGACGTTGTTTGCGCACGTATCGTGGCTTCGTACGCATAGAAACATCTCCTGGCGCAGACACCCCGTGGCCACTTCCTCGGCTACCAATACAGGGCGCCCTGAACTGAGCGCGCGGTGGCGACCCTGCCCACGCGCCGGCCCGTTATGTCTCACCCTCTTCAGAATGCGTCGCGCGCCACCCGGCGCTCCAGAAGGGAACCCGCGCCGACCGCATTGCGACGCCGAGCTTCCGCGCGATCGCGCCCGGCGACAGGCCTGAATACCGCAGCGCGGAGAGCAGGGCAATCCAGTCAGCACGCTCCTCCTCGGTCCAGTTCGCGAGCATCGTCTTGAGTTCGAGGTCCCAGTCGACCGGCCGGGTCGCATCATCCGCGCCGGTCTGACTTAGCGTCGGCGCTCCCAGGAGTTCGAGGAAAGCACTGTCCGGCAGCGTGTCGAGCACCCAGTCAATCGGGTCCGTCGCGATCTCGATCCAGCGACCGCGATCAACGGCCCACTTATCTCGGAGGGTGATTCCAACCCCCAATGCGCTCGCATTGACCTCTGGGGGCTGAGGTGGCTGAGCTGCGAGTGGCCGACATATCACCACCAACCGCTGCACGTGTCGCCCATCGGCGATCAGGACGGCCGCAGCGCCTCGTGCGTCTTCCCATTCGTCCGCCCTCACGATTCCGACTCTCGCACCAGCCTCAGCTTCGGCGCGAAGCACCCGGCTCGCGGCACTGAAGTCATGCCCCACCCACCAAAAGTGCAGGCGCCCGACAGCCAGACGACCGTACTGCCACCCCAAGGCATTGAGCACGGCGAGCTGATTGCCCTCCGACAGCTGCTGGGCTTTGCCCGACAGCCAGGTCGTGAGGTTGGGGCGATGCACACCTGCCCGGGTCGCGACGTCCCGCTGCGAGAGGCCGGTCAGTTCGATCAGATCGATTGCGATATCGCGCAAGGCGCGTCCTGCGGGGGGCGATGTGGGTTCCATCCTGCGATTAGACACGATCAGACGCTCTAAGGCACCCGTTGACGGCATTCGGATCGCCACCTTATAGTAGGTCTAACGCGGTCTAATTGATTGGAGCAGCAGCATGAGCGAGTCACCCACCGTTTCGTCGCCCAACCGGGTTGAGCAGCTGCGCGCACTCTTTGCGGAGCTGCGACTGCGGTATCCGAAACCACTTGCTTCAGGCGCAAGTGCTGCACCGCCGATTGCAGACGCCAACCTCTACGAACCGGGCCAGTTAGTTCAGATCTTCGATCCGTCGATCGTTACGCGTGTTGCGGAGGGCGGCCTGGACGCTGATGAGGAGCGCAAGTCGGGCCGCCGCCGGCAAATTGCCCGGCAACTGCAAGTCAGCGGCCACCAACGCTTGCTCGGCGCCTGCGTAACGGACGCACTCACCGAGCGCATCGCAGTGCTTAAGGCGAGCCACCCGAACTTCGCCGAGGTGAGCGAGGAGATCGCGCGCGAGGCCGTGCTGGCACAGTTTGGGAACGCGTCCGTGACGGGTTTGCGTCTGTTGCTCGTGGGTCCACCGGGTGTTGGCAAGACCGACTACGCATTGCGCCTGGCTGAGGCGCTGGGCGTCCCCATGCAGCTTGTTTCCATGTCCACCGCACAGGCAAGTGCCCATCTGGGTGGGTCTGACGAGTATTGGAGCAACACCCGTCCTGGCGCCGTCTTTGAGGCGATCACGAGCGGGCGCCATGCCAATCCGATCATCGTGCTCGACGAAATCGAGAAGTGCCGACTGAGCCATGTCGGCAGCGGCGGTGATCCGCTGGGTGCGCTCTATCAGTTGCTGGAACCGCGCAGCGCACAGATCTTTTGCGATCGTTCAGTCCTTTGGCTTCCCATCGACGCGCGCCATGTGAATTGGGTCGCGACAGCCAATAGCACCGAAGGGTTAGACCCCGCCCTGCTCTCCCGCTTTGTGGTCTTCGAGATCCCCATGCCGAGTGCCGAGGCACACCACGCCGTGCTGCAGAGGATCTATACCCAGATGCTGCGTGAGTTTGGCGTGCAGGACCGTCTCGCTGAAGCGCTACGCCCGCAGGATCTCGACGCGTTGAGCGGTACCAGCATCCGCGAGGCGCGCCTGCTGATCCGGCGCAGCATCGCGGCGGCGCTCCAGTCCGAGCGCGACGTCATCGAGGTGTGTCACACCGCCCGAGCGCCCGAGCGCCGCATCGGTTTCTGCTGAGGAAGCGCCATGACAATCGACCGGAACGCCATCCTCATCGGCGATGAACATCTCTTCGATCTGCCTGAACTGCTCACCCTTGTCTGCGAACTCCTCGGCGCCGGCTCGATCCGGGAGCGCACGCGAGTCGCCAACGCAATAGAACTTCAAATGACACGCCTGGCGCTGCAAACGATCCGCGATACCTTGATCGGAGGCGTCCAAGACGCCATCGCTGCACAGGTCCAGCGCATCGTGGTCGACGGCGCCGATGCCAGCGAACTCATGAATCTGTTGTCCCAACAGCCGTTTGTGTGGCGCTATGTCCGCGACCATTGGGCGCAGGTGCGCCAGACCACCATCGCGAACGTCGAGCAAATGACAGCGACGGCGCTCTTCACCGGCGTGACGCTGCGCTTCGCGGATCGGACCGCAGTCGCCAATCTCGTTGCGAGCCTGGAACTCGACGATCTGCTCCCCCAAGCATTCCTGAGCCACATGGACGCGCGTATCGAGCAGGCGCCCGCCGTGACACACACGTCGACGTTGGAAGCGTTCGAACGTCAGCTGCTCATTGCGCGAGAGCGCTGGACCGAGTCGGGGAAGATTGAATGAGACTTCTGATCTATTCGGATTTGCATCGGGAACATGACCCGGCGTTCGAAGCCGACGAGCGTCTATGGGGTCTCGCGGATGTCGTCGTGCTTGCCGGCGACGTTGATGCAGGTAACCGCGCAGTCGAGTGGGCCTGCACCCTCTCCCGCCGCTTGCGGGACAAACCTGTCGTGATGGTCGCCGGCAATCACGAGTTCTACGGCGGCTATTTCAGCGGCACACTCGCGAAGATGCGCGAGGCGGCCCGTGGCTCCGCCGTGCATGTACTGGAGAACGAGTCCGTGGTGATCGAGGATGTTCGTTTCCTCGGTTGTTCGCTCTGGACCGACTTGCAACTGGGCGGGGCGAACCCGCTGATTGCCGGCGCGCACGTGCGCCAGCGCATGACTGATTTCCGGAAGATCACGTGCGATCACAGCGGCGGCTGGCGCAAGTTGCGCCCAGAGGACACGGTAAAGCGCCATGAGCAATCGCGAGCCTGGTTGCGGACGATGCTGGCGACACCGTTTGATGGTCCTACCGTGGTGGTCACGCATCACGCGCCAAGCGCGCAGTCGGTCAATCTCTACTTCGCCGACAACATAGTGTCGACCGCTTACGCCAGCGAACTCGATTCGTTGATGGGACCCGCCGTGCTGTGGGTGCATGGCCACACACATGACTCGGCCGACTACGAGATCAACGGTACGCGGGTGTTCTCGAATCCGCGTGGCTACCCCGGCATGCCGAACCCGGAGTTCCGGGTCTCCGGTTTTGTGGATGTCTGACTTTTCAAACGGCGGAGTGCCTGCTTCGCATTTTCCGGCGAGCAAGCCCAGATAGGCGGCCAAATGAAAAAGTTCGTTGTTACGTTCTCGGGTGCGGGGAAAAAAAGAATGCCATTCCGAGGCTGGGCGGGGCCGATTATCGCGTGGGACGCATCAAGTCCCCCCAAGGTCGGCTTCGGCACTTGGTCCGCAGATCCGGGAAGTCTGCGGGGCGGAGGCGTCGTCGTTGCCGAGACAGAACCGTTTGCCCTCGTGATGTGGGGCGCGAACGCGCCCGGGATGAGGCCCCAAGACAAGACGACGAAATTCGGATTTGCGGGGCTTGATGACGATGGGACACTGCGACCCGCTCCACTGCCGGATCATGCAGATGCCAGACACTGGTGGCGCGAGCCTCCGGGCTGGCCCGACGTCGCCGATTTCGCGGCGCAGATCCGCGGCATCGAGATCGACACATTGCGCCCGATATCGGGCTTGCTGGAGGCGCTGGCATTATCGCGATTGGCCTTCGCTGCACTGGGCTTACCCAAAATTCCCATTCCGGCAGGCGGGGATCATCCGCAGATCGTCGCAAAGCTCGAACACCGTTTGGAGCTCATCTCGACGAGCTGGCCTGAGCTCACGGAGCTGTGCGCCGCCATCCGGACCAAGCTGGAAGAATGGAAAGTGGCACGCTCCATTGCCAAGGCGCAACGTTCACAATCCGCTAGCCCAGTGCATCTTCCAGATGATTCGCGCTGACACGAAGATAGACCGTCATTTTCAGGACGGGCTCACCCTGCTCTTCCTCGACACTGAGTTCGCCACGCTGATCAACACCCAGCCGAGCGATCTGATCTCACTCGCACTGGTTGCGCCGACCGGCCAGCGCTTCTATGCCGAGATCACCGATTTCCCGCTGGGCCGATGCACCGACTTCGTAAAACGAGAGGTGCTACCGCTAACCGCCATGATCCCATGCCTGCGCGCGCCGCGCACCCAGGTGGCAGCGGAACTCGCGCGCTGGCTGGCCGCCCTCCCCCCGTTTGCCGTGCTCGCCGATTACACAGGCGACTTCGAACTCTTGGTCGGATTGGTCCGGGAGCTTCCAGCAAACTGCCGCGGCTGCGTCGATCTTGACCTGCTCCCGGAACACCCGGATTTCCATCTGGCCATGGTCTCGTCGCATGCGAGGCACGGCGGGATGTGGCACCACGCGCTCTACGACGCGATCGGTTTGATGGAAGGGTGGCTAGCGGTGCCGCCACGGGAGAATTAGCGATCTGATCTTCTTCGACTGCTCGCACACTGGTTGCGACACCTCGCCGGAGCGGAACGCGGCACCTCCATGGGGAACAAGAGAGCGAGTCGCTCCCAAATCGAACCGGTCCAGGCCTGCCCGCAAACGAAGCCGTGGCTCTCGTGCTTTGTGGTCGGTTCGGGTCACGCAAACGCCTTGCTGTTGCCATCGGCGCCAGCCAAAAAAGGTATACGCCGACCGGCGTTGGCGGTGTGTTTGCGCCTTCACCCGCCAACCGTCAGAAGCGACGATGACCAAAGCCTCGCTCATACCCCCCACCCCTTCTCGAGACCCGCGGCTGGACGCTCGTCTAGGAGTTGGAAGCGCGGTCGCTTCAACCTTAAAGCACCGATTGTAACAATAATCGTACATATACAACGCGCAAAGATAACGCACGATACGTCGCGTTACGGTGCGTTACGCGCTAAACTGACAAAAGAACAGTTAGCGGAGATGAACTATGGCCGAGCCCAGCACGCTGGCGCATGAAGTGAGCGATTTGCGCTGTCTGATTGAGGATCTGGCGCGCCGGGTGCACGCCGAGGCGCCGGCCGAAGCGCATGCGATTGCCGCCATGCTGCGCGGTGCGGCACTCTTGTTCGATCGCATCGGCGACGCCGAGTCGGAGCACGCTCAATGACCTTGAACGAGGAATTGGCGAGCGCCCTTGAACCGCGCCTTGCCGGCGTAACCGAGCGCGCCGCTCGGGTGCAGATCGTGGCGTCGTTCCTGCACTTCGAGCGAGGCATTCACCCCGCTAACGCCCTGGTGCGGCAACTCGTGGGCGTTGGTTCGATGACGAGCATCGCTGCGGACCTGCGTGCGTTCTGGGAAGACGCTCGCAAGCGCGGCATGGCCACCCTCTCGCTGCCCAACGTCCCTGCCCGCCTCGACGAGTTCGCCTCAGCATTGATGGGCGAAGCGCTTGCAAAACTGTGGGCGCGCGCCGTTGAGGTCGCGAATGAGGAACTCGCCGAAGAACGCGCGGCGATGCAGTTGGAACTCACTCAGGCGCGTCTGGATCGCGACCGGGCCGATGAGGCGCGTGCGGCCGCGGATGAACGTGCCCATCAGCTCGCAGATGCACTCGAGGCGCAGCGTGCCGAGCGTGAAGCGGCTGAACGCTCAGTCGTGGGTCTCACAGCGGAACTGACCGCGGCGCGCGATGCTCTTGCCGTGTCGGAGGGTCAGCTCGCGGCGGAACAGGCGGCGCGTCGTCGGGCGGAAGAACAATTCTCGCAGGATCTTGCGGCCGCCGATCAGGCGCGTCGTCGTGACCAGGAGATCTTCGATGGCGAGATCAAGTTTGCAAAGCTGCAGATTGATCAGGCGCGGCAGGCGGAACGCACGCTACGGGATCAGCTCAAGCACCTACAGGATGACAGCGATCTGCAGATCCAGACCCTTCGGAGACAGAACGGCGCGTTGCGCGACGAACTCGCGGCGGCTCGGGCGGCCAACGTGGAACTTGAGCGATCGGTTGAAGCATTTCGAAGACAGCACGTCATACGGCCACGCAGGATGAGTGCAGCGAAGGGCCCTGCCCTGCGTGTTCGTTAACATCTTACCCACCCACAACGACTTCCATAACAATACGAGCGCCCTCCGTTCATTTTTACTTCACCACTTCCATCAACTTCCCGAAACTGTCCACCACGTCGTACTTGACGTTCTCAGGCGCGCATATCCGGTTGATTTCGTCGAAGAACTTGCGGGCGCATTCGATCTTGGTTTCCTCGATCTTCGTCAGTTGCATCGTTGACATGGACCCCTTGGTCTCCGCAACGAAATAAACATGCTTGACCGCGCCTTCTTTGAATGAAATTGCCCAGTCCGGGTTGTAGTCACCCACCGGCGTCGGGATCAGGAAGCCACGAGGCAACTTGGCGTACACGACCACTTCGGTGCAGGTGTCGAGCGTCTCGACGAACTTGCGCTCGATGCCGGAATCCGTGATCACGTAGTCGTAGATGTGTCGCTTGAGCTTGTCACCAGCCTTGCTGAAGTCTTGGCCAGTCTGGCTAGCCGTGAATATCCTCTCTAGCTCGTATTGCTCTTCAACAGGGTCGTAAGCGAGGTGTTCGATGATCATCGTTGCCTTCTGCTCGTTGATCAGTCGCACGGCTTCGGCGATGAAGCTCTCGGGATTGGTGCGGAACTGCGCAAACACTGCGACGCTGATTCCTTTCAGGATGTCTGCCGTCGTGCGTCGCGTCAGTTGCGTGCCTTCCGCGATCTTGCCGATGAGGTCGTACTTCACTGCCGAGTGAATCGAATGCACGTTCTTCTCGGTTTTAGTGGCCTTGAGCACGAATGCTTCGCCATCTTTCAGTCCGTCGTAAGTCACCAAGGCAGCCTGCTCGCCGGTTTGAATCGTGTACTGCAACGGCGTCACGCGTAGGCTCTTGTCTAGCTCGGAAACGGCCTTCTTCACCAACTCCGCTGAATCGAAATCAACGCTGTACGCCGCCTTGCGATTGATCCGGTTCCAAAGCTCCTTGAACTCCTGTTTGTCGAAGTTGCTATTGCGCGGGTTCTTCTTGGGGCGACGGTCGTCGCCGATCTCAATTGTCTGGCTCTTGCTGTCCACGCTGTCGATCAGTTGGTACACCTGTTCAGCATGAGCCTGCAGTTCCGGAGGCAGAGGCGCCAGGGTGCCTTCCTTCTTGGCCTCGCGGTACGTGCCCGTGATGCGGTCGGTATCGTCGCTGTAGTCGTTCTTGAGCAGGTACTTGTAGATCTGCTTGGCCAGTTGCGGCGTAACTTCGACATTGCCTGTGGGCGTCTTGAGGACTTTGCCGGTGAAATACGCTTCGTCGGCAACCTTGGGGCGGGCAGACAAGGAGTCGCTGATATCACTCTGAAGCGCAGTAACGAACTCCTTGTAGCTTTCGCTCGCCACCACGGTCAGCACGTTGACGTCATGGACGATGGCCGGATGATCCATCCGGTCACCACTTTGGTTTACTGACAAACGCAGGCCACGGCCCACTTCCTGACGGCGCGAAATCGTGTTGTCGCTGTGCTTGAGCGCGCAGATCACGAACACGTTCGGGTTGTCCCAACCTTCACGCAGGGCCGAGTGCGAGAAGATGAAGCGAACTGACTTCTTTGCGTGCATCTCAGGGCTGTCGCTGGGAGTAGGAAACGACAATAGCGTCTCCTTGTCCTTCAGGATAAGGTCATAGGCATCCACATCGTCAGACTGGCCTGCATTCTCACCACGGGCTGCCACAGAAGGGTCGGCAAGTCGCTTTGTTCTCTTGTCGATGGAAAAGTATCCGCTGTGCGTCTTTTCCGCCGTAATGCCCTTCAGGTACTTGATGTACGGCGTTTCATCCAGATCCAGCACCTCGTTCAGGTACTGGCTGTATTCCTCTTCAAAGATCCGTGCGTACTCACCTTTCTCGTCCACCGCCGAGTAGTCGCGGTACTTGACGACTTCATCGATGAAGAACAAGGTCAAGACCTTGATGCCTTGCTGGAACAGCGTCTGCTCCTTGTCGAAGTGCGCCTTGATGGCTTCCCGAATCTGGATGCGACGCAGCGACGCTTCGTTCACGTCCCCGGTGGCTTCGCCAACAAAAAGCTCAACGCCGTTGGTGAAGCTCAAGGTGTCGGTATTGGCGTTGATGTCCGCGACCACAAACCCACGGTACTGATCCAGCTCGTTTGAAAAACCATCGGAGAAGAGGTTGTCACCCTTGGAAAGCTTGCGCACCACGCGCTTGATCTCGCCACTTTTCAGCTTCTGCTCGAACTCAACACGGGCCACAGGCGCCTTGCTCGAAATTTCGATGGACTGCAGGTATAAATAGGCATTGGTTCCCGCCAGCCCCTTCACTGAGATGCCGCGCACGGCGATCTTCTTCACCAGCTTCTGGTTGTAGGCATCCAACGCATCCAGCCGATGGATCTTGTTGTGCGTGGTCTTGTGGGTAGCCGAGTAGCGCAGCACCATCAGTGCCTTGAATTCCTCCAGGGACTTCAGCGTTGCTGCACCTTCCATTTTTTGCGGCTCGTCCAGGATCAGGATCGGGCGGTTGGCACTGATCACATCAATGGGTCGACGAGACTGGAAGTCGTCCAGCACGTCATAGATGCGCCGGTTGTCAGCGCCACGGGCAGCAAACGCCTGCACGTTGATCACCATCACGTTGATGCCCGCGTCCGACGAAAAGCTCTCCAGGTGGTGCAGCTGCTTGGAGTTGTAGATGAAGAAGCGCGCCTTCTTGTGGTACGTCTCCAGAAAGTGCTCGGCCGTGATCTCCAGCGACTTGGCCACCCCCTCGCGGATGGCAATGCTCGGCACCACGATGATGAACTTGCTCCAGCCATACTGCTTGTTCAGTTCAAAAATCGTCTTGATGTAGCAATACGTCTTGCCAGTGCCGGTCTCCATCTCGATATCGAGATTGACTCGGCTGACCTTGGTTTTCACCAGTTCGGATGACTGGGGCAAGTTCTGTTGATGCTGAACTTGGGTGATGTTCTCCAGCAGTGCAATATCGGTCAGCTTCAGGTCGGCGTTCTTGAACCCGCTCTCGGCAAACAGATCCTCGACGCCTTTCTTGGCCTTACCGGGATCGATGCGGTAGCTGATGGCCTCCGTTGTCGCGGGCGGCTGCCCTTTGAAGCAGTCGACCACGGCTTGCACCGCCGCTGTCTGATAAGCCTGCGTTTTGAATTTGAGTTTCATCACGCGCCCCTCAGATGCATTTCACTTCGGTGGCGGGCGACAAGAGCTTGAAAATCTGCTCAACGTTGATCTTGACCGCGCTGTTCTTGTAGCCCGCGTCGCGGAACACCACACGCAGCGGCTGATGCTTGGCCAGTTCCTTCACGAAGGCTTCGTCGATGCTGCCGCTGGCATCGAAGCAGGCGGCAAGTACATTACCATCGACAAAGAACACGTCTTTGCCTTGAATGGACTGTTTGGCGATAGGCAGGGCCAGATCGACGCCCCAATCCAGCATCACCTGGAACAGCAGGTCTTCAGGCGTGCGGTCGGGCTTGATGTTGTCGACGAACAGGTCGAACTTGGCCTTATCGAGCGCATCGGGCGCGTAGTAAACGTCGGCCATGTTTGATGTGTCGATTTTGAGGGTGCGGAAGCCGACGTCCTTGTTCCAGTTCTCGTGGCACACAGATTCAAGAACCTTCTTGCCCGCGCGGCGGATGCGCTCTCGGCTGAGCTCAGGAATAGTTTTGAATCCGGCGAGAAATGCCTCATGACTTTCATTGATAGCCTCCGCAACCTGCACCATGATGTGTCTGCGATTGCCCCCATCCTCAGCGTTTAGCTTCATCACGGCGTGCGCCGTAGTTGCTGATCCCGCAAAAAAATCACAAATCAAATCGTCGGGTCCCGTGACATATGCAATCAGTCGCCGTAGATCGCTGATAGGCTTTGGGTTCTCAAATACTCGGCGACCATCGAAAATGGCGTTAAATTCGTTCGCAGATGTTTGTGCGTAACTATAGTGAACGCTCGTCATTACCTGATCTGAGTTTTCAAACAAGTTGGTTCGCACACGCGGAACGGTGGTCTCATCTGGCCCAAAGACCACTCTCCCTTTCGCAACCTCTTCCCAGAATCGAGTGGGATTCGGATAACGCCACCCGCTTGTTGGCAGCTTGCATGGCTTCTTCGTTTCCGGATGAATTACTTCATAAGTCGGTCCGCCACCGCCAGGCCAATTGATGTTTCCATCATCTCTGTACGGTCCTTTACCATCAACTTTGGTAAATCGTTTAAGTGGCGCTCTTGAGTCATCATCTGGAATGGATCGATAGAACTCAAGCAATCCTTGGCGAACCGCTGCCCAGTCGCTTCCGTGGATAGCTTTGAGGCGGTCAAACTCACTCCGCACATCCTCGACGCCATCTTTCTCGCCACGGAAAATGATCTGATTTTCCGACAGAAGAGGCTCGTTTTTTGCATAAACGACCATGTATTCATGGCCTACGGAAAAATACTTGGCGTCATTTTTCCTATTTCTATCCCATACCAGCGTAGCTAGAAAATTGGATTCTCCAAAAACCTCATCAAGAATTTTGCGAAGATTGGGGAATTCCACATCATCGATACTGACAAAGATCACTCCGTCATCTCTGAGGAAGTTTCTGGCAAGCTTTAGCCGGGGGTACAGCATGGATAGCCAATCAGAATGAAATCGTCCGTTTGACTCGGCGTTGATTACAAGCCGATTTCCGGAGGCATCGACTTGATTTGATCGTTTCAAGAAATCGCTTGGCGTTTCTGAAAAATCATCTTCGTAGATAAAATCGTTGCCTGTGTTGTACGGCGGATCGATGTAGATCATCTTGATCTTGCCGAGGTAGTTATCCTGCAGCAGCTTCAGCGCATCGAGGTTGTCGCCTTCAATGAACAAGTTCTTCGTGGTGTCAAAGTCCACGCTTTCATCGCGGCAGGGGCGCAGCGTCTTGGCAATCGGCGCATTGGCCGTGAGCAAGGCTTCGCGCTTGCCCGGCCAGTTCAGGTGGTAGCGCTCCTGCGGTCCTTCCACAATCGACTCGGCCAACTCTTGCCGTAACTGGTCGAAATCCACCGCCAGCTTCACACTGCCGTCCTCGCCCTTGGCTTCGGTGACGCAGCCTGGAAACAGATCACGAATACGGGCGATGTTGTCCTGCGTGAGATTGGGTGAACGCATTTTTAGTTTTTCCATGTTCTTTTCCTCTGGTCGCCAGTATTTGGCGGCTCACAATTCAAGTTCGTATTGGTATGTTCAGTCGCCTTGTTGCCAGTCCTGGCAAAAGTGCGTGCGCAGACTTTCTATGGCGGATGGCAAGGTGCCCTGGCAGGTCACACCCAAGTAGGTGGCTGCGCGGGTGGTGCCGACGTACAGGTATTTGTCGAACAGCGCTGGATGCAGCGTGGCGAGCTGGTCAATGCCGACAAAGAACACAGCCTCGAATTCCAGACCCTTGATGTGCTGGATGTCGAACACGCGCACGTTGCTTTCCTGACCCACAGCCTGGCCCTCTCGGCAGGCGATGACCTGGATGTTGTGCTCGGCCAGAGCGGCGTTCAGCGCGTCGGCCACCGGAGCGACGTCGTCCTCGGTGTTCACAAAAATGGCAGTGGATGGCAACTGACCGACAAAGCGCTCAATCTCGCGAATGCGATCCGCCAGCCAACCGACAATGGTTTCTGCGTTGGTCGCTTGCTCCAGCAAGGCTGGCGCAACGCCGACACTGTCCATATGCGCAGGCAAGCTGGCGTCTTGCTCGGTACCACCGACGGCGCGGATCATGGCGCGGGCCAGATCGTTCAGCTGCTTGCTCTGCCGGTAGGAGACGGTGATCTCCTTGATGTCGAAATCGGCGAAGACCCACTTCAAGTCGTCGGCAGAGCGTGCGCCCCAGGTAGTCAGGCGTTGATTGAAGTCGCCACAGGCGAAGAATGAGCGCAGTCGCGGATGCGCTAGCGCCGCCATGCTCGCAAGCTGGATGGGCGAGAAGTCCGTTGCTTCATCCACCAGGATCTGGTTGCGGTAATGCCCCAGGATGGGCTGGAGCGATGACCACGCGGGACTATCGATGTCGCGCTGAACATTGGGCCGACTGATTAGATCGCTTGCAGCGCGCAAGATCGCGAGCAAGACGATGTCCAACTCCAGCGGGTGGATGTCGCGCGCCTCAAAGCCTTCGTGGCGATACCAGGTCTTTGCCGGTTGGCGTTCGCGCCTGAATGCACGGTAGCGCTTCGGGATGCCGTCGAGGTAGCGCTTGACCGGGTTGACGAAGCGGCGTGCGCTGGCCTGCACCAGAAGGCTTGCCCCCACCTCGGCGCGATCCGCTTCTGTCAGACCACGATCCCCCAACCACTCGATGATCTTGCCGTTGCGGGAGGCTTTGCTGACTGTGCGCTTCGATGCTGCCGCCCGGGCTTGGGCACGCACGGCTTGCATATAGGCATTGAGCGCGGCGGCACGGCCTGTGCGGGGTGCCGTGGCGTCTTCCTCCTCATCAGCGTCGGGGTCGTCCTGGTCGTCCGCATCAGTCGCTTGCGCTTGTTGCAGGCTGTCTATTACGCGGGCCAACTCGTCCAGAAAGGCTCGGTTGCGGTTGAGCTGCAGGTTGAGAGCGGCCTTGATCTTGGCGTCGGAGCCTTCCTTCAGACTGCTGACGAGTGCCTGTACTTTGGCAATCTCCACCGCCAGCGAGCCAAACATCGTCGCCAGTGCGCCATCGGCCGCCCGCGACAAGATGCCTTGCAGACGTGCGCCGAGGTTCAGGACTTCGGGAGTTTTGGCTTCGTGGAGCTGGGTCGCTGCATCGTGCAGCTCCTGCACATAGGCCTTGCGCTGCCATGCGTCGAAATCGTCAAACCATTGGATGGGACGCTCCAGTGCTGTCTCGCTCAGGCTGGTCAATCCGTCTTTCAGGACAAAGGTACCGCCGCCAGAAGCCGTTCTGAGGACGCCGAATGCGTTTCTGGCCAGCTCGCGTCGATAGTCCTGCCACGTTCTGATGCGCAGATCCGAGGCGGGAACACCTTCACGCGCAAATGCCTCCTTGAGGTATTGCTTGAGCAATTCCGTGGGCGTGAACATCAGCCAGCTGTTGGCGTGCGCAATGCCTTGGGCTGAGGCGACTGTTTCAACCAGACGTTGTTCGCCTTCTTCCAGGAAGGCGGTGTCGAGCTTTTGGCCGAGGCGTCGGATCAGGGTGGTCGTCTTGCCTGTACCAGGCGGGCCCAGGATCAACAGGCGCTTGTCGAGCGGGAGGCGGAAAATCTCGTCCTGGTATTGATCGAGGATGGGCTGATCCCGCAGTCCCATCTTGGTGATGACGCTGCGGCGAACACCGTCGATGATGTTGGCCTTGACGGTCTCCTCGGCCAGCAATTGGCCAAGAATGTCTTCGGTGACTTCCTCCCCCGCAACCTCGGTCAGCAGCGCACGCAGCGACTCGATGGTGAACGGCCCAAAATGCTCAGCTTCAACAACGGTATCGCGAGAGTCCCACCCATCGGCGAGCGCATTGGGCCGAAGCTGGGCCCGCTCAAGAACCTCAACGACGGTTCCATTGGGAAGCGTGAACTCTGCGCCAATTGCCAGTGAGGCCAGGCGTCCAACCGGCGCGCGGTAGCTGGCCAAATTGGGAAAGCCCGATACCGGCGTCGTGCGGCAAATGTAGTAGGTTTTTTCTTCTCCCTCTTCATCGACCACCACAACGCGGGCGATTGCAGGTTCTGTCACCAGTACCTGATAGCTTTCGCGGTTTGCCTGACTAATCTGATCCAGCCTTTGGATGGCTGAACTGGATGTCATTGTGTTGATGCTTGCCAGCGCATCGGAACCCAGTGTCCGCCCATCGTGCAGCTTGCTCTTGGCCGTTTCGGCAATGCTTTCGAGTTGCGCCAACGCTTCGCCAGCGACCTGCTCGATGTGTTTCCTCGATTCGTCATTCAGGCTCTGCGTCATGCACTCTCCCTCCCGGTCAATTCTTCAAGTTCGTTTTTAAGCTGCCGCAAGTGCGCGTTGATCTCTACCTTGCGGTTGAATTGTTTTTCTTTGGCAAGTCGGCTGGCGGCTTTCTCAACCTCACGCTGCTTGGCTGCAACCTGTTCAACGCGGGCGACCAAGTCAGCGAGGCTTTCTTGTGGGCGCGCGGGCGTGGGAATCAGGCGGTGAAGCGCCTGCTCATACAAGCCGCCCAAGTCGAGTGCCAAGGGCATGGCGGCGCGCTCACAGTCACTCGGCAACCAGGCCGTTGCAAAGTAGTCGCTCAGCACCCAACGGCTAGCGTCTGACTCGTTCGGGCGCTTGTACGCGGCAATCACCTGTGTTCGGCCATCAAAGCTCAGCTCGAAGATGATGGGAAACTGCACCGCGCCATCGATGCAGCGCAAAACGTCCAGATTCAGCTCCGATGACTTGAGCTGGATCGAGAAAATCTGAAGCTCTGGTACTCCCGGCTTGGCGGGCAGGTTGATCGTTTCTGGTGCCAACTTGTATTGCCAGACGATCTGCTCCACCTGCTCGACGAACAAGTCCTTCAGCCTCGTATTGGCACCGCTGTGTTCGTAGATCTTGTTCTTTGGCAGGGTACGGCCAAAAGCGGCTTGCTTCGGGTAGTTGATGAACGCGGCATTCGACTCGAATCGGGCGGGCAGGCTCATCCGGCCTCCTGAATTACGAGGAAGGTGATCAGTTCGAAGTCGTCCAGCCCGGCGATGGTATTGACCAGCGCGGTGGTCTTGCCGCCGCTGAACAGGCTGTCCAGATCCTTCTCCTCCTTCACCTCGATCATGGAGCGGATGGTCTTGCCAAGCAGGTCCGAATACACCTGCATCTTGCGGCCATCGGCCGTTTCCTTGTTGAACAGGCGGCAGGCATCCGGAATGGGCTGGGCTTGCCCCTTGCAACAGGTGCGCACCAGATCGAGCAGGCGCTTGACCTCGGTGTGGTCGTGAATAACTTCACCCTCGCGGTTGATGTAGACGAGGTAGTAAGGGTGCAGCCGGTTGTGCTGGCTAACATTGACGCTCGGATTGCGGTTGCGAAGCGTGAAGATCACGCCCGGGCGCAGGCCCAACTCCGGCTTGGCAGGCACTACGGCGTGCATCCCGCTTGGCACGTTGCTCAACTCGCCATCGGCCTTCACATAGTTGAGCAAGTCCATGCGGAAGTCATTGAGCCCGAGGTCGGTGATCGAGACGCCGGTCTTCAGGTCTTCCAGCTCAATCACTTCCTCTTGCAGACGTCGCAGTTGCTCCTTGCGATAGGACACGTCGTTGGCTTGGGCGCTCAGCACGTTGTCGTCACCGGTGGCTGTGACGTCGGCAATCATCATCCGGCTCTCAACCCGCTCCTTGAGGTTGATGTACTCGTCGAGCGAGATGTCTGGCCAGTAGTTGACCAGCTGGATACTGCTGTTGGGCGAGCCGATGCGATCCACACGGCCGAAGCGCTGGATGATGCGAACGGGGTTCCAGTGGATGTCGTAATTGATGAGGTAGTCGCAGTCCTGTAGGTTCTGGCCTTCAGAGATGCAATCAGTCCCGATCAGCAAGTCAATCTCTGCCGGTTCGTTCGGCAGCACGATGGCTTTCTCCTTCGAACGCGGCGAAAAGAGGGTGAGCAGTTCCTGGAAGTCGTAGCTCTTCTTGAGCGTGGACTTCGGCGCACCTTTGCCGGTGACTTTCGCGCTGTGCAGGGTCTGTTTGGCTAGCAACTCCGGAGCCAAATTGGCATACAGATAGTCAGCGGTGTCGGCAAAGGCGGTGAAGATCAGCACCTTTTTGTTGCCGGGATTGATCGGTCCTGCGATCTTCTCCAGAACCAGTGCCTTCAGGTGCTGCAGCTTGGCGTCATCGGCAGGCGTGATCTTGTTCATCGACGCCAGCAAGGCATCAATGATTTCCAGATCGACCTTCAGCTCGTGCTCCCAAGAAGGCAAGTCCATGTCGGCGAGGCTGATCTTGACCTTGCCGCCGATCTCACTGTCCCCAATGCTGGGTAGGTCGTCGTCGTCTGCGTCGAGGTTTTCCAACTGGCCGGTCAGGTCATCGATGCTGCTGTCAATGCCACTGAGGTTGCCGGTCTGATTGAACGTGCTGATCTTGGCCAGCGTATTCGTGTGGTTCGCACGCAGGGACTGGAGCGTCAAGCGGAAGGACTCAATCGAGCTTTCAAGACGCTTGAGCAGGTTGGTGGTCATCAACGCCTGCAGGCTCTTTTCGCGGTCAGCTTGCTTGAGCTTGCCTTTTCCGCCTGACACCTGCGTGTCGTACATTTCCTCGTACTTCTTGAGCCGACTTGGCAGGATGTAGCTGATCGGGGCGTACACGGCGAGCTTGAGCAGGGACAGTTGCTCGAAGATCTCGTTGAAGCTCATCACGTCCGTTCGCTGCGTGAGCGGGCTGTGGAACGACAAGGGTTTGCGGCGCTCGGGGAATTGGCCAATGTCCTTGGTGTCGTAGAACGTCTGGATATGCTTGCGCGAGCGTGCGATGGTGACGCTGTCGAGCAATTCGAAGAAGTCGAAGTCCAGCGAGTCCAGGATGGCCCGCGCTGTGCGCTCTTCCGGTGGAAGCTTTGCCCATGCGTTGAAGCTGGCCTGCGCACCGCGAAAAATGTCCTCTACCGTCTTGCCGGTGCGCAGCTTCTTGCTGAGGTTTTCGGAGTCGCCCTCGTAGGCCAGTGCCAGTTGGTTGCGCAGGTCATTGAAGCGGTTGTTCACCGGGGTAGCCGAAAGCATCAGCACCTTGGTTTTCACGCCCTCCTTGATGACCTTGTTCATCAGCTTCTGGTAACGGGTTTCCTTGTCCTTGTAGGCGTCGTTATTGCGGAAGTTGTGCGACTCGTCGATGACGACGAGGTCGTAGTTGCCCCAGTTGATGCGGTTCAGCGGTGTGCCAAACGACTCGCCGCTGGTGCGGCTGAGGTCGGTATGACAAAGTACGTCGTAGTTGAACCGGTCGCGGGCAAAGATGTTGGTCTTAAGGTTGCGGTTGTAGTTGAGCCAGTTGTCCGCCAGCTTCTTGGGGCATAACACCAGGACTGACTTGTTACGCAGCTCGTAATACTTGACGACCGCCAGGGCCGTGAACGTCTTGCCCAAGCCAACGCTGTCGGCCAGGATGCAACCGCTGTAGGTTTCCAGCTTGTTGATGATCCCAGTGGCCGCATCTTTCTGGTAGTTGAAGAGCTTGTTCCAGATGAGCGTGTCTTGGTAGCCCGTGCGGTCGTTCGGCAGGACATCCTCGTTGATGTCGTCCAGAAACTCATTGAAGATGTTGTAGAGCATCAGGAAGTAGATGCTCTCGGGAGAGTTTTCCTGATACACGGACGCAATGTGGTCGCAAATCTGGGCCGTCACATCTTCCAGCTTCTCGGGGTCTTGCCAGATCTGGTTAAACAGACTGAGGTAGGTCGCCGTAAAGGTCGGCTCGTCCATCTTGTTGACGAGGTTTGAGACAGCGTTGCCCTGCTGGTAGCCAAGATCGACTGCGGTAAAGCCGTGCAATGGCATGTAGGCAGTCTCTGCGGCGGCAGCCTGAACACAGGCGAACTGCTGCATCGGTGCCTTGCTGCGATTGGACTTGAACGTTGCCTTGCGCCGCATCCAGTCCGCGCACTCTTTTGCAATTGCGCGCTGGGTCAGTTTGTTGCGGAGCTGAATCTCGAACTCACTCCCGTACAGACTCCGCTCGCGGTCAGCCTTCGGGATGTGGAATTCTTTGCGTTCCTTGCGAATCTTGTCGGTGACCTCGTTGGCGGTGAACGTCGGCGAGGTAAAGATGAATTGCAGCTCGTCGATTCTTTCCAGCTCTGCTTTGAGCGCTTCAAACGCGTACATCGAAAAGCAGGAGGCCGCGATCTTCAGGCGAGCACCGGGTTTGAGCGTCTGCTTTAGGTCGTCGCCGAGCAGGCGGTTAATGTTGTCGATAAGTTCCATCAAGAGGTCGTCATTGAAGTCGTATCTTCGTTAGATTCCAGTACGGCAGGTCTCGCGCGATAGCCGGCGATCTGAGCGCCGTGCAACGGGCACCCTGGTTTGATCCAGAGCACGGCGAGCACATTCGACGCTAACTATGCGCAAGGCGTGTCCACTCGCTGCGAGGCGACCATTTACGTGGAGCGCGCACTAGCCGTCACAGACCATTCGGAGACTTTATGCGACCGTACGGAGCAAGCAATTCGATTCAAGATAATGCTTGAGCAGGATCATAGCGATTCGGGTGACGCCGCACAAAAGATGGCAGCGACATCTGAGAGGGCAGCGTAAGGGCGATTAACCTTTTGGGGCGGCGCAGATCGGTTCCACCGTCGCTCTCTTAGATGTCACACCGTTATGTAATTCGCATGCTCCCCGCTGTTGATCTGAATGACGTGTCAGTGACCTCGTTCAATCAATATCAGCCTCAAATATGGCGACGACTACCGTGTAGGTCTGGGCGTCATACACCCCTCGCATTTACCTAGGGACTCATTTCGCTCACAACGAGGCGCTATCCAGCGAGACCGATTCGGGCATCGCTGGAATCGGGAATCGCCCCCGAGCACCTAGCGATTCAGTGCTTTGACACCTCTGCCGCATGAATCAGTCGCTCGAATGGACTAGCGGCTTGCACGCTGGCACTACCGAATTTGGAGATCGACGTGTCATCCGGCAGCACGGCAAAGTTCAACCCGACTAGATTGCTTGACACGTTGATCAGTTGCGGACTCGCCTTGAGTGGCCAGACTCCACATAACTCCCCGAGTTCGCAGATGTAACCACTCGCATTCGGATCATTGCCAGCGAGCAGTACATACGTGCCCGGCGCAACGCCAGACATCGAGAAAGCATAGGTGCCGTTCGATGAAAGCATTGCGGTGCCGTACTGTCGTTTCAGGGTCAGCGGATCAACCAGCATCACCGTCATCAGACCCGCGTTACCCGGGAAAGCCCCTGCGGACACCACGACGCTCACCGGAACCGAGACGACGCCCGTTGAACCGGTCGCCGTTATGACTGCGCGATGTGCGCCGACGGAGAGTTTCGCCCGATCGACCGTCACCGAGTACGCACCAAGCCGGTTTCGATCCACCGAACTGGGCGCGACCGTCACCCACGGGGCATTGGTGGTCACTGAGGTCACCGAGAGCGCGCCACCGCCAACGTTGCGCAGTTCGAAACTCATCTGAACCCGCGCGGCGCCAAAGGACAGCAGCTTCTCTGAACTCGACAATACCGGTGCAACGGGCGCCGCGACGGCCAGATTCTGCGCAGCCAGGACAGCCTTGTACGCATTGATCAGCCCATATCCAAACTGATCATCGCGACCGGCGGCGCCGATGTCATCCGTCATCGCGCCGGACGCCAACAGTTGATCCACTTGCGCAGGCGTAATGCCCGGATTGACTGCGCGCATCAGGGCAATGACACCGGCGACGTGCGGGCTGGCCATCGAAGTACCCGCCATTGCGTCGTAGCTCCATCCCGGGGCGCCGCTGGTATCGACGCCCACTGTGCTGATCACCTGATCCGGGCGACCGTCCGCATTTTCGTCCAGGTACTGGCTTCCACCGGGCGCGGCGACCGTGATACGGGAACCGAAGTTGGAGTATTCGGCCAGGCTACGGTCCGGCCCGACGGCACTCACTGAGATGACGCCGCTGTAGGACGCAGGGTAGGACAGACGCTCTGTGTGTTCGTTGCCGGCTGCAGCCACGACGATCACGCCCTGTGCCCGTGCTGCGGTAATCGCGTCCTGAAAGGCTTGATCGAAGCCGGGGCCACCGAGGCTCATATTCACGATATCGGCACGCTGCGCCGGAACACGTCCTGAATCGTTCGCCAGACCCGCGGCAAAACGAAAGCCTTGCAGGATGTCGTAGTTGGTACCCTGCCCTCCGGCGCCCATCACCCGCACCGGCATCACGCGCGCCCCACCGGCGATGCCCGCAATACCCAGACCATTGTTCGTCTTCGCCGCAATCGTTCCGGCGACATGAGTGCCGTGGAAGCTCGAGGTTCTTCCGCCGTGCGCCAGATCACCTGGATCCGAAGGATCGGCGTCGATGCCGTCCCCGTCTCGCGACGAACGCGCATCATTGACGAAGTCGTAACCAGGGACCAGTTGTCCGGCGAGATCCGGATGCGTCAGCACCACCCCGGTATCGACCACCGCAACCACCACCGGCGCACCGCTTCGGGACCCGTCTGTGATGTTCCAGGCCTCAGGCAGGTTGATCAGCGGGTAATGCCACAGCAGCTTGTAGAACGGATCGTTGGGAACGGCACTGGAGCTCACCCGATAGTTCGGACTGGCGGAGCGCACATCGCTCGACGCACGCAGCGCCTTGATCTGCCGAATCGTTTCAGCCCGCGCTGACTCCTCTGGGCTCATCGCTTGGCCACTCCAGGGCTCACGTTCGGGCGATTCAACGCCCACGGTCTTGGCCGCGGCGCGCGGAAACTGCACGCGCATGGCACGATTGGCTTGTCCTGCCACTATGGTTGCGCCGGAAATCGGTTGATCCTTTGATGCGACACGATCCAGTGTCATCCCGACCACCTTGGCTTGTGCGACAGGCTGAACCGTCACGACCGCCTCACCGGGCACGAAATCACCCAAACGATTGAGGCCCGTCGCTGCCGCTTGAGCCGATACCTGATCGGCACTGGCAACGAACAACTGATAGGTGCTGGCACCGTGGATGGCACGGACAACGACGAAATAGTTACCGTCGGCCGGCACATAGAAGCCCTCGTACTGCTCAACGCCTTCTGAACTCGCGACGAGTTTGAGGTTGCTGTCGAACAGAAAGAGATCGAGGTCATTGCGTCCTGGTTGCAAGGCGTCCCAGTTGGACACCTCCAGCGCCACGATCTGACCGGCAGCAAGCGAAATCTTGAACGAATCCCACTCGTCGGCCACGTTCTCGAAACGGTCCCCCACAACACCAGTCGGCACGGCTGAAGCGAAGCCCGCGACAATGCCAGGATTGGGGATGGGCTCTGCGGTCGCCGCGGTGTCATTAGCATGCAGGGGCGACTGGGTATCGTTGGTGTCCCCCTCGGTAATGATGCCCGAGGGAACCACCACTGCACCTGAGACTGTGTAACTCGACGGCGTTGGAGTGGGCGTAGGCGGTGTAACGGTCGAGCTTCCGCCGCCTCCCCCTCCTCCACATGCAGACAACACGATGGCGACGAACGCCATCCCAAACAGCAGGGACTTCTTCATGGTTTTCTCCCTGAATGCGACGGGCCGGTCGTCCAAGGGCGGACGACCGTCATACCCGAAAGTCGGTCGGGGAGATTCTTCAAGCAGCGAGGCTCACTGCATGAGCTTGCGGATCCCAGCGACATGATCTGGCGCAAAAGTGAGGATCGCTGTATGCGAATCGTCACGCAGACAATTGTCACCCGCGGCCTCAAGTGGATTGAAATGTGCGCGGCCCGTCCACACGATGGGCTCATCGCCGCTTCTGCTCCACGTGCGGGCGATTCAGTCACCGGGGGCAGACCCTGGCAACCGGCCAAGCCGGGTCCAAAGAGGCTGAGTCCTTTCTGGAGTCAAACCATGATCCGTAATTGACTGCTTTTGCATGCGAGAGCTACTGGTTTACCAGTGTTGTCCGAAGCGTTCAATTCGGACGCGCCCACCGGAGGCGTCGATCGCGTCATGCAGCAACTTCGCCTCATGGCCAATGCACCTTTTGGGATCCGCATTGACGAAGTGCGCCGCATCATGGACGAGGCAGCAGGGACGCTGGCGCTTGCGGCGCAGCCACCCTTCTCGCTGTGCCAGGCAGAAGTCGAACCGGCAGGCGATCGCGGCGTGCGCGTGGAGCTGTTGTGTACGCGCCCCGTAGACCGACGATTCAGCCGGGCCGGTCCGATGCGGACAAGGATCTTTCCAACACGCTGAGCCCCAAGCATCAGTACTTCCGCCCGCAGCTATTCGATCCCGACTGGAAGCCGCCGCTGGCCAACTACGTGATCGCCAGCCAGCGAACGCCGACGATCGTGATGGGCGACGGGCCTACAGGACAGAAAGGCCTCGATCGTGGCTGGTGAGCGTTGTGGGCTCACATGGCGAACAGCGCCCTCGGTGTGAGGCAAGAATGTGTCTAGGGAGTCCGGGGCGATTCAGAAGCGTAACACTCGGATATGGGGGCATGGCGCTGCAGCGGCTCAGGGGAGTTCCTACGACTCCCGGGAGAGATCCCATTCCAGTGCGCGTCTGATGTCCTTTTCGACATCGTCAATGAACACCTTGCGATCCCGCATGCTTTTACTGAACTCCTTGAATGTCGCCTCAAATGACTTGCACCACGCGTAGTCCAGTATCGAGTACTCGCGGATTCCCCATTCCTGCATCGCCTTAGAGACCGTAAAGAGCGTCCTGAACAGTCGAGGCTCGCGTCGTAGGGCGAGCCGATCGCGATAGAGAAGGTAGTGGTAGGAGGTGGGGTTGGGAACGCTTGGGATGAAGACCACGAGGTACTTCAATCCGATATCTCGGTTAGAGCGATCACCTCTGTTCAACGCGGGGTTGCGATAGCACCGAAGTACAAACACCTCTTTGATGCTGCCTTCTTTGAACCTGCTTTCTACTTCACCGTAGTTCATAAAAAAACTTGATGTGGTTTGTACTGCGAATTACGCATTTTGCCATTAACGCGCGTGCGCGCGATACGAGTAAATTTAGGAACTTCATGGATGTAGGATTATTTTGTGCGAAACACGTCTTTTGCAGCCATTTCGCTCAGGTGAAAGTGCTGCAAGAATGCCTTTCACCAAAGCGCACAAGGAGGCATCGATGAACACCAACCACGCAAGGAACCGGGCGCAGCAACGTTGCGTTCCCCCGCTCATTGATCTCTGGCTCCTTGACTACGGCGAGCTTGCCTATGACGGTCACGGCGCCGTCCGCAGGTTCTTTTCCAAACGAAGCCTGCGGCAGATGGAACGCACCTTCGGTCGTGAACCCCTGCGTTGTTTGCGCTCGTTCCTCGACTGCTATCTGGTCGAAGCAAGCGACAACGGCGATGTCATCACCGTCGGGCATCGAACCGCCAGGATTCGGCGCCGCTGAAGCGGTGCCACGCCACATTTCCGAACTCTTTCGAAAGCGAGCAGTTCTCATGACGACTCTCTCCGCTTCACGCCCGTACATTCGGGAACGCCACGACGCATTGCGCACAATCCTTGAGCAGAACGCGTCAAATCCATCGGTGTTGGCTCAACTGATTTTGGAGTTGAGCCAGCGAAAATCCCTTGCAGCCAAGGCGCTCATGCAGGATGTTCAGCAGAGGCTTCTAGAAGTCCTCCCGCCGTTCCGTTGGCCGAGCACCGAGGCCGGCGAGGCCTCCGGTAAGCTTGATTCGACTGACTTCCAGTATCGAAACGGCATCCTCGGCTACTGTGGCTATCACGTTGGAACAAAAGGTATTCCCGCCAACGAGCGTCACGGCCGCCTTGATTTCATTTTTGCAAACCGGCTGCCGCAGGTTTTCTGCACAGCGTATCTGCACAAATGGGGGGAACAGGGTTCAGCCGCCCGCTTGCAGAAAATGGCGGAGTCCATTGCCGCGCTTGCACGGAACGCAAAGCGGCGTAAAGGCGAGAGTCACCAGTTGGCAATATCCGATTGGGAAGCCGATCTGGCGTACTTGAAGGCGACGTACTACATCGGTCGCTTTGACTTCCCCTGGCCGACGGTCGCGACCCGTCGCAAACGCCGATACTGAGTGAACTATGTCGCGTCGCGCAGAAGAGGTTCAGTCACCCCGCGTTGAGCAGAAATCGGCTGACGTCGGTGCGACTTACTCCATCATCCAGCCAGCTCGCCGTGGCGTGACCGGGCAATACCTTGTGTCAGAATGTGTCCTTTCTGCCTAAAACCCGCCTCTCAATTTCCGAGTCTTCCGGTATGGCCAATTGGTTCAAAGAAGAAATCGAGCAGTTCGGCGTCGTAGTCGAGAAGTCGATCGAGAACGCTAGCCAGCAAATCCAGCAGCATATCGACTCGATCGGAACAGAGGTCTCCAAGCAACGCTCGCTGACCCGCCATGACGTCGAACAGCTAATCGACTATGCGGCCGAGAAATTCGGTGAGGCGGTCGATCGACGCATTGAAAAGGCGAAAGTCGAGACAGCGGCATTGATCACCGACAAGCTGAACGAGGTTCGAAGCCAGTTATCGGACGCCGCAATGGAGCAAAAGCAGACCGCATTGCGCAATGCAACGGTCGGTGTGGTGGCAGCCATCGCGATAGGTTTCTTCTCATTGATCTACAAGCGGGCCCTGCACGGCGAACTCGATCTGCTTGCGATCTTCCGCACAACCGTTCTCGCAATCGCCTGTGGCCACGGTGTCTGGATCATCATTCGCGCCGTAACGGAGTATCGCAACTACAGTCGGCAGAAGAAGAACCTGCTGCTTGCTGGCGGGCAGTACTTCGGGGTCTTCAATGCACGCGGGATGCTGGGCCACATCGTTGTACTGGTCGCGATGATCTCGACATGGGTGATCCTGAACTACTGGCCAGACCTGCTGGAGTTGGCACGTGCGCGGATCCCGCCCTTCAAGTAGCCTTCCCGGACTTTGACTGCGTAGGCGCCGCCTCGGATGTGTCTCCGCCTTCCGGGGTGCTGCGACGCACAGTCTTGATCAGCTTTGCCGTGACGAAACGACCCATTTTGCCGATCCCCGGGACCGGGATCTTGTCCAGCAGCCCCTCAACAATCCCCGGTCCATATTCCTCGATCAGATCTGGCAGGTGTTTCCGTAGTAGGTCGACGACGTCATTCGGCACGCCCATACGTTGCAACAGACCTGCGACTGATTCGTTACCCTTTCGACGCAATGCGGCAGGCAGACCGGCCAACTCGACAAAACCGTTCCATAGCTTGTCAAACAAATCACCTATGGACTTAACACTGGCGTTGCCGTAGAGCAAACATGGCACTGGGAGCGCATGAGCCAGAATTGCTTTGCCCACGATTGCGCGTGAGGCCTTCCGAAGCGGCGCGTAATGCTGCTCGAGCGGGCCGCCAGAAGCACAACAAACAGCAATGATGTCAGCGTATGCGAAGCGTCCAAACGCTTCGCGATTACTTTCCACCCAACTCTGCATCTTGGGCGCTTCGTTCTCGGCCCCGGTCAATACCTGCAAGGCTGGGATCTTTCGGTCGCACATCTTCTCCACAAAGAACTCGTAGTCCTGGTCTCGCTCTTGCGTGATGCGACCGATCGTTGCCACGTGAATGATGAGGCTGAAGCCATTCTTTGACTGGCTCAGCAATTCCAGGATCTGCGTAGCGGCCTTCTCAGGGGGGACCGTTCCATGCTTGCTTTCGTGCAAACCGACCGTGTCCACCATGATGACTTGGCGGCCCTTTAACTTGAACGGTTCGTAGGTGTGGGTTCGCGACGTCACACCAAGAGCGCCGTTGTGACACGGCTGTGTCCGGCCCACCAGAAGGTTGCAGAGACTGGTCTTTCCAACCCCTGTCGAGCCAAACACCAACACTCGGATTGCATCCTCTTTACCCTGGTTTGCTTTGGTCACTTCTGCCTCACTGAATTTCCAGAACGCTTTGATGACGCCGAAGCCAGCAGGATAACGATATTTGCAACCGCCATATTCCAGCGCATATCCAGCCGACGCACGAACTGCTCAACTGGGTCCAATCGTACATCCGCTGGGAATGTCCTCCGAATCACCGCGGCTTCGCGAGCCACCTTCTTGCGTGCCGGAAGTCATGCCGTCGTTGCTTCTTGTGCCTACTCGGCATCCTTACGGGCACAGCGACAGCCGCCGTTGGCCATCACGCAGGCTATTGCACCCACCGATCAATTCAGAACCGGACGCGGCCGGGATTGCGAACAAGCTCGCGCAGAGGCGCGCGGCATCCAGATGAACCCGCACAACCAGAACAGACACGTCGACGCGTAAGCGTTTGCCTCGCGGTAGATCGGGTTGCCCATCGACAGATGCCAAGCCATGTACACGCCGTCGACGCACCACCACCAGACGAACAGGCTCAGCGGGAACCACCGCCACTGACGTCGCATCAGGATCCGCGCTGCCATGGGCGACAGCAGGTAGGTGAACGCGACCATCAGAATCGACACGCCGACATCCCAATCCCCGATGTCGAGCGTCAGCGCACCCCAGAGCAGCCACGCCATCCCCACGCGAAATGCGACGAGCTTCCACGGGCGGCGCAATTCGCCCGGAGGCATTTGCGGATGAAACGTTTCCCACCGAGGAAGGCTTTCGAATGTTGCAAATAAGGCGCTAACGGTCTGCGGACGCTAAGCGCTCGTCGCCACGGTGCGGTTTTGGTGCAACGGGCCTCGGAAGAAGGGTGCTCATAAAGCGAACGCGATCCGACTCCCCTTGGTCGACGGCCTGACCTCCAGCCGAACGTCGATGCGTTCCCTCAACTCGGTGACATGACTGATGATCCCGACCAGCCGGCCGCCCTGCTGCAGGTCGATCAGCGTGTTGATGGCGAAGTCGAGACTCTCCGGATCGAGCGTGCCGAAGCCCTCGTCCACGAACAGCGTCTCGAGCTGAATGCCGCCGGTGCGCGACTGCACGACATCAGCCAGCCCAAGGGCCAGCGACAGGGCTGCGAGAAAGCCCTCGCCACCCGACAGCGTATTGGCCGGTCGGGCGGTGCCGGTCTGGTGGTCGAACACCTGCAGATCGAGGCCGCCGGCGCTGCGCATGTCGGTCTGCGTTTGCACCCGTTGCAGTTCATAGCGGCTACGGCTCATCCGCAGCAGGCGGATTGAGGCTGCTTCAAGCACCTCGTCGAGCAAGGTGGCGAGTACGTAGCGCTGGAATGTCATGCGGTGTGGGTTCTGCCCGTCGGCGATCTCGGACAGGCGCCCGAGCACCGCGTAGCGCGCCATCAAGTCCTGGTTCTCCTCGGCGAGTTGGGCGAGGCGGGTGTGCGCTCGGCCCAGTTCCTCTAGACGCGAACGCACCTTCTCGACCGCCTCGATGGCGTTCGTCAGCGCCGACTCAGCCTCGGCGGCACGCTGCCCGAGCGCCGCGAGATCGGGCGGGGCCAGATCCTTCGCCCGCGCTTGGGCCGAGGTCAGGCGCTGCTCTGCCTGCGCCCTGGCGTGCTCGTACTCGCGCGCAGCAACCTCCAGGGCAGCCAACTCCGACGCGGCGAGCCGCGCGGCCTGGCAGGCTTCAGGGTCGGCAAAGTCGTGGTCGCGCAGCGCGACGGCGAGAGCCTCCTCGGCATCGCGGCCCTCCTCGACAGCTTGCTCGCGCGCCGCAGCGCGCTCCCGCTGCCTTGATTGGGCGGCGGACAGCGCCTCGACGGCGCGTTTGTCCGCGTCCTGCGCCTTGCGGAGCGCGGCATCGAGAGCGTCGAGGTGCGCGATTGCCGTCTGGCGTGCTGCAGCCAACGCCCCCGGCGCACGCAACGCTTCCGGCACGGCGTTCAGGTGCAGCGTACTGGCGGCAATGGCGCCCGCATGTTCGGCCTTGAGCTTCTCCAGCACGGGCTGGCGCTGGGCGATGGCTTGCTCGGTTTTCTCGCTGCGCTCGGCAAGTTCGGCCAGTTGCTGTTCGAGCGCAACCTGTTCCTGCGCGGCCACCGTGACCGCCTGGCACGCGGCGGCGGCAGCGGATTGTCTGCGCTCACCCTCCTCCAGCGACAGCCCGGCCAGTTCGACCAGACTCTGCTGCAGCAAGGCCAGACGATTGGAGACGAACTGCAACTGGGCATCGGCGTCTTGCCGGCGGACTCGCGCCTGCTCCAGCGCCGCTTCGGCGCTCGTTGCGGCGGTGCGGGCAACCTCCAGGGATTCGTCCGAGACGATCTCCGAGCCGGCGTGCGCTGGGGCGGGATGTTCGCTGGCGCCACACACCGGGCAGGGACAACCGGCCTCGAGCAATGCCGCCAGCCGTGCGGCCTGCCCCGCCACCCAGGCACGTTCGATGCCTGAGCGGGATTCAAGCGCCGCATCGCGTGCCGCCACAGCCTTGTTGAGCGCCGTGTCGGCCTGATCACGCCCGGCCTTGCACACCGCAAGCTCTTCGCGCACCGCGGCCAGCTCGCGCAGCATGGCGACCTGCCCCACGAGGCGCTCATGATCGGCATCTGCCGCCGCCTTCAGGGCGGCCTTCTTCAGCGCGACCTCTCTCTGCTCTGTGAGCGACTGGCGGGCGACACCGAGCTTCTTGAGTTCGTCCTGGCGCGCGTCTTGTGCCACTTGCTCAGCCTGCAGCGCCTTGCTCACGGAGACGCGCTCGCGCTCAGCCTTCTGCCAGGCCTCCAGCGCGTTCGCGATCGAGTCCAGATCGCCGACACGCTGCCGCGCCTCGACACGATCCGGTTCCTTCTGTTGTTCGCGCTGGAGTTCGTCGGCGGCCTTGCGGGCGGCTTCAGCCTGGGCCGCCAAGGCGTCGTTGGCCTCGCCAAGCAGGGCGTCCGCCCGCGCCAGCCCAAGCTTGGCACGCGCTTGCCGATCCAGTGCTGGCGCCACCGCCATGGCGCGGCGTGCGGCCTCGATCCTTGCCTGCCGCGCCTGATGCTCACGCAGGCCTTCGGCGACCGATGCATGGTGGGCGGCCGCAGAGACGGCCTCGTCCAGCGCGGCGCTTGCCTGCCGCCCCGCCTCGAGGGCGTCTCGTGCCTCGTTGTGCTGGACCGCAACCGAAGTCTGGTGCGCCCGTGCCGACGCAAGTGCGGAGTCCTGCGCCGCAATCTGGTCGGCCAGTTCGGTGTCGTTCGTGACGCCCACCTGGCCGAGGACGCCGGCGCGCTGTTGCTCGATTCGCCTGGCTGCCTCCTTGAGCCCTGCAGAGGCGCGTTTAAGGGCCTCCTCGATCCGCTGGTAGATCTCGGTGTGGAAGAGGCGCGCCAGAATCTCCTCGCGTTCCGACGAGTTCGCGGTCAGCACATCGCGGAAGCGCCCCTGCGGCAACACGATGACCTGGCGGAACTGCTCTTCCGAAAAACCGAGCAGGCCGCGGATCTGCTCCGTGACCCTGCTCGCCTGCTGAGCGAGCGGTGACCAGGCGCCGTTCTCCCAGACCGCCAGTTCGGCCGTGGCCGCCACTTCGGTAGTGCCGCTGCCGCGCAGCCTGGCGCGCACCTGGGCGGGACTGCGCTCCACGCGATAGCGCTGCTCGCCCAGCGCAAATTCGAGTTCGACCCGCGTCGGCATGCTCGCGTCGGCATGGTCGGATCGCATGGCCTTGGGCTGGCGTTCGCCGCCCGATGTGCTGCCGTACAGCGCAAAACAGATCGCGTCGAGCAGGGTGGTCTTGCCTGCGCCGGTGGGGCCGTGGATCAGGAAGAACGAGCGGGTGCCAAGCTGGGCGAAGTCCACGGTTTCGCATCCGGCGAAGGGGCCGAACGCTTGCATGGTGATCTTCAGCGGTTTCATCGTGCCGCTCCTTCCTGCGTGACAACGTCGGCCAGCACCGCCTCGAAGGCCGCTTGGCGCGGCCCGTCCAGCGCCTCGTCTGCGACATCGCGCAGGAAGCTGGCAAAGAGATCGACAGGTTCGAGGTGGCGCAGCGCTTGTCCGCGCTGCAGGCCCTCGCCCGCCTGATTCAGCACCAGGCGTTCTATCGACAGCGCGTTGGGATAGCTTTCTCGCAGGCGGGCCATCGGCTCGAGCAGCGCCCCCTCGTCGGTGAGCCGGGCGTGGACATAGTCCGACGCTCGCGGGTCGATTCGGCCAGCCTCGATCAGCGCCTGCAAGCTACCGGTCTGAACGCGCAGATCGCGTTGAGGGGTAAGTGGATGCTCAGTGACTGACACCGCGCCGGCGCGGTCGACCTCGACCAGCGAAACCGACTTCGTATGTTCAACCTCGGACAGCGAGTACTTCATCAGCGAACCCGCGTAGCGCAGCCGCCCTTCGGCGAAGCTCTGAGGCCGGTGCAGGTGCCCGAGCGCCACATAGTCAAAGCCCTCGAAGACCTCGCCGCCCACCGCACCGCTGCCCCCTACCGACAGGGGGCGCTCCGACTCGCTGGCACTGCCGCCCACGACGAACGCATGCGCTACCAGCACGTTCCGCGGCGAGCGATCCGCTGCGCACTGGATCTCCTTGAGCTGAAGCTGCATGGCTGCGGCGTGGTCGATCGCGTCATCAATCTGGTGGGCCGCGCGCACCACCGCCGGTTCGGCATAAGGGAGCGCGTGGACGCTCACTTCACCGGCGACGTCCTGAAACCGGATGCGCACCGGCGCCGCGGGACGGCCAGCCACATGCAGCCCGTTGGCGCTCATGAGACGGGCGCCAAAACCAAGGCGCTCGCCACTGTCGTGATTGCCGGCAATCATCACCACCGGAATCCGCAGCCCGAGAACCAGCCGCGAGAGCACGTCATCGAGCAAGGCAACCGCATCGGGCGGCGGCACGGCGCGGTCATAGACATCGCCTGCAATCAGGACGGCATCTGGCCGTTCGGAGCGCGCCAGATCGATGAGCTGTTCAAGCACATGGGCCTGATCTTCGAGCAGGCTGCGGGCATTGAAGAGCCGGCCCAGGTGCCAATCGGATGTATGTAGAAAGCGCATTTGGATCGAATTGGAAGCAGATGAAGCGAAGTCTAGTGTCGCAATAGTGGGCATTAAGACCCAAGGTCGAGCGCCTTGCCCTTGAAAACCAGGTTCAGGAACCCACCCCGAAATCGAAGGGATAAGAACTGGTGATCCGACACTTCAAGATGGCTCGATGACGATGACTGGTGCAACGCCCGGGTCAATCCCGGCCACAACAAAAGCAGATTGAATGGTGTCGTTGGGATTTCAGTCTCCGTCGTTCAACAATTTGGCTCGTGTCAAAGCTGAATGTCGCGGGGGCGAAGCGCGATCACTTTCAACGACGCGCGCGGCAACCAGATAAACCCGCACAGCCAGAACAGACACGTCGACGCGTAGGCATTGGCCTCGCGGTAGATCGGGTTGCCCATCGACAGATGCCAGGCCATGTACACGCCGTCGACGCACCACCACCAGGCGAGCAGACTCAGCGGTAGCCACCGCCACCGACGTCGCATCAGGATCCGCGCAGCCATGGGCGATAGCAGGTAGGTGAACACGCCCATCAGAATCGATACGCCGACATCCCAATCCCCGATGTCGAGTGTCAGCGCACCCCAGAGCAGCCATGCCATGCCCACAGCGAACGTGGCAAGTTTCCACGGGCGGCGCCATTCGCCGGGTGCGAGCAGTTCCAGCAGTTGCCTCATCGTCGGCATCATCGCTCGCGACGCGCGCATTGCCGCGAGCGCCAGCGACCTCGCGCGGGCGTGTCGTCATCTGGCGCAACGAACAGCCCGCGCAGGAGAACTGCCACGATCAATCCGGCACCGAACGCCGCCGGGGCGATCCAGGTGGCGCGCGGTTCGCCCTGCAGCAGATCGAATACGTCTGTCAGAGCGAGCAGCATCAGCAGCAGGATCGCAAGATCGAGCACGGCGCGAACGGCCGTGCACCCCCACTCCACCAGCCAGTGGCGCGGTGGCAGTCTGTCGTCGTGCAACGCGGCGCGCGGGGCGGCGTAGAGGTTGTCGCGGTTCATCACGTCGGCCATGGGGGCTCCTGCGCGTGTATATCGGGTCTGCGGCGTCTGACTGCGTCAGCGCCTCGGTGTCTGCATGGCTTGCAGCGCTTGGGTCAATCGCGCCTGGACCACTTCACGCAGCGAATCGGGCGCGATCACTTCGACTTCGGGCAGATGGCGCATCACATCCATCGCGAGTTCGAAGGGTGCGCTGTAGGGAATGCGCAGGGTGTAGTACCCCGCGTCATCGAACGCGCCTTCCTGACCCGGATGCCAGGTCTCCTTGCTGACCCAGCGTGCGCGTTCCGGCGCGAAGCGCAACTCCGCCCATTCAACCTTTTCGCCGGAGAAGATGCCATAACCGGCATCGAGCACGTTCTTCAGACGCTGCTCGGAGACTTCCTTCGCGGCCTCGGTGCTGCTCCAAACCCCTTCGATCGCATCGAGTCCGAAGCTGCGCAACTCATTGCGCAGGTGGCACCAGGCTTCGAGGTACCAGTTCTCGCGGTAATAGGTCAGGCGCTGCGGTGAGATTTCACGTCGAGTGACTTCATTGCGCCCGCGATGGCGGTGGTCGATCATCAGGCGCTGGCGCTTGAGCACCGCATGCGCGATCGGGGTGAAGTGGCGCGGCTCATAACGCCGGCCGCTTGAACGCATCACCCGGATGCGCTTGTTCACCGCCTCGAGCGGAATGTCCTCGCGATCGAGCATCGCCCGCAGCCGGGTGAGCAGCGGCTGCACATGAGGCGTCAGCAGCCCCGGGCCGAGGCTCTCGAGCAGCGCCTCCATCGACAGCAGCGCGTGAATCTCGGCGGCCGAGAACCACATCCCGGGCAGTTCGAAGGATGGCGTGTTCGGGTCAGTTTCGTAGCGATACCCGCCGGCGTCCCGATCCCAAATGATCGGCGCCTCCAGGCGCGAGCGCAGGTATTCCAGATCACGTTTGAGGGTGGCGAGCGACACTTCCAGCTCTGCCAGCAACTCGTCGCGGGTCACCACCCGCCGTTCGGCGATGAGGCGTTCGATCTTGTAGAAGCGTTCGGTGCGGTCCATGACGGATCACGGTCTTGTGAGGATGACGTGCATCTTGCCGCATGGGTAGCTCACCGGGTGAGCCTGGCGCGCGCAAGAATGCGTTTCATCAAGTTCGCGAGGTCCTCGCATGTTCTCCAAACCCCTGCTCGCCGCTGCGCGCCCCGCCCACCCCTCCCCTTTGCCGACCTGCGCAAGCACTCCGTCGTACACAGCCGACGATGCCGATGTCGCGCTGGAAGCCTTGCTGCGCTGGGCACGCGCATCGGGCCGGCCGTTCGACGCGGTGCTGCCGCTGGTGACCGGCCGCTTTGCCCCTCCTGAGATCGTGACCTTCATGGATCGCTGTCGCCCCGGTGCCGCATCGCTGCGCGAGCTCTACGAGGCCCTCTGAGCCTGCCCCGACCCGAAGTCCTTACTGGAGACTGTCCATGCACGGCGATCTGAACGAAGCGGAACGCGAGATGTGCGACATGCAGGCCAAGCGCTGCAGCGCCAATGCGCCGATCATCGATACCGGCCGCACGAAAGGTCACCCACTGACGTATCCGCGCTGGACGCGCACGCTGGCCGATGGGCGGGAGATCACGCTGACCGAGCTGATTCAGTTCGGCACTTACGATGGCATGTTGTGTGGCCTGCCTGGTCAGTTCCGGGATGAAATCGAATATCGCGGCAAGGAAGCCCTGCGCAGCGGGCGCGGCCGGTTACCGCCCCATTTCGGAACGCCTGTGTTGCTGACGCCTCAGCGCTTCGTGGGGGAGGTCACACGAAGCGACGGGAGTAGCGAGCGCTGGCAGCGCGTCGGCTTTGTCACCTGCATCGGGGTGTTCGAATCGTCCGAGGTCGCACGTGACCCGGGCGAGTGTTACTCATCCCTCGTCGCCGTGTGGTTCCAGGATGCCTTCGGTGTTCCGACCGAGCCCTGGGTGCTCACGCAGATCGACGCGCTGGACTGGACTAGACTCGCTTGGGACTGGACGCCCTGATCGCCAGGGCACCCGACTTTCATCACCGACCATCCGCCGAAGACAGCGATGCCTTTCACGCCCTTCCACCTTGGCCCCGGCATCACGCTCAAGCGCGTGGCAGGTCAGCGCATGAGCCTTGCAAGCTTCACCTGCGCACAGATCCTGATCGACCTGGAACCGGGTATTGGCATGCTGCGTGGCGCGAGCGTGCTGCATGGCTATTCGCATACCCTGGCCGGCGCCCTGGTAATCACACTGCTCTGTGTCGCCATCAAACGATGGCCGGAACGCGCATTGGGCGTCCGCATCTCAGCCCGCTCGGCGCTGGCCGGGGCCTTGGCCGGCACGCTGAGCCACCTGCTGCTCGACGATATCGTGCATCAGGACATTCGGCCATGGTGGCCACTGACCGAGGCCAATCCGCTGCAAGGCGCGTTGTCGTGGGAAGGCACGGAAGCGCTGTGCCTGGCGCTCGCGTTGCCCGCGCTCTTCTGGATCCCTGAGGGCTGGCGACGCCTGCGTGCGATGCCGTGGCGATGACGGATCAAGCGACCACGAACTGAGAGGCACAGTGATGTCCCCGACCCTTGACGGAAAACTGGTTGTCGCCATTTCCTCGCGCGCGCTTTTCGACCTGGAATCAGAGAACGCGGTCTTTGAAACGGGTGACGATGGCGCCTATCGGGCCTTGCAGCTCGAACGCCTCGACGATCCCCCGCCGACCGGGGTGGCGTATCCGCTGGTGCAAAAACTGCTGCGTCTGAACAGCGCGACGACACAGCCGGTGGAGGTGGTGATCGCGTCGCGCAACGACCCGGTCAGCGGCCTTCGCATCTTCCGCGCGGCCAAACACTACGGGCTGTCGATCGAACGCGGCATCTTCACCCGCGGGCGCTCGCCCCACCGCTACCTCGCGCCGCTCAATGCCTCCTTGTTCCTCTCGGCCAATCCGCAAGACGTGCGTGCTGCCTTGCTCGCAGGGTATCCCGCCGCCCAGGTGTATCCCGCATCCGCCGCCGATGCGGCGCGCAACCCGAACGAGATCCGCATCGCCTTCGACGGTGACGCGGTGCTCTTCAGCGATCAGGCCGAGCGGGTATTCAAGGGCGAGAGCCTGGCGCGCTTTGTCGAGCATGAGGTGATCCGCATCAACGAGCCGCTGCCGGCGGGACCCTTCAAACCCTTCCTTGTAGCGCTGCATGGCTTGCAGTCGCGTGCGCGCGAAAACACGGTGCAGATTCGTACCGCGCTGGTCACCGCCCGCAGCGCCCCGGCGCATGAGCGCGCGATCCGAACCCTGCTGCACTGGGGCATCGAGGTCGATGAGGCCTGCTTTCTCGGTGGTCTGCCCAAGGGCCCCTTCCTCAAGGCGTTCGAACCGGACTTCTTCTTCGACGACCAGGCCGGCCACTGCGAAGGCGCAGTCAGCGCCGGCCCGACCGGGCAAGTGCTCTACGGCATCGCCAACGAGGCGAATACCTGATCAAGCAGTCACCTCAAGTGTGCGCTCACGCGGCCGTAATTTCGTGCATGCCGCGCAATCTGATGCCACCCCCTGCTCATACGCCACTGCCTGCGCGTGGCCAATGGTCCGCTCGGCGCACGCTCACCCACCTCCTGTTTGCCCCACTCCGACCATGCCAACCGATCCCCTCGCCCCTGAAAGCACACTGACCACCGACGCCCTCCACTCCCTGCTGACAGCTACCGTCGAACCCCTACTGACGGCTGGACAGTTCGACGCCGCCGAGGCCGCGCTGCACCGCGCGCGGGCCGAAACATCGGACCACGCATCGGCAGCACACCGCAGCGCAATCGAATTCGGACAATCGTTGCTGGATCTCGCGCTGGGCCGTCTGCGGCGTGCGCGCGACGCCGCCGGGCGCGCGGTCGAGGCCGCCCAAGAGGCGCAGGACCTGACCACCGAGATCAGCGCGCTGGCCGTTCAGTCGCTTGCGAGCGCCCGTATCGGGCAGCCGGTTGTATCACTCGAACTCGCGCTCCTTGCCACCGAACTGGCGGCGCGTACCCCATCCGGCCCGTGGACGTTGCGCGCCGATATCGCGCTGGCCCATGCCTACCTGTGGAACGCCAACATCGCGATGGCGCGCCGCACGCTCGACCGAATTGCCGACCATGCCGACCGTGCCGACACCGAGCCGGCACTGCCCCTACCGGCGGAGCTTTTCGAACTTTCGACCTGGATCGCCTATCGGAACTGGATCGACGAGCGCGCTGCGCCGCAAACCGCGCGCCCCGAGCTGGCCGGTAACGCGCAGACGCCCTCCGCAGTGCTGCCAGCGTCGACACAGGCATGCGTTTTCCCCGGACAGCAGGAGACGGTAGCCCTGCTGGCGCGTTTCCATCAGGGCTTGCGAGTCATCAAAGGGGAGGTCCCCGTCGTCACAGACGCCGCGGGAGATGACGCTTTATCGCGCCACGCTCTCGATGGCCCGGAAGCGCTGCCCGCCCTGCTCCATGCGCTGACCGGTATCGAGCGCGGGTATCACTCACGCAACACCGAGTCGATCCGCGACCACCTCTCTGCGGCGTGCATCGCCGCAAACGTGCTGGAGAGCGACGCGCTGGGCGTGCTCGCGAGGCAGGCGGCCGCATCGGCGCTGCTAGCGCTCAACGCACGGGACTTGGCGACCGAAGTGATCCTGGAACTGGCGCAGATCGAGCAGCAACGTCTGAGCCGCGACCTGGGTGAGCGCCGACTCGCGACCACGACCCATATCGAAGCGCGCGCGAATGCGCAGGCCAACCGGGCGCTACGCGCACATACGCTCGAACTCGAAAAACTCGCTTATGAAGACAGCCTGACCGGCGTTGCCAACAAGCGGCGCTTCGAGGACCGCATAGGTGAATGGCTCGCGCAGGCGTACGACGCAGCAGAGCCGTTCTCGGTTGCGCTGATCGATCTGGACCGCTTCAAGCAGATCAATGACGTGTTTGGCCATGAGATGGGCGATCTGGTCCTCAAGGAAGTGGGGGCGGTGCTGTGCGCCAATGTGCGCGAGCGCGATCTGGCTGCCCGTATCGGCGGCGACGAGTTCGCCCTGCTCTTCCGCGGCACGACGGATGAAGTGGGACGTCTCGTCTGTGACCGGATCGAAGCACAGGTACGCAGCCTTGACTGGGCGAGCATCAGGGCCGGCCTGCGGGTTGGCCTGTCCATCGGCGTCGCCGAGGCCCAGCCGGCAGACAACCCGAAGTCGTTCCTCAAACGCGCGGACGACGACATGTACCAGCGCAAGCGAGCGCGTAAGCATCTGTATGGTGCCTACCGCGACCGAGATGAAGAGGCCGTCTCGCCGATCCAGATCGAGAGTGTGGCCCGCCGGTTGCAGGCAGCCGAGACCGTGAGCGTGCTGGTCGGCTCTGGATACGCGATCAGTCAGAACGGTCTTGCCAGCGGCGAGAATTTCTACGCCTGGCGGAGTGCGGACCGTAAGCGCTTTGCCAGTGCAGCCGCGTTGCGCACCGACCCTACCGGCTTTCGGGCACATTGGAACGGCCTGCGCACAGAACTTCAGCGACAGCCGGTACCAGCGCTCTTCAGCGAGGTCGAGAAACTCTATCGTGCGCTTGGCTGCCCATGGATCATGACCGAGCGCACCGACGAATGGCTGCAGCGCGCAGGGGTGCCTGCGCCGATTGAACTCTTCGGTTCCCTTTTCAAGGATGCCTGCGGCGAATGTGGCGTACCGCTGAGCGACAGTGCGACTACATGTCCCCATTGCAGAGGCTACGCGCCGTGCCGCAGACCGGCGATCACGCTGCTCGATGAACTTCCGGATGACATGGTCCTGAACGAGGCGCAACTGCGCGCCAAGCGCTCCGACGTTATCCTGGTGGTGGAAAGCGATCTGACGCTCACCCCGACGCGGTCTCTGATCGAGAAGGCTCGGTCGCGCGGTGCGATCATCGTGATGCTCGGCTCCGGGCCGCGGGCGAGCATGGATCTGGTCGATGAGTGTGTGCTCGGGGGCTCGATGCACGTCGTGAAGCGGCTGGCCGAGCGCCTCGCGCGGTCGGCGGCTCCGATGCCATCCCTTGGGCAACTGAGTTCCGACGGGGCCGCTGCACACGCTTTCCTGGTGGGATACGGCAAGGATCATGCTGGCCGCTCGCTCCAGCGCATCCTGGAGATGTCGGACCTTGACTACTGCACCGCACCGGATCTGGCGGGATGGCAGTTTCCGCTGCTGCGGAAGGGGCGCAATTGCCCCTTGGGGCCGGCACCGACGCCGGATGACTTCGCGATCTTTGCGCAGGACGCCGCGGTCATCGACGCCATGCGACGCTCTTTTGCACGCACGCTGGCGGTACTTGGCCTCGAATGGGTCGAAGGCGAAGTGTGCAAGGCCGGCAACTGGGAGCGCCGCTTCGACTGGTGGGCCAACCGCAGCGGCGATCACGACTACCGCATCTCGCGGATGATTGAGTCACTCTCCCTGGTCGGGCTGAAAGCGGAAGCGAGCGCCGTCGTACGCTTCATGGAACAGGAGTTGCCGAACCACCGCTATGTCGATGCGACGGTCGCGCTATGGCACTGGAAGCATGCAGCGATGGTTGAAGGTGGCTAGCGCTTGCGAGATCCTGATATCGGTACAGCCAATTCACTGAGCCCCTGCGGGCGTCAATACGCGTCGAAATCGAGCCAGAATCGCGACTAGATTTGAGGAAAACATGATGAGTGGGCTTCGCGACAACGAACCGGATCTCGCGCACTGTGCCAAGGTCCTGACCGATAATGGTTTTCGCGTGATCCGGCCGCTGGAGGAACGCGCGAGCTACGCTACGCGCGAGCGCCCGTCTGTCGGGCTTGTTAAGGTCGCAATCGTTGACACCGAAACCACAGGGCTCGACTTCTGGTCCGACTACATGATCGAAGCCGCGATTCTGATAGTCGAATTTCTACCTGAAACCGGAGAACTGTTTGACGTCGTCGCCAGTTACTCCGGACTTGAAGAAAGCCCAATCGGAATTCCGGAAGACGCGACTGCCGTCAGCGGCATCTCCGACTCCGATGTCGCCGGAATGAAGTTCGACGACTCTCGCATCGCAGAGATCTTGCAAGGCGTCGCTTTGGTTGTTGCGCACAACGCCGAATTTGACCGGCCATTCCTCGAAGATCGCTTCCCAGCCTTTGCAAACCTGCCCTGGGCATGTTCGCGCAAAGGAATCAGATGGGAGAGCGAAGGAATGGGCGGTGCAAAGCTTGAATACCTTTGCGACCGCGCCGGCTTTCACTATGCCGCCCACCGAGCGATAACCGATTGTCGAGCCCTGCTCGAACTACTCTCGATGCGCTTGCCAAGAACGGGCAGACCCGCACTCAAGGTACTCTGGGATGGTGCAATGGAATCAACGTTCGAAGTGCGCTTCAAGCTTCCTCCTAGGTCACCATTGATCGGACAGGCGAAAGCGCGTGGCGCTCGCTGGAATCCAAAGCTACGTCAGTGGTCCATGCCGTGCAGGGGTGCGAAGCTGGCAGCAAGACTGGATGACGCCAGAATGCTTCTTCGCGATTACGCCGATTCGGCGCAACTCCATGTCGTCGAGTGGACAGCCTTGAATCGCTTCTCGAACAGAGACGGAACCGACGTCACCCAAGCATGGACTTGATAGCTCGCCCGCAATCTTGAGTCCGAGGGTCGTCTCATCCCATGGTGTCCCGGGCGTGCGCAGACCTTCGAGCCAGCAGCGCGCTCCCCGAGTCGACGATTCTTAGCGCCTACCAGCAATAAATCGATCATCTGCCTTTGGCGGTCTCTTCGATACGTCGATGCGACGGTCGCGCTATGGGAATGTAGAGATCATTGAGCGCTGACAGCTCAGAGTTCTTGCGGTCCTGAAGAAGGATCAGCCCCAACGCGGCATTCACGATTCTCGCGCGAGTTCAGCCATACGGTGCCTGAACGCATTGACGAAACGGTTGCTCATGTCGGACAGATAGTCATACGCAGGCTTGCGTTCATCCAGGCCAAGTACATCCTTGAACTGACGTTCGACCGCAATGACATGTTTCCCGCTCTTGCTGTCCCAGATGGGGGCGAACCCCAGCTCTTGCTCAATTGCTGAACGATCCTCCATCAGCGCGGCATAAAGCCTGTCGCCTTCATCTCCACGTGCAAACGTGAGGTAGACGCCGGCCTTGTTTCCCGCCCACCCAATCCAGGCCGAGATCCAGGCAGCCGATGTACTCCCGTGCGGTGGCAGAGGAAAGTAGCGATTGGCCATCGCCGTACCATTCTTGGGCATTGGCTGCGACTGGTCATCCAAGGTCAGTTGATCAAGCCACCCCTTCCAGAACTCAAGACAGGCCTGTTTCTTGGGGTGCTCATCTAGCTGATCCGGGAGTCCAATCCCATCACCTTCCGCGTCGACCTCGCTCGTCATCACCACGCTGGAGTTCGCAAGTACGGTGATGGTTCGAGCGATCTCGACGGTCTTGGCGATGACACGCGGCTGAACCAGACGTGCGCCGTCGGGCATGTCGTAGACCGCCACTTCAACAAGCCCCAGCGAGAAATGCAGATTGCCGCCACGATCCAGGAACGATGCAATTGAAGCGGCACCTTCCCGTATGCCATCACCAAGAATCAGCAGCAGGAACTTGCCGTGCTGCAACGTACGGATCACATCGTCGACGAAGCGGTGTTCCTCAACATCAGGGAACTTCTCGCGAACCATTTCGAACAGGACATTTCCCTTCCGGTTCGTAGCCTTCGACACCTCACGCTGGAGGTCCTCATAGGACCACTTGCTCAAGGCATTGGCATAGTCGAGGATCTGGGCGATGACCTTTCGCCGTGCTTCAGGATTGCGCCAGAGTTTGACCTCAGCTATCACCAGCCGTCCTTCCGGGGTGGCATACAGAATATCCAGTGGCCCGGCTCCGGTTTGCAGTTCGCGGCAGATGGGGACGATCCTCTCGCTGGCGCGGTCGATCTCTCCGACCGGCAGGATGACATCCCCATGCATGAAGAGCGTCTCCTGCAGCCATTTCTCGTCAAAACCATTCGTCGCGCCCGCGGCGTTAGCACACCGACTCAATGCAACGCTGGTGCCATCTGCACGCAGAACGACAGGTAGCCCATATCCCGTAGAACTCATCGTCACTCCCTCAAGATCCTGATCTGCAACCGCCACCCCGCACACGCGGGTTTATCGCCACATCCGCTTTACCACTCTGCCAAAGGCCACACCGACCCCCGCATCAATTCGGGTCGAGCACCGCTGCTCCGGTGCCTACAGGCCGATCCGGCCGTTTCGAACCACGCAAACTTCAGCAGCCCGGATAGCGCTCGCAGTAGTACGCCTCCTCCGCTTCAGCGGCTGGATTACCCCAATCGCCCAGTTGCCATTCGCCAACCGTGGCGAGGTCATCCGCGACCTCCTCGATAACGGAACGCAGTTCGAGTGGGACGAGCCACCGCTCGGGAATCGCCGATCTGCCGTAGATGGCGCCCATCAGATTCCCAGCGATCAACCCGGTCGAGTCGCTGTCGCCGTCGTGATTTACGGCCATGACCACGGCCGACTCAAAATCTTCAGCCTTGAGCGCGCAATAGACGCCTATTGCGAGCGCCTCTTCGGCGATCCAGCCCTCCCCCAACTGTTCGATCGCCAGAGCCGGCACGACATCCGACTCGGCCAGCGCCACCGCCGCATTGAGCGCCGCGAGGGTTTCCTCATGGCGCTCTCTTGCCATCAGCAGGGGCATGACATGCGCGATGGCAGCGGGGAGCGATACGTCGTCGAGCAGTTCGAACACCAAGGCTGCCATCACGCCGGCCGTCAGAAACCCGGTGGGATGTCCGTGCGTCAGGGCGGCAGCTTCGCAAGCCAGGTCAAACGCATGCGCGCGTCGTTCGGCACGCGTCTCGGGACTGCTGCAACTGAGCGCATGAAAGAGCATACCGATCGGCGCGACCCGCATCACACCACCGCAGCCCTTGCTGTCGTTGTGTGCAGGCTTTCCGATCCGGGTGCCCTTGCGCAGCGCGTCGAGACAAGTCATGCCTGGCGCACGGCGCGAAAACAACGCCTTCTGTTCCATCATCCAGCCGCTCAGTGCAAATTCCATGTCGCGCGGCAAGGAATAGCCTTGGGTGTGCAACCAGCGCAAGTAGGCATAGTGGATGACGCTCGGAGGATGGCATAACCCCCGCAGCGACTCGCGCACAAATCCCCGCAAGACGCCTTCAGCAGTAAAGAGTGTCATCTGGGTGTCGTCGGTGATGGCGCCCACACGACCATAGGCGGGCACCATCTCTGTCAGACCTTCGGGCCCGAAGCGACGAAGGATTTCTGCGCGATGCATGAACTCAATCGGCGCGCCCAGTGCATCGCCGACAGCGCCGCCAAGCAGGCAGCCCTGGTAGCGTTCTCTAACGGCGGCGACAGGAGTTCGCCGCTCGAAGTGCTCTTGTGCTTCCGCGGTCACGTCACGCCTCATGCTGATCTCATCCCCGCATCCAATGCAGTTTTCTCGCGTCCAACGTAGGCTCGCCGTCCCATCGATAGGCGACCAGCTTGCCGCCTTTGGCGACGCTGTAGTCCACGCAGGCAACCTTGTCGGACAACAGTTCGGGCGAGCCGCTCTGCCAGTAGTGGCCGACAAATACGGGTTTGCCGCGGTCGTGACCGACGAGTGTGTGCGCGGGCACAGGCTCCTCTGGTAACTCGCGCCGGAGATCCTCGGGCAGCATCGCCGCCTTCCGGTAGGTGCTCGAATCGTTATCCCACCAGCGCACGCGCACCCTGCTGCGGGCAATCCCGTCTTTGTCATGAAACACATGCGGCGGTGGCAGCGCGACCTCGATACCCTTGAGTACCGCCTCGACCGCCTTGAAGACCGTCATCCCGGGCGCGTCCTTTTCCGCTTCGCTCTCCGGTTCGCGGCAGGCCATGACCATCGTCTCGGGCGTCAGGCAACGTTGCTCGGTCAGATACGGTGTCAGATAACCCAGCGCCGCCGTGTGCCAGCATGCATGCACGACGCGAAGATCAGGCAGATCGAGATACAACGGCAGGGTCAGGAACCAGTTCACAAGTTCCTCATGCAAAGACGTCCCCTCCACTTCGGCCAGGAAGGCTTGGTGCTGATGCCGATTCTTGGCGCCATACCTTGCAGAGTGATGGGTGCGCAAGTACTCGCCTGGATTTGCCGGATCAGGCAGAAACCACGCAATGGCATTGAACTCATGATTGCCCATCACCGCCAGCGCTGAGCCTGCATCGACCATGCGTCGCACGATCTGGACGGCCTCAACCTGCTTGGGCCCACGATCGATGAAGTCGCCGACAAACAGCGCCCGTCGATCCGGATGACGCCAAGCCCCTCCGCGGTGCCGATAGCCCAGATCGCAGAGCAACGCTTCCAGCGCGTCTGCGTGACCGTGAATGTCGCCGATGATGTCGTAGTTCATGCTGCCCTGTGTCTCATCTGCTTGTCCGAAGTACGGTGTTGATCTCACTCGAATGCTTGGCTCGAACTATCCGTCCCAACCCACCCACCAACTCGGTTCGAAGGTGGGCACCAATGCCAACTCCGACGAACGTGGAGCCTCTTGATCACCATACATCCGCGAAAAGCGTGAACTTCGCGCGCTCGCTGAATTCCTGTGCGACAAACGCCTTCAAATCGATGAGGTAGTGAACCGCCCAAGCATGCCCCTTCCACAGCAGCATCCGGGCTGGATCGTTGTACGCCGGCTCGTCGTCATACAGATAGGCAATGAATGATTGAACCTGCGCTTTTGTCACTGAGATGCGCGTAATCTCCGACCCGTCGGCCCCGTACTCAATCGAAGGCGCAAGATTGTTTTGCTCGGCCCATTTACTCAGCAACACAGGCCAATAGCCATCTTTTGGGGACGGCCCGGCGAACCGCAGCGTATTGTCGGCACATGTGATCTCGTACCAGCCCTGCGTATTGCGCCTACAGGTCCGGCGATCAGCAGAAAAGTCGATCCAGCATGTTGAGTCGGTCATGCGACACTAGCCTCCACGGCAAACAGAAACTGGTGCCGAACCGCCACATCGACGAAGACCTCGCCGACTCTAAGACAATCCTGGTAAGAAATCCGCGCCCCTCCGTCGCCATACTCATGATCAACCAGGTCATAGAACAGCCAGCAATGAGGTTGCGCGCGCAGCGCGGCGGGCAAGCCTGACCACGCCCAGTCTGCGCGCTCGCGGTTGCGACGTCGCAGGTCCACCAGATGCTTGACCGACACCCTCCTCGAGGCCAAGTTGTTCTCCTCGTCATCGTCGAACGCGGGATCGTCCGATCGCAGGCAGAAGTCGATCCTCGCGTCCATTTCGTAGTCCCACAGAGGGTCCGCGGGATCCGCGCACTTGGCTTCGAGACGTGGCATTTGGTCGGACGCGACGCAATGCAGGAGTTCTGTGATCGCAGTTAGCCGCCAGTTCAGCCGAAGCAATCCGTCGATTTCCTCTGGCGACAGCGTCGCGGGATCTTGCTCTGGCGCGCATTTCTCGGCCAATAGCGCTTCGAGGCTCTCGATTGAAGCGCCGAGCAAACGCTGAGTCTCGGTGACTTGCTTCGCCACCACTTCCATCTCATTTGCTTGCGCGTCGTTGCGGGGCGCCAGCATCGGCTCCACCCGCCCGAGCAGCCGTGTCGCCTCCCAAATGGACCTCAGCACATGCTCCAGTTCAACGCTCGTCATCATCATTGCCGCGGCTTGGCGCACACTCGAATCTTCAATCGAAGACCCGATCTTTGTCCGCTCCGGCTTTCATTGCATTCGCAAGCGTGAGCACACAAAACCGAATCTCTGGCCAACGCGTTCGGCCGTCATCGTGATCTTGCACAAAGGCACAGAGGCGTTGGTAATCGGCGTTATCGGCGTCGTAGGGCAACTCGAGGTAGAGGTATTTCGGACCGCCCTCGATCCAGCCCGAGTTGGACGTCGGTCCGCAGATTCCATGGGCGACGCCGGCAGCGTCGAGCCATTCTCGTATTGAATCCGCGGCGGGAGCCCTTAGCCAGTCGGCGTGAGAGTCATCGTCGAACAATCCCCCAGGCATAGGGCCAAAGAACAGCAGGTCATGGCCGAGACGCCGTGCGACAACATCCAGGTACTCGATCAACTGTGGCATATCGTTCTCCGCTTAATACGCCCAGTGTATTGACGATCTGCGACAGCCTGCGTCGCACCGTTGGACTTCTATGGGCAAGATTGAGTCGATCTGGTTGCTGCGTAGAGATTGCCGATTTGCAGCAGTCCGCCTAGCCGCCTGAGACGACTTGTCCGACGCCCTTACCGCCCTTGGAACGTGTCTTCGTGATGGAAACGCAATCGCTCTCGTCCTGCGACATCATTTGTCGCTCGACTCAGTAGCATCAAACGTTTACGCAAATCGACCGAAGACGACGCGTAGTCGATACACCATGAACAGAATCCCCGTATTTTCGACCCACGTATGGTGTCAGATGCTGCTGTGGAGAGCCCTTCGGCGGCCAAGCCACGCGAAGTGGTACGCGAATGGCTTTCCCGGTATCCGATCGAGATCAAGGGCTATCCGCCGGCAACGATTGTCGAGCTGAGCATGCGCCCATGCGGCGTCGTTCGTTGAGGGCATCCTGAACATGCAGATACCGAACGGCATGGAATCAGACGATCCGCGATTCGTTGAGTCCTTTCACTGGACTACCGGATCATTACTGCATGCCACACGCGATGCACTGGCTCACGGCATTGCCGTATCTCCAACCTCGTGCTTTCACCACGCCGGCTACGACTATTGCTGGGGATTCTGCACCTTCAACGGGTTAATGGTCGCTGCTCAAACGCTTCTGTCTGAATCGGCCGTGGAGCACGTTGGCATTCTTGATATCGATCAGCATCGCGGTGCCGGGACTGAAGACATCATCCATCGTTATGGACTCGACGCTCACATTACGCACATTACCGCGCTGGCAAGTTACCCAAGGGAAAACCAAGCGTTCCTTGCTGGATTGCCGCAGTTACTTGAGCAGCTCAGTGGTTGCGATCTCATCCTTTACCAGGCAGGCGCTGACCAGCACGAGAACGATCCCATTGGTGGATTCTTGAATAGCGCGGAGATGCGTCATCGCGATGCGGCCGTCTTCGAATTCGCCACTAGCCGAAAGATCCCGCTGGCCTGGAATTTGGGCGGTGGTTATCAAGTAGTTGAAACGACTGAGATGTGCAGCATCCAACCGGTGCTCGACCTTCACAATGCCACAATGGAAGAGGCCATATGTCGCTACCTGACATGAAAACATGGGCATCATCGGCAACAATCTGCGGCCGACCATTCGTTTGATGAATAACGGCCACGTCACGAAAACTAGCCTTCTTCCTTATGCCTAAGACTGTCCTTGCATGCACGTTCTCCTATCTCGCTGAGAAGCTACCTGGCGCGCCCGTACGAGTCGCGTCCGGCGATCATCCTCACGTTGAGATCGACGTCACACCGGAGCGATGCGAATCCCCTCTCGGGCGTTGGCTCGCCGAAAACGTAGCATCCACAGTTCCGGGCCCGACCCAAACCATCCTCCGAGCGGCCACCAGCCGAACTGCGGCCGAGGATGATCTTCGAGCGCTCGCCGCGTCGGTCAGTCGCGACTGCGACCACGTCGACCGTGGCGAGCTTCGCAGCGCTCTTCGAAGAATTGAGGCGATGTGCCGCGCGCTCGATCACAAGGTGATCAACGGGGCGCGTGGCGACTTTCTCCCCCGAGTGATCGACTACCCGTGGCCTCTCATTGATCGCGACGCCGACGGAGAATGCATTACAGCTGAACGGTACTTTGATCAATGTGCAGCCGCACTCAACACGTCTAGCCTCGCAGCGTTGGAGATCGTTGGCGTTGGGGCGCCCCCCGAGACCATCATGCGTGAAAGGTCCGCAACCGATCTGCTCGCGCTGGTGGAATCCAATATCAGAACCCCCGCCGTGGAGTTCTTCTGGCGCAGAGATCGCGTTCCCGGATGGCAACTTGACCTCACAGAGGCGGTATCCCGCTACGCGTTACGCGCATTGGGCAAACCGCAACGAGACGGCGACGAACCATTCACCGCCGACGAAGGACTGATCGAAAGACCAACCATTCGTCAATATCTGCACGCGCTAAGGGATGGAAGCTCCGAACTACCGGGCAGGCATTTCGTTACGCCGAGCGTTTGGTTGTCCATCATCAATGCCCATCCGCCGTGCCAAGGCGACTTCAACGGATAACGGTCCGCTTCTTTGTGGTGCCGTCCGAACGACGACGTAAGGCGAAGTTGCTTATTGACCTCTCAGGAGGGACCTATTCGGTCAAAGGGGTCTCAGCGCACAGCGGCAATCAATTTGCCTGCTCACCGCGAGTACTGCGAGTACGTTGAGATGCCTGCGCTCGACGGTGCATCAAATCGTGTAGCGACGTACCCCCTCAAACCACGCACATACCTTATGCCCACTCTGCAATGGCTTGACTTCTCCCCTACCGAACGTGAAGACGTCCTTACGCTCCTTGAGTCGCAAAAGGACAAGTCCACGATCGACGAACTGGGCTTGGGCCTTGTTCGTGACGCAATCTCGGACCATCTGTTCCCCGGCCTGAGCACCATCCAAACTCGCGCCCGCTACTTCCTCTTCGTGCCGTGGCTGCTGAGGGACCTTGAGCGCGGCAGCGTGCAGGATGATCGCTTGGTGCCGACGCTGCGCCAGCGGGAAGTAGCGCTGATCGAGGCCCTGCTGGCTACCGATGGCGAGACGCCCGATGAACGCCACCCTGGTCTGGTCGGCCGTGAAAACCGAGATAAGACCCAACGCCTGCCTTCCTCCATCTACTGGAGCGGCTTGCGGCGCTTGGGGATTTACCAGGGCGCATGTTCCTTACAGGAGTACCTTTCCGACCTGCCGGACGTGCGGCGGGCCTCCCGTCGACGCAGTGCCAGCTCGGAGGATGGGGAAGACAGCGAGGGTTACACCGGTTCCACCACCTGGGACCCAGGCTTGCCCGACGCGAATGGCGAGTTCCTCACTCGGACCTCCTTTGACCTTTCCCGCGGGGAGGCTCGCTACCTCAAGGAGAAGGTGCTAGGCCTGCACACCTCGTCCGGGCAAGTCTGCCTGCTGCAATGGATGGTGCGTCACCTCGATGCGGCGACGGTAGCCACTCTGGAAGCCCCCTGGTCCCTGCTGGAGGACACCGGCCGCTGGCCGGCGCTGCCCGCGTCGCTTAGTACCGAACTGATCCACGCCCTCCACTTCTCGCTCAGCACGAGGGCGCTGACTGCGGTTTACACCCGCCTGCTCGTTGCGCGCCGGCGTGACGTTGCCCCTGCGCACTACGACACGCTGCTGGCAGACACGCTGGCTGGGGTTGGTGCGCACGCTACGGCCCTACAGGCTTGGCACGATGAACTGGGCGCCTTCTGGCGCTGGATTGCGCAGGTCAACCCGCGCCTGCAGCGCGACCGGCCCTTCATCGAGGAGTGGCTGCGCCTGCTGGCCGAACAAGGCTTTGCGGTGGCGGATCCGTCCACGTTGCTGGGCATCCAGACCGAACGCTGGATGCAGGCGCGGGAACGGCGCCTGAAGGGCGCGCTTGCGCGCATGGGCAACCCGCCGGTGCTGCAGCGTTGGCGCCCGCCTGAATGGCTGGGCCTGACGGACTACCGCTGGCGCACCGGCCGCGACATCGTCATCGACATTCTGAACGGGTTGGGCCGCACCGGAGACCTCGCGCATGCTGGATCCTGACGACCGTTGCCTGCTCTCGGAGCAGGTGCTGCCGCCGCACGGGTACGTGTTCACCGACGCCCTAATCTGCACGTACTCGCTGGACCTTACCGCGTTGGCCGGTGTACCGCTGGCCCTGCTCCAAAGCGACCCGTTGGCGCTGGGCGACGCAGCCGGTGCGCGCCTGGAAGCGCTGCGCGCAGTGCGAGAGATGGCCTCGCGCCTCAGTGTGTTCTGCCAAGCGGGTGCGATCCACGTGCCCGCCGAGTGGCGCGACGCCTTCCTGTGGCTGGAAGCCAGTGTGGTTCAGGTGCGGCCGACGGCCGCCCGCGCGGTGTTCCACCCAAAGCTGTGGCTGCTGCGCTTCGTAAACGGCGGCGGTGAGGTGCTCTACCGCTTGCTGGTGCTCTCCCGCAACCTGACCTACGACCGCTCGTGGGACGTGATCGCGCGGCTGGACGGGCCGATGGTCCAGCGCCAGAACGCCATCCGCGCGAACGCACCACTTGTGCAGTTCGTCGAGGCCCTAGGCGACCATGCCGCCGTTCCCGCATTGGGCGGGCTGGCCGACGCACACCGTCAGCGACGTGACCGTTTTGCCCGGGAGTTGCGCACCGTGCGCTTCGAAGCGCAGGACGACCAAGTGAAGGACTGGGCCTTCTGGCCCCTAGGCATTCCCGGTCACAAGTACCCGCTCGCACAATTGTTCGACGGCCAGCGCAGCCCGTTCCAGAACTGGGCAAAACAAGCGCAGCTCGGAGGGCGGCGGCTGCTAGTGGTCTCGCCCTTCCTGTCCGGCGGCATGGTGGACACGCTTTCGGCGTCCGGCTTTCCGGTGCACCTCGTCTCGCGCGATGACGCGCTGGACGAACTGCACGACCGCCTGCCCGATCAGTGGTTTCCCGAGGACGGCAACTTCGTGCACGGCTTCCGCCAAGAACTGAGCCTGGAGGGGGCGCCACTCAGCGGCTTGCATGCCAAACTGTGGGTCGCGGATGACGGCTGGGAGGCGCACCTGTGGGCCGGCTCCGCCAACGCCACCGAGGCGGCGTTCACCCGAAACGTCGAGTTCCTGCTGCAGCTCTCGGGCATGAAGTCGCGCATGGGAGTCGACGCACTGCTAGGCGATCAGGGCATCGCGCCCCTGACCACGCCCTACCTGCGCCCGACGCAGGCACCTGACGAAGCGCTGCTCACCCTTAAGCGCCAGCAGGAGGCGCTGGACTGGCTGCTCAACTCGCTGGTGACCGAGGAGCGCCTGTCGGCCCGCCTCGAGCCGCAGGACACAGCCACATGGTCGCTCTCGCTATCGATAGTGAGCGGCTCACCACTGCTGGCCGAAGGACTCCCGGTGCAGTGGCGGGCGCGTCCCATCAGCGTGCCATGGGCTCGGATCACTGGCACCGAGGAAGGCTGCCCTCTCTGCCGCTGCGCCGACCTCGCGCTGCACGAGCTCACCGAGTTCTGGACGCTGGTCTTGGAGGTGCCCGGCACGGAACTGCGTGCGGAGACCACTGTACGACTGTCTGCCCAGGGCGATTGGCCGGCGTTCACGGCGCGCGAGTCGGCAGCGCTGTCCCGCCACCTGCGTGACGCCGACAGCCTCGCGCTGTACCTTGAGTTCATGCTCGCTGGTGATGACGAAGCCCTGCGCCAGCGCCTGCGTCGGCAGCGCCAGCAACGTCAGGGCGACGCCCGCCGCGCCGCCGCGCCGCTGCGTCCACTGTTCGAAACGCTACTACAGGCCCTAGCCGAGCGGCCCGAGACATTGGGCGAAGTGGTGGACCTCGTCGAGTCTTCCCGCGACAGCGGGCTGATGCAGGACTCGGCATTCCTCAGCCTCTGGACCGCATTCCGCGAGGCGCAGAGACACCTCCTTCCGACCTGACTCCACTATGACAGACGAAATCGACTGGCTGGCCGTCGAACAAGACGTGCTGGCGCGCCTGAAGCCCTTCCAACGCGACACGGTGGAGTGGGCCTTCGAGTGCCTGTTCCCCGCGGACGGGCGCCCGTGCAGCGGCCGATTCCTCGTAGCCGACGAGGTTGGCCTGGGCAAGACCCTGGTAGCGCGCGGCGTGCTGGCCAAGACACTGCGGCACCTGCAGGGCAAGGTGGGGCGCGTGGACGTGGTCTACATCTGCTCGAACGCTGACATCGCGCAGCAAAACATCCGCCGCCTGAGCATCCCGGCGCTGGAGCGGGTCGGCTTCCGCTCGCAGGGGCGGCTGACGCTGATGCCGCTCATTCCCTTGGGCAAGGACGGCCGGCCCGAGCGCCCCTCGGCTCTGCCCCACAGCGGCGTGAACTTCCAGGCGCTGACGCCGGGCACCTCGCTGGACTTCCGCAACGACCCTGGCCACGCGCAGGAACGTGCTCTGCTCGCCCAGATGGTGACCGATGTGCTGCCCGAGGTCAGCATGACGCGCTGGCGCAACCTCTTCGCGCAGCAGGTGGGGCACGAGCGGTTCGAGACGCTGATGGACCGCGTGCGCACGCGCTACGCCATCGACGATCAGCTGCAGAAGCTCTTCTCCGAGGAGCTGCGCCGCGGCGACCAGGACGGCCGCACGCTTGTGAGCCAGCTGGCCGAGCTCGCGGACCGCTTCCCCCGGCAACGCGCCTACCGCCACCGCGACCCGGACCAGCGCGAGGCCGCGACGCTAATCGCCAACCTGCGCCGCACCCTGGCGGGCGTATGCATCCAAGCGCTCGAGCCAGACCTCCTGATCCTCGACGAATTCCAGCGCTTCCCGCGGCTGCTCGACAGCCACGACCCCAATGCGGAGTTGGCCCGGCAGCTCTACGAGTACGAGACTGACGGCCAGCGCACGCGCGTGCTGATGCTTTCGGCCACGCCATACCGTATGAGTTCAGTGGGAGATGCTCCCGAAGAGGACTCGCATCACGATGAGTTCCTCGCGATGGTGCGCTTTCTGCTGCGCGACGACGAGACCGCCCTGGCGCGACTACGCGACCTGCTCGAACGTTTCAACGACGGGCTGCGTACGCTGGACCCGGCTGACACCACAGCGATAGAGGCACTGCGCGACCAAATCGAGGCCCTACTTCGCGGAGTCATGTCGCGAACCGACCGTACGCCTACGAGCCAGGAACGGGACGCCATGGTGCTGGCGCCGCCCACGCCCGTGCACCCCGACGCGGCGCAGATGTACGCCTACGTGGGCCTGAAGCGCGTGGGTGTCGCGCTGCAGGTGCCAGACCTGCTGGAGTACTGGCGCTCGGCCCCAGCCGCGTTCAGTTTCCTGAGCGGCTATAAGCTGCGGGACAAGCTGATCGAGGCGCTCGTGGAACAAAAGGAGGGGCTGTGCACCGCTCTCGCCACGCCCGGTCTGTTTCTGGATGCTGAGGGTGCGGTCGGGGCCGAGTCGGGGCATGCTCGCACGGCCGCGATGGCGCGTGCGCTGATCGAAGCGGGTCTGCACCGCGTCGCGTGGTTGCCGCCGTCGCTCCCTGGGCACGTGCTGGGCGGTCCGTTCGCCACGCTTGGGGACTGTGGGCGCACCAAACGGCTGCTGTTCTCGAGCTGGCGAATGGTGCCGCGGGCCGTGTCGACCGTCCTGGACGGGCTGCTGAGCGCCGAGCAGCGGCGTGAATTCGGCCCTCCGCCCGCTCGGCGCCACGAGGAAACCTATGGTGACTACTTGCTAGGCTACCCATCCGCGGTGCTAGCGAACTTGGGTCACCCCGATCGATGGGCCGCCGACTGCGAAGCCGACGGCGTGACGCCGACCGTACCGGTGCTCATCGACCGTCTGATGCCAGCGCTCACCAGGCTGATGGAGGAGGTCCAGACCCATTATGGCAGCGAAGCCCAAGGTGCAGAGGACCACGACTGGTACTGGCTGGGGCCTGCGTTGGCCGATAGCCTCGCATGGGAGCGCGAGTATGGAGGGGAGGCTCGCGAAGCCTTCCGTCCATTTGAGTTCGAGTCGCTTGAGGCCGAGCGCGATGGCGACCCGCTGTGGGCTCGGGATGGCATAGCCGCACGGCAGTCCCTGTGGGACGCCCTGCGCCGAGGCGATGCCCGCCTGGGCAAGCGCCCTGCCGATCTCATACCGGTGCTGTGCCATCTCGCGCTCGCCGGCCCGGCCGTGTGCGCGCTGCGAGCTTTGGCCGACGAACCCAGCCAGCACTGGGACGAGGTGCACCGCCAGACCGCCAGCGGCGTCGCCGCAGCCTTGCTGCACTACCTCGGGCACGAACAGACCGTACAAATGCTGACGGGCCTGTACCCAGAGGAACGCAGTTTCGCCACCCGCTTGCTGCGGCACGCCGCCGACGGCGGCCTTCAGGCTGTGCTCGACGAATACCTCGCGGTACTGGATGTGGACCAGCCCTTGGGGCCGGACATGCCCGCAGGCAGCTTGGCCGCGCTGGCGGCCCGCCTGACGCAGATGGAGGTGGCGCTGCGGCTCAAGCCCGCCGTGCTGCGGCCCGAGGTGATGCGACAAGATGAGAACGGCGCCTGGCGCCTAGTACCCCTAGCCCGCAGCCTACGCTTTGCACGACCGCTGCTGGAGGACAGTAGCGACGGAGACGAAGGTGACGGACCAACCGCGATGACGCAGCTGCGTGCAGCGTTCAACTCGCCATTTCTGCCCTTCGTGCTGAGCAGCACTTCCATCGGGCAAGAGGGTCTCGACTTCCACTGGTACAGCCACGCAATCGTTCACTGGAACCTTCCATCGAGTCCGGTCGACTTTGAACAACGCGATGGTCGAATCCACCGGTTCCGCAACCATGCAGTTCGAAGAAACCTCGCGCGTGACTGGGGCGGGGCAGCCTTGGTTCACGCGCCAGGCCGGTTAGCTTGGAACTGGATGTTCGACCAGGCGACTGCCTTCGTTGCAGCGAAAGGTGAAGATGCAGGTGGAATGCGCCCATCTTGGATCTATCGAGAGGGCGACAGCTCGGCCCCAAAGGGCACGCCGTCTTGGATGCTAGCGGCCATGGGACAGCCAGCACGCATTGAGCGTCTGGTCCCCGTCATCCCACACAGCCGAGACCAAGTCGGACTAGGGAGAATGATGAAGGCAGTTGGGCGCTACAGGATGGTATTTGCGCAGCCGCGTCAGGAAGATCTGCTGGCACACCTGGAGCGCCAGTGCAGCGACGAATCTCTGGAAGCATTAGCAGAGAGCATCTTGATTGATCTTCGCCCACCCAACAGAGCGTGAGTCAGAATCTGACCGACCATCCATTGTTCGGAAAGCGCCTAGTGGACGACAATGGCGAACCCTTTCGCGCAACACAAAAAGGCTACACATACCTCCCTCGCGCATGAGTCGTAGATGGCGTGCGACGAACATGCAGCTAGCTCGTCGTACCCACCTCCGGCACGCGCATCGAGAGTGCCAGCGCCAACTCCGCCATCGCATGCGTCCGTTCATCGCCGCCTGAAAACCGGAATCGCAACGTTCCGAACTTTTCCTTGATCTGGCGGACGACAACCGGGGGCATGTCGTCGTGTTCGACACTCCGCTGGATGCACTCGCACAGGGCATCGAGGATCGGGAACCACCCGTCGCCGCAACAGCAGCCCCATTGCATCGCAGACTCCGTTTCTACCCAGGTTTCGCGGGGAAAGAGTGACGGGTAGGTGGCGTACAGGCGTTCTTCCAATTCTGGACTCATTGTCGCTCTCCTTTCGACTCAGGTTCAGTGAAGCCAAAGCAATGCGGCTAGCGCCACGAGCGCATAGATGAGCGCAAGGCGCAGCAGTCCTTGGCCAATGGCGCGCAGCGCCCATGCCATGAAGAGCAGCCACGCGGCGAGGCGGGTCGCGCAGTGCTGCGCCTCGTGATTCGCCCGATCACGGTAGCGGCTCAAAGCGGCGCGAATCAAAGTGGAACAGCAGCAGATCGTGATCCGGGTCGCGCACGCCAAGGATCACGTCAAGCGGTTCGCGGAAGTAGGTGAAGCCGGCGTCTTTGGTGTCGTCCAGAATCGGCTCTGGGAGCACAGCAACGACAATCGCCGCCTCGTTGTATTGCGGCCAGCGCTTGTTGCGCAGACCCGGTTTCCAGCGCACCAGCATCCCTGGCTTGAACGGAACCGCCGGTTGTTCGATCAGGCGCTCGTACATCTCGTGCAGATCGGTGTTGTGCTCACTCACCGCTTCGGCGCGGGCGTCGAGATGATTCGCGCCGGTCTTTGCAATGTTGACCAGCATTTCGCGCAACTTCGGGTCGAGCTTCTTAGGCGTATTCATTGCGCTGCTCCTGACGTGTTTGGTTGAGGGAGTGAGGCTTTTCGGTGGATCTGGGATGAGCCGCGCGTCCGCTGTCCCGGAGAGAGATTTCGCTTTCGAGGCGAGCAACGAGATCGCTTGCCGTTGGTGTGAGATCAAGCAGACGGTATTGGCGGACCACGGTTGCGATGTTGCCTGCGGTCAGGCCTTCGAGGCGGGACACGGCTGCCTCTGCGGCTTGGGCGGCTTCGAACGTGCCGCCAAGACGAATGAACTCCTGAGCAAAGAGCGCCCAGCGTTGATGGTGGGACAGCGGCGAGAAACGTACCTTCCAGTCGAAGCGTCGCAGTGAAGCAGGGTCGAGGTGTTCCACCAGATTGGTGGTGCAGATGAAGATGCCGTCGAAGGCCTCCATCTGCGTCAGCAGTTCATTGACCTGGCTGACTTCCCATGAGTGTTCCGCACGCTCGCGCGACCGCAGGAACGAATCCGCCTCGTCAAGGATGAGGACGGCGCCCTGCTGGCTTGCCTGATCGAACATTCCGGCAATACGGCTCTCCGTATCGCCCAGCCATTTGGAAAGCAGATCGGACGCGCGTTTCACAATGACCGGGCGGTCGATCGCTTCTGCGATGTGGCGCCCAAACTCGCTCTTGCCCGTACCCGGCAGCCCATAGAAGCAGAACCGACCAGCGGGGCGACGCATCAGTGCGGCCACAAGACACGACACATCAACATCAGCATTGACGTAGGCGAGATCAAAGGCGGTTGTCCGCCCGGACACCCACGACGGCTTCGGCTGACCGAGCAGCGCGGCGGAGCGATCGAGCGCGCGCAGAATCAGGCTGCGGCCATACTCGGCTCTCGCGGGATCAGGTGGGAGTCCAACGAGGCTTTCCGCGACTTGTGCAGCGTTCTTCAGTTGAGCGGGCGTGGTGTGATCCCGCGCAGCTATCGCTGCCAGCAAGCTGTCGTCTGCGGGGTCGAGCCAGGCGGACAGATGGTGATCGACGATGTGTTTGCGTACCGAGAACGGCGGTACCGCAAACTTGATCGTATAGTCGAAACGTCGCAGGTAGGCGGCGTCGATGCCTTCCAGATCGTTGGTGATCCAGATCGCCGGAACCGGGTTGTTTTCGAGCGAACGGTTGATCCAAGCCTTGCCACGGGATTCCACGCGTGAGCCCCCAAACAGGCTTGCGAACGGGTTGCTCTCGAATACGTCTTCGACCTCATCGAAGATCAAGACCGCATCGCGATTTCGGCTCAGCAGGCGTTGCCCAAGGTTGTAGGCGCGCAATCGGCCGGCACCGCCAATGGGGTCGCCATCCGGATCGGAATACTTCACCTCGAATGCATTGAGGGACAGCGCCTGGGAGAGCGCGACAGCGTATTCAGTCTTGCCCACACCGGGCGGACCGTAGAGCAGGATGTTCGTACCCGGCCGCCCGGTGTTGCGCGCCTGATTGATGAGACCAGTCACGATCTCGGTGTCGTGCACAAGGTGCGGAAACTGGTCGATGCGCAGGGTAGCCGGTGGACGCCGATCAACGAATCGCGCCAGCAGATCCTCTTCGCAGACCGTCTGAGCAAGCATCAGATCCGGCAAATCCTCGCGAATACTGAGCTTGCTCTCGAGGTCGCACGTTTGTTCCTGCAACGCGATCAATCCGGTCGCGCGTAGCGCGCCCTTTGCACTGAGGGCGTCGGCCATCTCCGCCGACGACAAGCCAGAAAGGCCTGAAAGCGCCAGCGCGAGATTGGTCGTATCCATTTCGATCGATAGCGCACTCACCACTCGGTTGAAAGGCGCGATCCCTCCCAGACAGGTGGCAAAGAGCAACACGAACCGCTCCGCGGCTGTCAGATTGAGCAGGCGCGTCAGGGTCGCGAGGTTGTGCCAGATCGGCGCTCCATACGAGACCCCCTCCCGCACAGCCGCCTCACGCATCTTGCGAAAGTGCGAGCGCAGGACGTGAGCCTTGCCGGACTTGCGGCGCCGGCGGCGATCAGTGATGGAGAGAATGCCGTGCTCGTCATCCTCGTCCTCGCCTGACTGCTCTGCGAGCGCGTCAAAGCACGCCGACGCCCCTTCTCCGAGAACGGCGCGCACCCTGCGGTCGGCGCGGCCGTCTTCCATGAGGTCCACCACCCGGTCGATACGAACGTGCAACAGAGCGAGATCCACCAGCCAGACGCACAGCATCGGGCGAAGGCTCTCCAAGACGGGGTCGGGGAGCTGGACGGGGGGCTCGCTGCCGCAGACGACAAACGCTGGGGAGCCCTGCTTTACGCGCTGGTTCATGACGATCTCCGGTCTATCCAATAACCTTGATCATCCGCCTAGCTGCGACGATTTGTGTCGCACAGCACGCAGGCCCCATGCGACACAAGATGTCGCACATAGAAATAATGATGGTGACCTGATTCGGAGGTCGCCATGCCCACACTCATCGAACACTTGCGCAGCCCGCACGAACCCGGCGACAAACGCCTCGTCGGACCGAGCGCGACCTACCAACCGCTGATTGCCGTGTGGCTCATCGACATGATGTTGCACTTCGGCTGGCATGAGCGAGACAACCTCGCCATTGATTGCAACTTCTACGAATGCACGGAGATCTCGTGGACGGGCATCAATGCCATTGAACGCAAGTACGAGGGGGATCCGGCGACCCGGGCCATTGAACTTCGTGCGCTCCTGAGCGAGCGCCGCGCAGCCATGCTCGGACGCCCCATTCCGGCCGACGCGGCGCTATTCACCAATGTTGCCGCGCTGGGAGATCTTCTAGCATTGAGCCTCCACGAACAGTTCATCCTGACCTTCACTGCCCTGCGCGCCGCACTCTGGGAATTTGAATGTGCAATTCCGGACCAGAAGGTCACGACCGCTGATATCTGCGCAATCTTCTCCCTGCTGTCCCGTCTGGACGCGGAAGGCTTCAAGCGTGCCCTGACATCAGAGAGCACGCTCGTCACCGCAGGCATCGTAGGAGTGGAGCCCGGGGGCTGCCCCATCAGGGAGAAACTCACCTTGCTGCGGGGGCTCGGTGTCGCGCTCATTGAAGAGGATCTGCGGCTCTCGCAACTCTTGCGCCGCTTCGTCACGCCCGCTGCGGTGCCGACGTTGACTGCGAGTGACTTCGATCATCTTGGCACCGAGATGCGCACGCTCGTCGCGATGATCACCTGTGCCTTGTCACGCGAGAATGGGTCCTTGAATGTGCTGCTTTACGGCGCTCCGGGTATGGGCAAGACCGAGTTCTGCCAAGTCATTGCACAGCAGACTGGTCGCGAACTGCTGGAGGTCGCCTACGCCGATACCTCGGGGGCGCCGCTCGCTGGCAACGATCGGCTGCGCGCCTATCGCTTCGCCGAGCAACTCCTCGCCCCGACCCGTCGGAGCATCCTGATGTTCGATGAAGTCGAGGACGTCTTTCAGACGGAGGAGTCTGCCAGCCGCGAGTCCGACAAAGCACAGCGCGTGACGTTCAAGGCTTGGATCAATCGTGCGCTGGAGCAATCGCGCACCCCAACCATCTGGATCACCAACCGCGTGCACAAAATCGACCGCGCGGTGCTGCGCCGGTTTGACTTCACCATCGAGTTCCGCCATCCCCCACTGTCTGCGCGCCGGCGCATTGTGGCTCGCCACCTTGGTGCGCTCGCGCCGTCCGAGGCGTGGCTTGATGCCTTGGCCAGCAATCCGGACATCGTCCCCTCCCAGTTCGAGCGCGCGGCGCGTGTCGCCGCGAGCGTGCCTGCGCATGACGCCGTCGGGGCCGCCGAAAACAGCCTGCGCCAGAGTAATCGCGTACTGCACGGACGTCCGCTCAAGGTTAGGCACGGAAGCGCGAGCGTTTTCCGCGTCGACTGGATCACCACCGATCAATCAATTGCAGACGTACTCGCCGGGCTGCGCCACCACCCGCAAGCAACAATGTGCTTCTACGGCGCTTCCGGCACCGGCAAGACCGCTTTCGCCCGTCATCTTGCGGACGCCCTGGAGCGACCACTGGTGGTCAAACGCGCGTCCGATTTGCTCAGCCCGTTTGTGGGCCTTACGGAGCAGAACATGGCGGACGCTTTCGAACGTGCGCAGGACGAAGGCGCCCTCCTTCTGATCGACGAGGCCGACTCCTTCCTGGGCGACCGCAGCAACGCTCATCAGAACTGGGAAATCACACAGGTCAATGAACTGCTGACGCAGATTGAAGAATTCGAAGGGCTGCTGGTTTGCACGACCAACCGCTTTGACCAGATGGACCCCGCTTCACGACGTCGCTTCAGTCACAAGATCCGCTTTGAAACGATGCCGCCCGCTACCGTGTGGCAAGCCTGTTGCGACGTGGCCGCGGAGTTGGGCATTCATGAGCTCGCGCTGGCCGAGATCCGCGCAGACGTAATCAGCATGCGCGGCGTCACACCCGGGGATTTCGCAGTCGTCATCAAGCTGGCCCACTTGCTCGCTGAAGCGCCAACCGCCGCGTGGTTGCGTGACACGCTGCGAGCCGAAATCGCCGGGCGCCGCGGCACCCTTGTCCGGATGGGGTTTGCAGCATGAGCGCACCGTCTGTTCTCGTTTTGGAGGCCGCCTGGGTTCCAGGCCTTGAGCCGGCACCCAGCGTCCGGCCATTCATTGACGGTTGGGCCGCTCACAGGGGCCTCTCCGTCTGCTACCGAAGCTTTGGCTCATGTGTCGAGCTAGCGCACTGGCTCAGGCACTTTCTTGCGAGCGAGTCGCTTTGTGTGGCCTACCTTGCTGCGCACGGTGGCCGCGCCAGCCTGCAAACGCCGACCAGCGAGATCCCCTTGCCTCAGCTCGCGCACACGCTCGGCCAGGGGCGACGCAACCGCCGAACAGGCAAGGGCATCGTGTTCGGCGCCTGCCACCTTGGAAGCGAACTCGAAGCCTTCCTTGCCGCGTCGAAGCAGAAGTTCGATTGGGCTGCCGGCTACACCGAGGCGATCCCCTGGCTTGGCGCCACCGTTACCGATCTGCTGTTTCTGGAGTACCTGTTCGCCGGCATCGCGCTACGCGCCGATGGTGCCCGGAGCGACCATATCGAAGAAGCCGAGGCAGCAGCCTGGCTCGTCGGCGAACACTGCCGGCTCGCCGAACTCATGGGGCTTCGCCTCGCGATGTCCACGAGGCCCGCGCGCGGCGTAGCGTCCGCGCGCGAAACGAAACGCGATAGGCAAACGTGCCCCGCTTCACCCGACTGCCACCTATGAGGCTCGCCGTGCCACTCGCCGATCTGACTCAGCTCCTGCTCTCGCTCGACGGCCCCCAGATCGACGCCATCCGCCGCTTGCTCGATAGTCGCCTTATGGCTGATCGCCACGGGGAAGTGCACTACCCCGCTTTCGAGGGACTGGCGCAACTCACCGACAACGAGCGCTATCTTCTAATCCGTAAGATCCCCGATACCACCTTGGCCGAGGCCCTCAAGGCCGGCAGCGAGTACCTCAGGCACTCAATGCTGCGCGCCTGCAGTTGGACCCGGAAACACAAAATCGCGGCAAAGATGAGGCGGCTAGGGCCGATCCGTCAGTCAACGGCCGAACATGCGATTGAGTCGATCCTTGCCGAACTGGGGCGCAAGCAAGCATCAGGTTCTATTTGCAGTTTCCTGTCGGATAACGAGGCAAAGCAGGCGCTGGATACCGTCCAGGCAGGTCTGCCCGACGAAGTCGCAGCCGAGGTTCGAATTCCGGAGGGCTGCGCAGAACTGCTATCTGAATGTCTCCACGGAGCGTCGGACTATGCCCTGCGCGAAGTCGTCACCGGTGCCGATGCTTCCGACCTCGCCCTGCTCCTCTTGCAACGGCAAAGTGTCACACTGGCCCAACGACTGCTGTACGCGGGTGAGTTCCGCTACCTGCGAGAACTGCTTGCAGCAATGCCGGCGCTGCAGGCGGGCCGGGAGGCGCCAGAATCGGGCCGCCCGGATCTCCGCCTCTGGCAGATCGTCGCGCCGGCGTTACTGGATAACGATGGCGTTTCCATTGAAGACCTCCCCTGCGAAGACACCACTCCGGCGCCCATCCCTCCCGCTCCCTCGCCGCTTAGGCAGGCGTCCGTCACAAAGCAGGAAACGTCACAGGACGCAGGCACTACAACCGCGCTGGCAGTATCTGACAACGCGATCGAAGACGAAGTAAGCATCAGCGCCTTGATTGAGGAATTCGAAGCACATCTGCACAACTTGCCCCCAGTACCGCGCCGCGTCCCGTTCACCGCTTCGCAGCAGCGTCGAATCGGGCAGATTGCAGCGTCCGACTGGACGCTCATGAATAAGCGGAGCGAGAAACGCGCGCTGCGCGCATTCTGGCGCAGGGCTGATTCGAGATCCCAGAGCGGCTCCAAATGATCAAACGCGAGCAGCCTTTGCCGTTCGCCACGAGGCAAGAGATGACCCGCCGAATTGACCAATGTCATTTGGGCTACAGGGTAGCCTTCAGACACCAGGGTCTTTTGTCGATAGACCGGATTTGCGCCATCGCTAGATCAACCGGGAGCACACATGCCGACCGCCTGTGACTTGTATTGGGACATCCTTGACTTCCTCGCAAGGGGGACGTCTGCCAGATCGGCGGAAGGGCCGCATGACATCAATATTGGCGTGCCCACCCCTGCGGTCCCCGCTTGGGGGAGCCCAACACCTCTGTCTCATCTCGCGTGCGGGCTTTTACCGACTTGCACACTAGGTAAAGGCGAACGCTCAGCACACCAAAAATTGCACGCGCATTTAGCCGGTTTGACAGTTGGCAAGCTGCCAAAGTACTGCTTGATTTCGGAGTTTCCGTTTCTTGGAACGCGCGAGACGTTGGACGCCATCGCGGTCGACATCCATGGAGCTCCGCTCGCGGCCATCGAATTGAAACACTACTCAATCCATCAAGGCGCAAAGTTCCTGTTGAGTCCCGCCAATATCGCCAAGGCCTACACCACAGGTAAGAACAACAGGAGAATCCCTCCTTTGCCATCGCTCGACTCTGACTACGTGAAGTGCGTAGACCAGCAGATCCGTTTCGCCAACTTCCCTTCAATAGGCCGCGAGCTACCTCTGATTCAGGTCGGACTACTTACAACGTTGCACAACTGCACCCCAACGATACCTAGAACCAACCACCCAGTGAACTTCATATCTGGACCATACTGGAATGGACAAGCACTTCCCAGTGGCGTAGCGGCTCAGTTTGCAACGGATATCTCCAATTGGTGGAATCGCACCGGTACATGGCTTCCTTCTCCGCCGCCCCATCTGGCCCCAGCAGTCGCAGTCAATTTGGCGCCTCCGAATAAGCGCTACTCACATGAACACGCGAAATGGGGTTGGGGACCTGAGGAGGCGTTCTCGATACCTGCAGCGGGAGCTCCAGCCGTGACAGTCACCGGGCGCGTTGGTTACGTCCTCGTCATGACACCTCCTGTACAGGATGACGAATGCGCCAACACCCCAACCTAGAGGCCTTTAACGCCATCGTCGCCGCGCTCGCGCGCGGCACGGAGCATTCACGTTTCGAGCAGCCGCGCGACCTCCAAAGTCGACTGCTTAATGCCGTGCGTAGCAAGGACGCCTCACCGGAACAGGTCGAAACGCGGGGCCTGCATTCACCCGAGAACCTGCTGGGCCATATCACCGACCGACAGGGCTACATAGCCGGTCTTGACCTCGGTGCGACCTTTATTACCCAGCGAATCGCGACGAGCGGCTTTCAGATTGAATTGGTCAACACGCCCGACGAAACGCCGCTCGAGCTCGACGGCGCGCCGGCCTGGTTGCTGACAAGGCCGCCCCATACATTCGCACACGCATGTCTCTTGGCGCCACGAGTCAAGGAACGCGAGCTGAATCTGGACTCGGTGGAGTACGCGCTCGACGCCGCCATTGAGCAACTGATCGAACAACGACGGCGGATCGAACACGTCGAGATCCGTCATGGCGAGCATCTCTACTGCCTCAGCGCGCCGCCGAGTCTGCCGCGGTTCATGCCGCAGGTAGCGCTGATTCAAACCGCGCTGCTGCCCGTGTTGGGCGGTGACACGCTCGACGGTACTCGCTTCGAGGCGATCGAACGACACCTCGCCCATTGGGCGTCGTCAGAGGCCCTCGACCCCTATCAAGCCGCCGTTTGGGGGGTGGGGCCGCGCGAGCTTGCGCACTGGTGCGAACCGGTCCCCGCACTCATGAGGGTCACGGCACGCGTTGCGTACATATGCCTGATGACCCGAGTACGCATGTGAGCGCATGCGACATGCTTTGTCGGATTGCAGGGTAAGAATGCAGGCACCCCGCCTTCCGGAGCCTGTCATGAGCGACACCACTCACCCCGCCAACGAGCCGAGTCTCGACGCCTTGCGCCAACGCGCACTTGAGCTTGAGGCCCAACTCGGCGCCGCGATTCCCAATTTCTGCGACAAGCGTTACGTCGAGCGCAAAGCATCGGAACACCCGCATCCGGACCCGGATGTCCGGCTACGCGCAGCCCTCATCGCGCTCTGCGGCTACTACGAATCTTTGATCGCGCTGCGCGAGCGCGACTCCGCGACCTGGAACGCCATAGCCAGCTGGAATTGAAAGGCCCACATCATGCAAAGCCACATCCACAAGGTGCAGAAGACTAACCACGCGTCCTCGCTGAGGAAGGCCCCGTTGATCTTGTCAGCCAGCATCGCGCTGGCAGGCTGCGGAGGCGGTGGCGGCGGCACCACGCCGGTCACACCTGCCCCAACGGTGACCCTTTCGCTTAGCGCGGCGCGCATCGCACCGGGTGCGCAAACGACACTGACCTGGAGCAGCACCAACGCGACAGCCTGCGCCGGGCTGGCTGGGGTGAGCGGCGCGCTCGCCACTTCGGGAAGCATCAGCGTGACTGGTGGCGCAGAGGGCGGCGTGCAGTCCTATGTGCTGCGGTGCGACGGCGCGGGCGGCAGCGCATCAGCGAGTGCCGACCTGATCGTGCCACACCCCGCGACCGGTTCGTCCTACGCCAATCGACAGCGGGCCGGAGACCCCTTCGCTGGCCAGAGCCGCCCGGCGCAGAACGCAAGTTTCCCCGGCACATTTGCGGACTTCTTCCAGGAAGGCAGTTGGTCGTTCGTCAATGCCTCGCTTGAGTACGACGCCCAGAAGCCAATCTCGGAAGCCAAACCGGGGCACATCCGCTTCTGGCGCCAGGTAAATGGCACCTGGCAAGACCGCACCAGTGACCTGCTTGATGACACCACCGGCTGCATCCACCCGCGCAAGCTGATCGTCGCCGATTTCAATGGAGACGGTCGCCCCGACGTTTTCCTTGCGTGCCACGGCTACGACGCCCCGCCCTACCCCGGCGAGCAAGCGCGGATCCTGCTCAGCCGCGCCGACGGGCGTTACGACAACACCTTGCTGCCCTTCTCCGGCTACTACCACGGCGCCAGTGCTGCCGACCTGGATGGCGACGGCAAGCCCGACATCATCGTCGCCGACACCTACTATGGCCGTCCCTACGCACTGATGAACCAAGGCAACGGCAGCTTCGTACAGGACCTGACCCGGGTGCCTGCGTCGCTGCAAGGCAAGGGCGGCATCTACAGTGTCGAGTTGATCGACACTGGACACGGCGTGCCGGATCTGTTCGTCGGTTCTGGCACACCACCCGGCTCAGACCCGGCCAACCCCGCCGCGGCGTGGGCCTTGCCGAACGGATATCTACGCAATGACGGTACCGGCCACTTCACCGACCCATTAATCGCTCTGCCGAACAGCCCCGGCTCTACCGGCATTGTCTATGGGCTGGCGCTGGACTTCGTACTGCGCGACGGCTGGATCTATTTCCACCAGATCAACAACACCTGGGGCGCCGCAGACCCGTTCTACAACGACGTGATCGTGCGCAAGGTGCGCATGAGTGATCTACAGGAAACCCTCATTTATGAACACCGAGGCCCCTATTCAGATGGAGGCACCTGGTTCCCGTGGATCACCGTGACCGACACGCACGTCAAAGGGAATTGCGACTGGTGGATCGGTGACACCAGCAAGGTCGCTACAAGTTCGTGCGGCGTATCCTTCCCGCGCTGACAAACAGGGCAACACAACCTGCAGGGGCAAGACATGAAGATTCGACTCGGGTTGGCGCTGGATGGCGCCAGCCATCTCGCACCGGGCAATCGACTGGGCGAATGGACCACTGGCCCTCAGGGTCTTCTCACGCAACTTGAACTGGAACTGGGACTTGCAGCACCGCCCGTCAGCCACACGTCGCGGGTCATGCACTATTCGCTCGCGCTTGAGAAAGCGAATGACGGCGAGCGTTTCTATTCCGAGTCCTTCAACGTTGATCCGCTGGGTGTCGCCGGCACGCTGCTCGAATGGCGCGACGGGCTCATAGAGGCGGGCTGGACCGGTGACGCCACGCCCGGCGGCGGCCAGCGCCTTGCCGACCTGAGTGCGGTGGAAGCGCTCGCGGCGGAAATGGTGCCGCCCGGAACCGGGGAGCGCCTGGCAGCAGTGGAGCGCGCACTCTGCCTGCACCCAACGCAGATCGAATCGCTTGAGCTGCTGGAGCCGCTCGGCGCTTACTCGGATCGCTGGCAACAGGTACTGCGGCGCTTATCTCCAACGTTTCGCTCACCCGCCTTCGAAGCTGGTGGCGACAGCGATCTATCCCGCCTGCAAGCCAGTATGCGCGAGATGGTCGCTGCAGAAACGACGGGATCGACCAAAGGGGAAAAGCGCGCCGCAGATGGCACCGTGCGCCTCGTCCGCATGAAGTCACCCACGCGGGAAGCACGGGCGATCGTGACCTTCGCCCAGTCGGTCGGCGATGCGTTGATTGTTGCGCCCCAAGGTAGCACCGCGCTGGCGCAGGCCTGTGACGCTGCGGGAATTCCCGCCCCTGCTTGGCGGTCCCGTAGCCCTGCCCGGCCTGCGCTCCAGTTGTTGCCGCTCGCGCTGCAGATCTGCTGGGCGCCGCTCGATGTCACCGCCCTGCTCGGTTTCCTCGACCACCGCTTGAATCCACTCGACAAGCGCGTCTCCGCCCGCCTTGCCGCTTGCATGGCCGAAACGCCCGGCATCGGCGGCGAAGGCTGGCAGCGGGCGATCGACAAGGCGCTTGAGGAGATCGAACCCGACGATCAGGACGCAATCCGCGAGGACATCGACTTCTGGCTCTACGGCGAACGTTTCCACGCCAACCCGGGCATCACCCTGATGACGCTGACGGCGCGAACAACGCGTCTCGCCGAGATTTTGCGCAAGCGCGCCTTCACAGCTAAGGAACCTTCCGAACAGTTGGCAATTCAGGCCGCGGTGGTGCAGTGCCTCGACTTTCTGCAGGGGCTCTCGCTGCTGGAGTCGCGCGCCGAGCATCTGACCGCGATCCAGATCCAGCAGTTGCTGGATTTGGCCTCAGCGGCGGCGCCGGATAGTGGCGAATCGGCCCAGCTTGGCCACACTCCTTTGGCGTCACAACCCGCGGCGGTCATTGAACCGCACGACACCGTGATCTGGTGGTCCGCTTCTCCGCCTGCGACGGTGCCGGTACCGCCCTGGACGCCCAGCGAACTCGCGTCGCTCGCGCATCGCGGCATAGTGCTTCCGTCCATCGACGCGCAGCTTGCGCGACAAGCGGAAGACTGGATACGCCCCGTGCTGGCTGCGCGCAAAGGCCTGATCCTCGTGCTGCCAGAGGAAGGCGAGGAACTGCACCCAGTAGTCCAGATAGTGCTGCATGCCCTTCCCGGGTTGGGGGAGACATCCATCGACGAGTTGTTTGCACAGCATCCAGAGCAGCGCACGCGCGTTGCACACCGCCCGCTGCCGCCCCTTGCACGCTGGTGGCAACTCCCCCCCGGCATCAAGATTCCGAAGCGCAAGACCGAATCTCATTCCAGCGTATCGACCCTGATCGACAGCCCTTACCAGTGGGTTCTGAACTACGAGGCGAAACTCCGGGATGGTTCGCTGCGCGCAATCCCCGACGCCAGCACCCTGTTCGGACTCTTGCTGCACCGCATCTCCGAGGCGCTGTTCGCTGAGCCGAAATGGGCGCAGCTCGCCCGCAGCAAAGATGCTTTGGCAAGCTGGATCACGGACACTCTCGACCGCTTGGTCGACGCGGAGGGGGCCGTGCTCCGCATGCCGGGCCGGCACCTTGAACTGACCAAACTAAGGCAATACGCGCTCAAGGCCATCCCTGAATTACTGGACCAATTTGCCAAGGCCAAGATCGAATCCGTCGAAACAGAAGCGAAAGTGACCGGCCGTTTCTGCGGAGGCGAGCTGATGGGCTACGTCGATCTGCTAGTCAAAAACGTGCGCGGCGATCAAGCGATCGTGGATCTCAAGTTCGGTGGCACACGCCACGAAGACGCGCTCGCCAAGAACGCACATCTTCAACTGACGATTTACGCAAAGCTCCTCGGCAAGGGCGGCTACCTGCCGACGGCTTACTACATCCTCTCGCGTGCAGACCTGATCAGCCAGAACAACCACTACTTCCCCGGCGCACGGGTCGTCCAGAACAAGACGGACGAAAACGCCGCGCAGCTCTGGAATCGCTTCGAAGTGAGCTGGAAACACCGGCGCGCCCAACTCGACACGGGCCTCATTGAAGTGGTCACCGTTGCCACCTGCGACGATGACGACGACACGGCCCCGCCGCCAGAAGACGGACTGTCACCCAAGGCGCCTGACGACAAATACAACCGCTATCTGCGCTTGGCCGGCTGGGGAGAGAACGCATGAGCGGACAGATCGAATTCATCAGCGCCGGAGCAGGCAGCGGCAAGACCTACACGCTGACCGAGATGCTCTTCAGGCGCCTAACCGAAGATGCAGTGCGGCCGCAGGCCGTGATCGCCACGACCTTCACTCGCAAGGCCGCCGCAGAACTGAGGGAGCGGGTTCGGGCCAGCCTGATCGACAAGGGGCGGTTTGCTTTGGCCAACCAGATGAGCCTTGCGCGCATTGGCACCGTGAACAGTGTCTGCGGTCAGCTCGTGCAACGCTTCGCTTTCGAGCTCGGCCTACCTCCCAACCTTGAGGTGATCGAAGAGTCCGAGGCCCAGACCCTGCTTCGGGAAACCATCGACGCCACGCTCGATGCGGACATCGCGAACGAGATGGCGTCGCTCGGCAGCCGCCTCGGCGTGGAGGACTGGCACGGCCAACTGCGTGGTCTGCTCGATAAGGTTCGCAGCAACAACATCGCGCCGACAGATCTCCCTGCGATGGCGAGTGCGAGCGTCAACACACTGTTAGCCCACTTCCCACGCCCAATCGATAAAGACCTGGACGCCTACCTTGGCGACCAGATCGACCAAGCGTTGCAGGCAATTCCTGGGGCGCAGGCACAGAAGCACACGGCCTCCACAGCCACCTACGAAAAGCTGCTTCGAGGCGCCAGCAGGGATCTCAAAGCCGGCCGCCTGACGTGGAGCGATTGGGTCAAGCTCAGCAAGGCGAAAGCTGCCGTCGCGCTGAGGGGCGAGTTCGAAGCTGTGCAAGGAGTGGCCGCGCAATACGACTCCCACCCAGACCTCCATGCAGACATCAGGCGTTGGACTGAGCAGATCTTCAGTCTTGCCGGGCACATCCTGACGAGTTACGCAGAGAGCAAACGCGCAAGACGGGTGATCGACTTCGTCGACCAGGAGAGGCTGCTTCTCGAGGCGCTGGAGCGCCCTGAAGTCGCTGAGGCGCTGGGCCAGGAGATCGATCTGTTGATGGTCGATGAGTTCCAGGACACCAGCCCACTGCAGCTCGCTCTATTTGCACGCTTGGCGCAGCTAGCAAAACGCACCGTTTGGGTCGGCGATCTCAAGCAGGCCATCTACGGCTTCCGCGGCAGCGACGTCGCCCTGATGCAATCCGTACTCGAAGCACTTCCGGGCCTGGGCGCCAAGCTATCTGTTCTGCCCAAGTCCTATCGCTCGCGGCCCGAGCTCGTTGCCTTGGTCAATGAGATTTTTGTCCCGGCGTTCTCATCAGTGCTGACTCAAGAGCAGGTCAAACTTGAACCGGCCCGCACAGCGCAGCTCAGCAACGAGGCCTTCGAGTGGTGGCAACTCGAAGGATCAAACGTGGACCTCTACATCGAGGCGCTCGCCCAAGGTGTCGCAGACCTGCTGACGCGCGCACCCGATGTGATGGACAAGGCCACCGACACGCCACGCCCCTTGCACTGCGGCGACGTTGCCATCCTGGCACGCACCAATGTCAGCGTGAGCAAGATCGCCGGCGCTATCTCCGCTCTAGGCATTCCCGTTGCCGTCGCCCAGAGCGGGCTGCTCGCTACGCCTGAGGCCTCGCTCGCCTGGGCCTGCCTGCGCCGGCTCAATGACCCCGCCGACACACTGGCGAGTGCAGAAATCATCTCGTTGACAGAATGCCCGTCCGGCGAAGATCTGCTCGCGCGGCGCCTGACGGCGCTGAAGGCGGATCCGGACAATGCCAACCGCTGGCGCGAAGCGGGTGACGACGCGCACCCGGTGCTTGTCGCCCTTGCTGCGATGCGGCGGCAAGCCCGCTTTGAACGCTCACCGGCCGAAGTACTTGGTCAGATCATCACCACCTGCGATCTGCCGCGCTATGCGCAGCAGTGGTCCCTGGACGCGGAGCGTGGCGAGCGGCGCCTGGCCAACCTCGCCGCGCTGCAAACCATCGCCGACGACTACGAGACCAGCTGTCACAGCCGCCGCATCGCGCCCACACTGACAGGTCTGCTGCTGCATCTGGACGCCCTCGCCGCATCCGGAGAAGACACACAGTCCGAGCAAGGCGGTAAAGCCGTGCGCGTGCTGACCCACCACGCTGCGAAGGGCCTCGAATGGCCGGTCGTGATCTGCACCGATCTGCACCACGAAGTGCGTTCATCACCATGGGGCCTATCAGTCCAAAACGAGAGTCCGACTCGCTTCGAGGCTCCGCTCGCCGATCGCTCTCTGCGGTACTGGATCTGGCCATTCGGCGATCAGAGTTCCGGGATTCCAGTGGCGGACGCGATCGAGACGAAATGCGGTGCGCCCTTTGCACAAGCGGCCGCCGAAGAGGCCAAGCGCCTGCTCTATGTGTCGATGACCCGTGCGCGTGATCTGCTGATCTTTGCAGTACCCACAAAGCACAAGACCCGTCCGTGGCTCGACACCCTGCAGGCGGAATGGCTCGCGCCGCAACAGGACGGCACCCTCAGCCTGCCGAAATGCCCCGACGGATCGGCAATCAAGAGTGAGGTGCGTGCATTCGACAGCGAAACCGCTACAAAGCCATTCTCACGGCCCGCGCCCACGCCTCCCGTTTGGTTCGCAGAACACCAGCCCACCAGCGAACCGCTCAACGCGTTCGTCAGCCCCTCGTCCCAGACAAGCGATCAGGATCGGACCTCGCCGAACGCGCAAGTGCTGGCCTATGGCACCGCAATGCCAATCCACGGCACGCCGGACATGGCCACCGTTGGCGAGGCACTGCACGCTGTAATCGCCCATCTGTGCGTCAGCAAGGCTGCATGGCCGGACACCGGCGCAGTGCAGGCCATTCTCGATCGCTGGAACATCGCGCATGCACTTGAGGCCAATTCGGTCGTCGCTGGCGTCGCAAGCCTGCAGCGCGCAATCGTCGATCGATGGGCGCCGAGTGCCTTGATGGTCGAAGTACCCGTCGAATCGATCCTGCCCAACGGCCAGGTCATGCGGGGTCGCATCGACATGCTGTTGCGCACCAGCGCCGGCTGGATCCTGATTGACCACAAGAGCAACCGGGTGCGCAGCGGAAACTGGGCGGAAGAAGCCGCTGCGTACGCAGGGCAGCTATCCGCCTACGCCGAGGCCATCCAACGTGCCACAGGCGTCCCGGTCGTTGCCCGGGTCATCAACTTCTTCACGGCGCAGGTGCTCGTCATCGACGACACCTCTCACTAAGGACACGACTCGACCACCACCATGCCGGAATCGACCACCTCCAAGCCTGACCAGGGCGGCAAGATGCGCCAGACCATGCAGCGCCACTGGTGCATGCTTCGATTGGTTCCCAGGGCACCGCAAAAGATCACGGCGGGCGAACTGTGCCGGCGCCTCGCCAGCGATAGCTTCATCGTGACCGAGCGCACCATTCAGCGCGACCTCGTTGAGCTGTCCGCCATGTTCCCTCTGATATCGGATGAGCGCGAAAAGCCCTTTGGCTGGAGCTGGAAGGCGGACGCCCCGCGACTCGACCTGCCGGGTCTAGATGCCGCCGAGGCGCTGATGATGGTGATGGTGGAGCAACACCTCAAACATGTGCTCCCACCTGCGACGGTGAAACGGCTAAAGCCCCATTTCGACTTGGCACGCGACACCCTCGCAAAACTGCCCGACCAACGCTCAAACCGGGCTTGGCTCAAGAAAGTGCGGGTGATTGCCCCGATGCAACGACTTGAGGCGCCGGCGATCAAACCGGATGTGCAGGAAGCCGTTTTCAACGCCCTCCTCGCCGAACGACAGCTCGAAGTGAAATTCAGGCAGCGCAACGCCGAGCGCGATTCTGGTGGCGTCGTCCACCCGCTCGCCATCGTGCAGCGCGGCGCGGTGACTTACCTGATCTGCACCTTCTACACCTACACCGACTACCGCCTGCTGACCCTTCACCGGATCCAACAAGCCACGGTTCTGGATGAGCCAGCCAAACGACCCGCCAACTTCTCGGTCGACCAGCTCATCAACGACGGCCTGCTCGGCTTCGGCGAGTCGGAGCCGATTCAATTAGTGGCCGAGTTCTACGACGGTGCCGGCGAACACCTCTTCGAAACCCCGATCAGCCCTCAACAGCAGCTCGAACGACTTGACAACAACATCGTCCGCCTCACGGCGCCGGTGCCACTGACCAACGAGTTGAGATGGTGGTTGCTTGGCTTTGGGGCCCGTGTCGAGGTGGTCGCCCCCGAAACGCTCCGCGAAGAAATGGCTGCGGAAGTAAGGCGAGCATCCTCTCGCTACGGGGCGACATGACAAACGCCCAACGCGCGAGCGGCTCGATAGGCACGGCACCATGCACCTGCTGGTCATCGGGCTGATCGTGCTGACGATCTACTGCAAGCCGTTCCGGCCAATCGGCGTTGCAGCTTTCATCGCACTCTTCCGTCTCATGATCGTATGGATTCTATCGGCGGCCGCCGTGTTGCTTCTATTTTCGATTGTGTAGACATGCATCATGTTGCTGATTCCATCCATAACTACACAATGACTCCAATGCACACAAAGGCAGGCCGCATCCCTAACTGCAGAAGAAGGAGCCCGCTATGGACAGAGAACCGCGCCGCTATTTCGTCAATGGCATTGAGACGTTGGACGCTTCATATCTCGGCATCACGGATTTGAAGCAGTTAAAAGAAGTTTTTGGCGTCACCTCAACGCAATTTGACGGCAACCTATCTCTTCGCGGCAATCCCCTAAGCTCGTTGATAGGCATTGAGGACATTGCAGACGAGATACGAGGCTATCTTGATCTGCGAGACTGCGAAATAAGAAAAGGCGGATTAGGGCTGTTGCTAATCAAAGGGCTCAAATCACTGCGCTTGAGTAACACCACCGACAAACAAGCCCCGGCCCTCGCAATCATCGCGGAGTATCTAGGCAAGGACGACATCTATGGTTGCCAAAATGAACTTATAGAAAAACACTTTGCAGACTTCGCCGAGTTATAAGCATTGAACTGACGAAAATAGGACACAAGCATCCTCGTGAGGAAAAGCATGAAACTCGATTCCGTTCTGTCCCTCTTTGCACAGAAACTGCTTCTAGGCGAGAACCATCTGCCAGACAAGACGGCATCGCCTCTGATGCTCGACATAGACAAAGACATCATCTGGCATGGTCTGCATCAAAACGACGCGGCATGGAAGGAACTGTTTGACCTTTGCGACCGACTCGCCTCCAACGAATACGCCGAGTTCTCAACGGATGGATCTGTTTGCATTGTTGAAGATCAGCCAGATTGGAAGCTAGGCGAATGGAGGGAGAGGGAAACGATTGAGTTGCCGTCAGCGCCAGTGAAGAAGTGCAACGGCGCGGACGAAAGATGCTCAAGCTGGCGACTGGAGTTGCTTGCCTACTACTCTCCTGCGCACTTCAACACCGAGACTCCACATCTCTATGGAATCCACTTTACCCCAGGCGGCATCGCCAGCGCAGCACAGAGCATTCTCAAACACTGCGCAGGCCAGCCAGAACGGATCGTTCGGTTAGCCGCCGCCTATACCATCTTCGCACACGAAATGTGTCACGCATGGATTGAGGATATCTGCACCATCAATGACCTGCTCAGCGGAAACTCCACAGCCAAGCTTGATGACAGGCCCTACTATAAGACACAACGAAGATACAATTCATACCTCTTCGTCGAGGAAGCGCTGTGCAACACTGCCGCGCTTTCCTTGACGAAGAAGTTTCTGGAAGACCACCTTACCCTAAATGAAGAAAAGCCCAAAAATAAGGATAGGCCGTACGATTCCAACGCCATACTGAATGGCATCAAGCAGTGGATGAAGGGCCAACCTCGCGGCTACAGGGATTTTATTGAAATCCCAACTACCCCAAGCCGTAGTGAGGATTTTCTGCGTGAACTCCAGAGGCTGCTAGTCGGGATCTACGGGCTTGGGTTCAAGTTAGAAAGCAACGCTCGCGCCGTCAATTGGCTCAATTGCGACAGAGAGCTCATCACGGCCATTCAGGACTACTTTTGCACATCTCAAGGATGCGACACCGCACAGGTGCTTGAGGGGATACCGAATACGGCGCTTCACTCCCCATGGACTAGCTCACCCCCGATTCATCTAGATTGATTTCAATGGTCACAAACGATTGCGGCCCACAGATTCATCGTTTCGTGCGAGGTCGTTCTTCAAGCCCCAGAACAGAAGCGACGTGAAATCATGCGACGTTGTCCGTCGCACCATCGCGCTAATCTTCCCGGGTCGGTCGAAGCGGCTTGTTAGGTTTGCGACCGACGAGGCGGTTTGCCGTCATGCGACGGGTTGCCGAACTTCAGTAGAGTACGTGCTGCACGGTCTGCTAGATGGATTGCTCCGATATGCGAAAACCTCACCCAGATCCCTATCGCGCCGCCACTGATGCCGTGACCGCCGTGCTTGCCGGCGACGAACTGAGAAACCACGTCGAGGGGCCCTATGAGTTCTTTGACCCGTGGGTTGAGCAAGAGGTCTCAGAACGCCCATTCCGTAGAATCCACAACACGCCCTTGCCAACACAAAGCGAGCTCAACCTGCTTGCGCTGTTGTGCAAAGGCCCCATGCGCGAGAACGCGTCGGCATTTATCGGAACGCATATCGAACAGTTCGGCTATGCCCTTGATACCCCTGCTGAGGGCAAAGAAGAGTTTGGCGCTATAGATGGCCGCCCCTTTCTGCCGCTTCGAAACCGAGACTCGGAATGGATCAGAGCGTTCATTCTCGAGCCGCGGGTATTTTGGCCAGACTCATCAGGTGAATCACCGGAATATCTGTTTGCGGAAGCGTTACAGCAATTGGCAGACCAACGGCTACGAGTCCGGGGGACTAAGGTCCGCGTGGATGGCACCGAATATGCAGTTGCGCCACCGGCCCAAGAACTCATCATCGGCCCCAAGGCGCCCATCATGCAAATTGCCCTTATCCCGGGTTTCAATGGCGAGCAGAATCACCTGCTCCGAAAGGTTGAACAGACAGCTTCGCTGCTATCACGCCTCATCAGGGCAACACCGGAAATCATGGAGGGCTGTCGATGCGCCTATTGGGGATTCGGACCGCTGAGCACCGCGCTGTGGTGCGAACCGGCGCCGCTGATGAGGCGAGTGGCTGGGCGCGTCGGGTATGTGTGCATGCTTTCCGGGATCTCCACCTGAGCGCAGAAGGCAACTCGGTCTGAATCGCAATGGCTAGAACAGCACTGTGCGGCCGAGTCGCTTGTCCGAGCAAAAGTACGGCCAGGCCGGACACTACGCGCCAGATCTGATTCACCTGTCGGCGGGGTATCGAACATAAGGCGCGGGTCCTGAAGTCGTTATGCCTCGCTAGCTACCTTTCGCCTGACCGCAGATGCGATGGCGTCCAGCGACATGAACGTCGGCAGCGTCGCTTCAAACGGTGGCGCGAGCCACTGGTTGACATACTCGCGACTGCGTTTGCCCGCCTTCAACGCGTGCATCGCGCTGCGCCATCGCCAGAAGCCAACGAACTCTTCTGACCGGCGAGTCATCTCGGCCACCAATACTCGCGCAGCCAGATCTGACGCTGTGTCCGGTTTTCGGTTCGCAAGGCCTTGATGTTGAACCATGTAGGCTTCCATACGCCCGGACGTACCACGTTCAAACCTTGTCTCCAACGTCGTCAGACGTTGCCGGGAAGGGTCGCGGATCGACCAGATCTGGGTGTTACCAACGCTGCAACTGGCAACGTACGACGCTACGCAATTCCTCATCCACAGCCCTTCGTCCTTAAGTTCTTGCTGTGTGAGTATTGGCAAGACCAAGCGATCTTCAGTTGCGAATTCCGCGATCGGTGCCAGCCATGCTGAATTGCCCGGGCTGTTGTGCCCGGCCCAAATCATGTCTTGATGTCGTCGCGTGGCGTCCTGCCATCGTCTAACCAGGTCGAGTGCGCTGCCGAAAGACATTTGCGTGAGAAACCGCTGTGTCACTGCGTGAATGCGAATCGCCATTGCCTGATTGCTCAAGAGGGCGTCGTGCGCATCAATCACACGACACATGACAACGTCCCTAATCGCATCTCGCATCTCATTCATCCCGTTGCATAACGCTGCCGTATGCTGCCCCGACGGAATGGTGACAATGAATCCACGGCGTGCGGTTTGGGCAAGCCACAGCCGATTGAATGGGGCGCCGACCGAATAGCGCGTAGAGGCCTCGATGACATTCACCGCGTCGTGCATCGCCTTCCATTGAGCTATGCCGTGGGGTCTGAACTCAGGAGCAATGCCCTCCAGGACTCGCGCGAGCCGACCCAGCCTCCTCTTCCACTGGGTAGCCAGAAGCGGCAGAGGGCACTGCGCCAAGAAGCGGATGCTCGAACGCGTTACACGAAGCCCCGCCAGCAGCACATCCCAATACGATCTACCCGCGTCGATCGCGTCACGTGCCCTTGCAAGAACGCCGACAATCTCGTCCTCCCACAAGTCGCGGCAGGCTAGAAAGGGAAGCGCCTGGACCGCTTGCCGCCGGTTCCGTTTCAGTAGCGGATCGCTGTGTACCAGATAGTTGTAGCGCGACATTCGGGTCTCGCCCCACGACAACAAGCGAAGAGCTTCGTCGTCGAGCTGCGATCCAAATAGCTCCAGCGCTTGCGACATCTTGCCCCGTGCTTCGTCAAACACACGTTCGCGCAACGCCCCCAGCGACTGCCCCGCATGAGCGGTGGCAAGCGTGGGCAGCAACTGCCCAACCGCTCTATCGATGTTCCAACTCGCCATTTCGAGAAACGGTTCGTCCAGCAGTTTTGCCGTTACATGCAACTGATCTTCGACCTGACCCTCTCCTAGCGGCCACGCCTCGCAGTCTGAAACATAGCGTGCCAGCAGTTCGGCAATCCTTTCGATGAACCCTCGCGCGGGGACCTGCTTGTGCGGGATTTCCATGAACAGCACATGCCCCGCCGACGTCTCAACGAGCACACGAAACCTCGTGAGTCGCGTCGACGGCGCGCCGGTTTGCGGCAGTTCAGCAGGGAAACAGAGAAGCTGGCGGAGCATGGGTAGATAGCGCGTCTAACCGCGCAAACGAATCCGTGGGCAGTTGAAATCGCGTTGAACATCGGTACAGCAGTGCGCCTGGGCGACGATGCAGCTAGTCGGCGGGTAGCGCGAACAAAGGCAGTTCATCCAGCTGATACTTGCGGCAACTCCTCCGATACCGTTTTAGCTTGAACGACGGTGACCGCCGGAATGGGAGCAGCCCGAAGCCGCCCAAGAGCGCCTGCGGCGGCAAGGACGACCTACGCGGCTGCGCCCAAGCAACCCATTCTCCGCACCCATGCGACGAAACACGTCGTAGAGAATTCAAGCTCATTCACATCGCACTGCGACATGAATTGTCGGACCTTGAGCGCACGATGGCTGGATCACACGCGATCCCAATTCACCTATGCACGCACCCGCCCTCAGCTTCAGAAACAGTCACGCCCCGCGCAACGCGAAGCGAAACGCCTGTAGTTCCCTGGTCGAGCAGTATCGGCCGCTGTTGGGCGTGTGGGCGCTCGACCTGTGCTTGGCGTATCGCGTCCATGAGAACCTCGACTCGGAGGTCGTCACGAGCGCCGAGTTCGCGCAGATCACTGGCCTGACACTTGAGGCTCCCGGCTTTGAGGATGACGACTATGGGAGCCGGCGCTGGCGCCAACGGCACGTTCGTCAACGCACCAAGGCATTGTCGAACGCGCGCAAACAGCTCATGTCCGCGCCGCTTGATGATGGCCTCCCGCTGCTGCGCAACGTGTCCATGTTGACCAAGCTTCTTGGGCTGAATGCGGCCGAACAATTCCTGCTGACGTTTGCCGGCGCCATCTCGCAGATTCCCACGTTCAGGGAATTGCTTGCACAGTTCGAGCAGCAAGAAGGAGTCGACGGGTTCGCCCACCTGATGCGGCACCTGAGCGGGATGACGTCGCGCTCGTTCAAGGCCGCCCTGCAACCGGACGCGGCGCTTATCGCTTGCGGCCTGCTCGAGGTGAATCCCTCTGCACGTGCGCCACTCGAAGACAGACTCAGCCTGCTCGAAGAATTTGGTGCGCTGCTCCTGGACGAGCACACAAGCGCCCGTGCCATGAGGTCTCGAATTGTTCGACCCGCAAACTGCAGCAAACTCGACGCGGCGGACTACCGGCATCTCGCGCGCGACCTCGAGTTGGGTACGGCCGCGCTCGCTGCAGGCGTCGAGGGCCAACATCTCGGCGTGAACCTTCTGCTCCACGGAGAATCCAGCACGGACAAGTCCGAACTGGCAAAGGTGCTCGCACAAGCCTGCAATGCGGAGCTCTATGAGATCGCCCTCACCAAACCGAGCGGGGGTGCGCTTCAGGGCGCGGAACGCCTACGCGCCTATCTGCTAAGCCAGCGTCTGCTGACCAAGGCTAAGCGCGCCATACTGTTGTTCGATGAGGTCGAAAGCGTTTTCTCAGCGCGCGCCTCGGCATTTCTGGACTTCCTGGAAGCCGACGACGATAGCCCTGTTCAGACTGAGACGCAGCCATGGAAGCACATCCTAGGCAACAACACGGTGCCCGCGATCTGGGTCGCTAATTGCACGTCCGGCTTCGGCGCCGGTCTGCTGCGAAGCTTCGATCTTGCGGTCAGCGTGCCCAACCCGCCGCGCCTGGTCCGCAAGCAGATCGCTCAGCAACACCTTGGCCACCTGGGTGACGATGACGCATGGCTCGGCGCGCTGGCCGAGCACCCCGGCCTCACGCGAGAGCAGTTTCAGCGCGCTGCGCGCCTTGCAGAAATGGTTGGAGGCCCCGTCGATCGCCAACGCGAAGCCGCTCTGGACAGTCTGGTGCGCAGCGCAGCGTTGCTCGGCCAGGCACGCCCGGCGACATCCCCGCAACAGGTGCTGCCTTACGACTTGCAGTATCTGAACACCAGCGTCCCGATTGAACCGTTACTCACCGCGCTCACGCGCCACCGCGCCGCAAGCCTGTGCCTTTACGGACCGCCTGGAACCGGCAAAACGGAACTCGGCAGGCAACTCGCTGAACGTACCGGGCGCCCGCTGATCGTCAAGCGCGCATCCGACATCCTGAGCAAATGGGTGGGTGAGGCGGAACGCAACCTCGCCGCGATGTTTGAGGAGGCACTGCGGGAGAACGCCGTGTTGCTGCTGGATGAGGCTGACAGCTTTCTGGCCAATCGCGCCGGCGCGCATCGGAACTGGGAAGTGACCCAGGTAAATGAGCTCCTGACTCAGATGGAACGCTTCGAGGGCATCTTCGTCTGCACCACGAACCGCATCGATCAGATGGACCCTGCTTCGCTGCGGCGCTTCTCGCACAAGATTCGCTTCGATCCGCTCACGCCTAACCAAGCTGCGCAGCTTTTCCGAATCACTGGAACTCGTCTGGTGATGGATGGCGCAGAGCTAACTGCCCACCTCCCCGAAGTGCGCAGCCTTCGTGGGCTTACCCCGGGCGACTTCGCCGTCGTCGTCCGCCAAGCGCATCTGCGCGAGGATCCGATCGACCCAGCGGAAATGATCCGCATCCTGCGGGATGAACTGCGCCTGCGACCCGGCGCGGGGCAGCAAATCGGATTTATCGGCTAGAGCGTCATGCTGCCCCAACGCAATCGTCGCCGGTTCTTGCTCGCAGCTGGTGGGAGCTTGTTCTGCACGAAGACACTGGCTGCCTCAGCCAACAGTCGCCGTCGTTGCATCGTGGCTGTCGGCGGCTGCGGTGGCAACGTCCTGGACGCGCTGTACGCCCAATCATCCCCGCTGTTTGCGTCGTCGGGCCACGTCATCTCCATGCGCATCGACTATGCGAGCGATGAGGCAACATTTCTCGCCCGACCTGCGGACGTGCACGTCCGCCTGCACGAATACTATGGGAGCTCCGGACGAGATCCGGCACTGGCCGCGCTCGACCTATCCATGCATTACGACCTCGTTTTCAGCAACCTCGGCGAAGTGGAAGCTTTGTTGATCCTCGCCGGCATAGGTGGCGGGTCCGGTTACGGGGCGACACTTGAACTCGCCAGACAGCTATCGCGGCGAAGACTCCCCTGCGAAGTAATCGCGGTGATGCCATGTACGTTTGAGGCAGTAGCTCGCGAAGCCGCTGAGCGACTTGAAACGCTGCGCCGCAGCACATCCGTCCAGCCGGTTTCGGCGCCCCTCTTGAGCGCAGACGAACCGGTAAGTTGGTCATTCATGCAATGCCAGCTTCTGATTGCAGCGAGTCTTGCGGAGTGGAGCAGCATAGTCGTCGATACCGTCTGCCTGAGATCGCAATAGCAGCCTTCACCGGTAATCCCAGTCGTCGCGGAGCGTCCCAATAAATGCCGCCCCGCTTATAGGAGACTTGTCTTTCTTCAACAGTCGAACGGAACCCGGAGGAAGTCCAAAGACTTCCTCAATCGTTTCCCTGATGGTGCTGACTTTGGCATCGGCCCTTGCACGATTGTAGCGGGCACGTTTCCGAGGTAAGTCTTGGTCTGGAGAATCCTCTTTCCATGGCCCAAACTCGTAGTCTTTACACTCAATCTCACGAGCAACAGCGCACCAGCCTGCCTTGATTCGTTTATGAGCACTAAGAACTTCTCCATCGCCTGCCATCACAGCAAGTATTTCCGAAAGCACTCCGCGAATCGCTTCGATCCAAAATGAAGAAAGGTTCGCGACGATCTGAAGCACACAAACCGGCGTTGTCTCATCGAGAAGCAGTGTTGAAACATCGGGGGTGTCGCCAATCAAGGAGTCAACCATGTCATACAGCACATCATCTGCCCTACAGTTGCAAGTCTGAAGATCCCTGTCCACCTCCATTGCAGCAATGAGCTCACGTAGCCCACCTTCCACTTCGTCAAACCAGGAGACGATCGGCGCGACAAGTGTCGGAACCATACTGCCATGCGCCTTCTTGGCGACGGAGACCCAACATAGTCCCTCCTCAATACAAGCAATAAGGACCTGAGTTTGAATGAGAGGGTGATCGCCTTCCAGTTCGTCGAGATCAAGGGGGTTGCCCTTGGTTGCAAATGCCAATCTGCGAACCATCATAATTCTTCCAAAACGTCTAGACGTAGTGGACATCGGCGCCGCGTCGGCAAACTTTAGGCAACCATCTCCCATCTCATTTGGCCGTCCAATAGAGAAGTCCCATGACCCATCCAGGCCGCTACCGGTGTTTGTTTTGCTCCGATCACCTGTCACCCCGAATTGCGACTGTCGGCCCCAGACAATCGCTCGCCATGTGGACACAGTCCGCTTGGCAGTGCCAAATCGACCGTCTCATTGAACTGGCAAGCACGGGCGAGCCGATAGGTGTACTTGCACTGCTCATGGTGACCCTGGCGCGCGAGGCCGTTTTCGAAGGGCAGACGCTGATCCTCGAACCTGAGCAGGCCGAACGATTCGACGCTGCTGATGCTGTCGAGCATTTGGTTAACGATGACCTGATCATCGTGTGCAAACCCGAAGATCGCGCCGCAGTGACGACGGCGGTGCTCGAGATTGCGCGCTGCGCGGGGTACACCGGCTGCGCAACAAACCTGCCCCCACCGCCTACCTAACGCTGCGTCACAGTCCGTCGCAACCTCCTTCTACGCTCACCGATTGTCCGAAGAGATCGAGGAGCTACACCGTGGCCAAGCAATTGAGGCTGCCTGCCTATATGGCATCCGCGCGGATCGCTGGCGCGTTACACCAGGACGCTGGAGCCGGTACGGCGGTCAAGAAAAACGGACGCAAGAAGCTGAGGCTCGAACTGCACAGGGCGATGGATCGCAAGCCGTGGATACAGCACACATTTCTGCGTGACGAGGCCAACGAAGCCGGCGTAATGGCGGTTTTTGGCGTCTGCCTGCGCGCAGACCATTACGACCACGTCAACGTTGCCTACATCTACGGCGCCGCGGGTACAGGCAAAACCACAATACTGCAGGCTACCGCGCAACTGCTGTGTGACGTCGATCCGGATTTCCAGGCCCCGATTCTCAGCAGTGAAGACTTCTATCAGGACGTCGTCACCGCCTACCAGATTAAGTCTTTCGACAAGTTCAAGCGGGCTTATCGCAAGCCTGACTGGCTGATGCTCGACGGCATCCATCACCTGAAGAATAAGCAGCGCACCCAGGAAGAGTTGCTACACCTGCTTGACCACAGGGAGCGAGCCGGAAAGGTCACTATCTTCACCGCCAACGTGCCTCCCGGTGAGCTCGTCGGCATTGATGAGAGCCTGCTTTCCAAGATGCTCTCTGGCCCCGTTTCGCAGATTCACGCGCCAACGCCCAAGAAGCCTTCAGATCTCGACGAAAACTGGGGCGAAGGCTCTAAGGCAAAGGTGCTGCCGGCGGAGGAGTGGCACGCAATCCTTGACGCTGTGGGCCACGATCTCAGAACGGTTCGCAGCGTACTCGCGACGCTCTGGGTGGAACGCTCAAGCTGCGACACCCCCGCGTCGCTCGATCAAGTATTACTGCGACTTTCCGGCCCGCCCGCGGCCAAGGATTAACCATCATGACCAATCACATATTCAGCGCTCTACTCGAAGCCCTGCAAGATGAATACGGGACTGTGACTCAGCAGCAAATTGCAAAAGCGCTGGGGGTCACTCAAGCCACGATCAGCAACTGGTCATCAGGTGGCCAGCCGAGCAAGACAAACCTCAAGAAGCTCATCGACCTATTCCGCGAACACCATGCGGCCACTTTGGTTAAGCCGATCTTTGAATTCCAGGCCATCGACCCAACCCCTTCTGGCGACTCATGGAGGTTTAGTGCCGATGCGAAGCTCGTCGCCGAACTAAAGGCGAAACTCGAAAATCGACCCGGACTATATCTTTACTACGACAGCGCCGGTCATGCCATTTATTTAGGAAAGACTGAATCTTCTTTGTACACTGAAGCCAAGCAGCGGTTAAAAGCAGTACCCAACCGTGCCATCTTCGTCCCGACCAAAGCACAAGCGTCGCAGATGGGGCAACTGGCCCGATTCCTGTCTGCTTATGAAGTGACCATTCCGGCTGCTATCAAGAACATTGAGTCATTCATGCTGCGTGCGTTTGCAAATGATCTACTCAACAAGAACGGAGGTCATTTCAAATCACTGCTTTAGACTGTTTGCCACGCCCCGATGGCGGGAGCGGCGGTCTGACGTCTGAAGCATCGGACAAGAGCCGCTTCGAACTACCTGTGGTGCATGTGTCGCACTCGGGAACGAGTCAGAGGCGATGGGGCGCAATCCTTGAGACCCGCCTCCGCGGGGTTGAGCTGTTTGGCTGGCACGTCTCAAAATGCGTTGCCTTGAGCTAAATCTGAATTTTCACGGCAGGTCGCATTACCCTGCCCGTACCCCTGATCGGAACTCGCGCCATGGCCCGCGTTTGCCCTCCCCTCGACGCCTTTCAGCCTGTCAGTGCCGGTGAATATGCCGAGTTGGATTGCATCCGCCAACTCGCCGACGGACTACCGAGCGGCTTCATTGTCTTTCATCACCTTCCACTGCATGCGGTACACGAAGGCCGGGACTACTTCGGTGAGTACGACATCGTCGTACTTGCGCCCAGCGGACGGGTGGTATCCCTCGAGCTCAAGGCCGGCGAGCTTGTGCAGACCGGAACCGGGGCAGTCAAACACTATGGCGATACCGAAAAGGACGTCGGCAAACAGCTGGCACGCCAGCATGCAAGCCTGCTTACGTCGCTGCGCAAAGCCCAGATCCACGCAACGGTTAACCACTTTCTAGTCCTGCCGCATCACCGGTGGAAAGCGGGCGACTCGCTGAGCATTCCGCGCGAGCGTGTCATCGATACCGACGCTTATCCTGATCTGGCTCGCAGAATTCTGCGCGACGACATGGGCCACCCGCGCTTGATGCCGGAGGCACTGGCCCGGATCGAACAGCACTTGGCCGGCTACTTCCATCTGGCGCCCGACGTGGATCGCATCGCGAGTGTCCATGGCGAGCTGCGACGCCGGCTCGCCAGCGGCCTGGCAACCTGGGTGCCACGCATCGAAAGCGCTTCAAAGACCTACGTCGTTGAGGGGGCCGCAGGCTGCGGCAAGACGCAATTGGCGCTCGCGCTGCTGCGCGAGGCGTGTGGTCGCGGCGAGAGGGTGCTCTACGTCTGCTTCAATCGAGCGCTTGCGGATCACCTCGCACAAATGGCACCGAGTCAGGCCCGCGTGGACACCCTGCACGGTATCGCCCGCGAATTCATCGAACGCCGTGGCGACCAGATCGACTTCTCCAGCCCTGACGTGTTCGACTGGATGATCGCGCAACTCGCCGCACACTATGAATCCGAGCGCGGGCCCTACGATCTGGTGATCCTCGATGAAGGCCAGGACTTCGCACCCGACTGGGTGAGCACGGTCGATGCGATGGGCCACGGAGAACATCGCCTCTACCTGCTGCAAGACGACGATCAGCGAGTCTACCGCCGCGAGCCCTTCGGGCTTGAGGGGGCGACAACAGTCCGTACTCGCGAGAATTTCCGCAGTCCGCGGGTTGTCGTCGAGATGATCAACCTTCTCGAACTGACCCCCTTGCCCATTGAGGCCCGCAGTCCATTGGCAGGAGAAGCGCCCAACGTCGAACCCTACCCCGAAGGCAACGATCGCGCGCTTGTGAAGGCGACCGAGACGGCAATCCGGCGTTGCATCGCAGCGGGCTACCGGCCGGATCAGATTGCTGTCGTGAGCTGGCAAGGGCTCCGCAGTTCTGCCCTGCACGACACACGCGAACTGGCCGGACTCCAGATCAAGACTTTCACCGGCAAATACGACGCCGCGGGAAACGCCCTTTACACAGACGGTCAGCTGGAACTTGAGACTGTGTTCCGTTTCAAGGGCCGCTCGATGGAGGCTGTCGTGTTCACCGAGATCGACTTCGACGGGCTTGATGCGGAAACATCCAGACGCCTGTACGTGGGGCTGACAAGAGCCCGGTCACATCTGGAACTGGTCACCTCGCATCGCGCCGCAAGACGAATCGCTGAGCGAATTCAGGGAGTAGATGGCTTGATCACCCGAGCCGAATAGAGACCTTGGGCACCTAAAATCGCCAGGACGATAGCGGTTTCGATGCGACACAAGCTGTCGCACGGTACAGCCATCATGTCACGCAATGAAGGCTCATCCAATATCGGAGGCCTCGTGACCATGGAGCGCATATGTACCAAGACAGCCGCCCTCTCGAAACGTTGGCCGCGTTCGCCCTTTCGTTCGCCGCCGGCATGCTGGCCACAGCAGCCTTGTCGGCCTACGCCGGATGGGTCCGCAAAACGGCTAAGCAACAGGCCCTGAACACGCAGGCTTGAGCGGCAATGCCTGTCGCCCCGCCTTCAAGCCACTATCGCTGCCCATGCTGCGGATGGTCACGCGTTGTCGTACCGCAAAGTGACGTTCTCATCCTGGGGTACAACCACTTCAGCAGCTGCCCTGACTGCCGTCACTCACCGCTCGAAGTGCGCCGGGCAGGAACGCTCACCGCTGCGTTGCAGAGCCTGGCGCAAGCACTGCACTTGACCGGAGCGGGAAGGAAACCATGAATCTCGCCTCACCTACGGATTTGGCGACCACCTCACGCCCCGATTCGGCGGCTCCTCCGAACGAGGACTGGCTCCAGCTCAAGCCGGTTGCACTTCAGGACGAGACCTACCGATGGACCATCGGGATCCATGCCCGCCCTGCTCAGCACGCCGTTGCTGAGGAATTCGCGACGGGCTTCCGTAGCGCCTGGCCCGGCCGAGATGAACTTCTCTCGATCGTTCGCTTCACCGCGACCGACGAATCGGCTGCCGGCCGCCACGGAGTGCTCTCAGAAACAGCGTGCGACCTGCTGTTCGTGTTCGATGACCCTGCATCCCCCGACGACGTTGCGGAGTTGCTGACGGCTGCGATCAACGCACGGCATACGCCGATCCTCGTGTCCGATCCAGCAAGCACCACAGCACCAAGTTCACGCCCAGTACTCTCATGGCCCATCGCACCAGGCTTAGCCAAGGAACACGCAGCCGCATTTGCATTGGGCGTGTTTGGGGCAATCCTGCCCAAAGGACCGATCTGTGTTGACTGGCAGGACTTGCTCATGCTGCTGGACGCTCCCGGCCAGAGGCTTCAGATAGTGCATTGCGCTGGCAAAAACTCCGATGACTTCAGCAGAGCATTCGCCGCGGCGCCTCTTGGTACGGGACGGCAGGCCGAGGTGGGCGGAAGCCGTCCGCAGGCCCATACAACGTTCATTCACAACGGATCGCTTCGCATGGTGCAATTACGCGCGCTTGTGACTGAGCAGCGCCAGCAGCTAGGAGAAGACGGTTGGTTCAGCTACGCAGCGCCGATATTCGCCTGCGACCAGTTTCATGCCTTCGCACTTCTGTTTGCCGAACATCCCGCCAGCCCGCTATCTGGCTCACCCCATGAGCCCCATCAACACCGATGACCTTTGCGTCAAAGTGTCTTGACACTGCCCTGCCGGGCACCTTGGCGCGACACATGGCCCATCGAGCCCTCACGGAGTCACGTTGCACGAACACAGAGCGAACCCAAATATCTTTCGATATGAAGTCTGTGGATTCCCGGCGACTCCCGGTGAAAACTTCTGCTTGTCTCTTTCGAAGTAACCGGCGAGCCTATTTCGGGATCCATTATGAATTGGTTAGGCGTAGCTGGGAAAGGTCATGCCTATGTTCAACGCAGCATTCATTCGCGAGCGGATTGCCGCAGTGGCAGAGTCTGAAGCCGAGCTAACGGTTGATGCCGCGCGCGATGTTGCGTTCCACATGACGGATTGGCTGAGCGATCTATCGGCTTTCGTCGCATTTTGCGAGGCGCCCGAGTCGCACACCGCGGAGCAAGTCAACGAACTGCTGCGTGCATTTCTACTGCATGCGCCCAATCACATCGCTGCAGCCGCCAAGCTATACGCTGGCTACCCCGTGAGCGACATATTTGGGGTTGGTGCCGTACGCGAATCTGCAGCCGGGGTTTGACCCGCTCAACCCGGCACACACCTCCGATCCGGCCTGCTGGATCACAGGCGCCTCGGCCGATGCGCTGCGCTTTGGGGTCACCGGTAGTGGCGGCGCACACCGCTCACCCGAACCCGGGGTGTGGGATCTCACTCAGGGGCTGGTCGAGCCGCTCAAGACGCTGCCGGGAAGGCCGCTGAGGCTACCGCAGCCGTGCCGAGAGATCGGCAAAGAACGCCTCTCGGCGCGAGTTTTTCCGTATTGTTCCTACAATAAGCGGATCGGGAGCTCCTCTCATGGATTATCCACGCTGCTACGAAACGTCAGTCAGATCTGCACAAAATTGCAGCAGTTATCGTGGTGCACGGTAGGTGCACCATGTGTGTACGGTAGGTGCACCACGTGTGTACGGTGTGGGTACGACGTACGCGGTGCGCCCGCCCCTTCACTAAACGGCTTTGCGAGCCAACTTATGACCACCGATCTTCTGCAAAACTTAGTGCGCGCAGCGCAAGCGATCCAAAACGCCGATACCCTGTTGATCACGGCGGGTGCTGGCATGGGCGTGGATTCCGGACTGCCCGACTTTCGTGGTCCAGAAGGGTTCTGGAACGCCTATCCTGCGCTCGGGCGTCGGAAACTGCACTTCTCCGATATCGCCAATCCGTCCCATTTCCGCTCGGACCCGACGCTCGCCTGGGGTTTTTATGGGCACCGGCTTGCGCTCTACCGTGACACCGTGCCGCACGAAGGCTTTGCTGTCTTGCGCGAGATTGGCGCAGCGCGCCCTCTGCCCACCTTTGTCGTCACCAGCAACGTCGATGGCCAGTTCCAGAAAGCGGGTTTTTCCGCCAACCAGATCTGGGAAATCCACGGTTCGATCCATCACCTGCAGTGCGTGAATGGCTGTGCGAGTCGGGTATGGCCTGCCGATGATTTCCCGCCGCAGGTAGATATGGCGGAGTGCGCGTTGCGCAATGCGCCACCGCGCTGCCCCGAATGCGGTGAAATCGCACGCCCAAACATCTTGATGTTCTCTGACTGGGCTTGGCTCGACCACCGAAGCCGTATGCAGGAAGCGCGCTTCAAGCAGTGGCTCACACAGAGTGAACGACTGGTCACCATCGAGCTTGGGGCCGGCACTGCGATTCCTTCGATCCGCCGTATCGGCGAACGAATGCTCGGCCCACTGATCCGCATTAACAAGAGAGAGAGCGAGGTCGCCCGCGCACAGGACATCGAGATCCCGCTGGGTGCGGCCGAGGCGATACTCGAGATGCGCGCCTGCCTCGATCAAGTGACGGACTGACACGACGGACGAGCAGGAGGTCGCTTCCCCCCACCTAAAGCATCAACCTCGCGGACCGCCCCCCTCAGGTGAGTAGCACCACGATTTAGAGCTGACTCCATTCGCTAGAGCCGGTCCAACAAGAAAGCGTCTCGGGTTTCTGGCGTGACGTCTTCAGACCGATCGACAAGCCCCCCATCCTGACCTCGATCCACGTGCTCAAACGCGCCGCCCGCTCGGATGTACCGATGTGGGCGCCAAGGCGCCGTATCCGCCACAAATCCGTATTGTTCCTACACTTGGTACCGTTTCACTTCGCACCAACGCCCCCAACCAACGCCATTGGTTACGGCGCGACTTGCACCTACCTATCGTGGATCGAACTCCACGGAGCAGAACCGCCGTAAGAAGAACGACCTTCCGATGCTCACGACGTGCCTGTTGCGGCACGCACGAAAATGGTCGTCGTACGGCCGAAGTTCGTATTGTTCCGACAATGTGCTGACCCCATGTGCAATGGCGATTCAGGTTCAGCATCCGACGATCGCGCCCCCGGTTTTCCGTATTGTTCCGACAAACATCGGTCGGGTGGTGTGCCCGTTCCGCGAGGCCTACCTGGGGCACCGATGGTTGCCCAAAATTGCAGCCGTTACGATGGTGCACGTTGTGTGTACCGTGGGTGCACCGTAGGTGTCCTATCGGTGCACCGTAGGTGTCCTATCGGTGCACCATGCAGCGTCGACGTGTGCACCGCAAAGCCACCTAGCATCTGTCGCCCACGCAGTATCTGGTGCTCCCTAGGTGCCACGAGGACCGGCACCCGACTAGTTCGCATGCAGCGACACGAGACCGACTGACGATCGCACGGTCGGCGCTTGACGCCACAAGCCGTGCGCACCAACGACCAACCTTGAGCCGCGTCGCGCGGCCCCTTGGCACAGTCTGTGCCAGCGAGCCTGCCGATCCAGCCTACGACGTCGAAGACGCGGGCTTCAATGCCAACCAGATCACATCCCCTTGCAAGCACCCATGACATTGGGATTGCCCGATGTCATCATCCGGCATCCCGATTCTCTGTTTTCCCGCCATGTCGGTCGCATCCTTGCTGTCCGCAGTGCTCTCCCCTTCCCTCTTCACGTCCGAATCGCGGCTGTATGGGTTTGCGCTCCAAGGGGATGCGACGCCGTGGCTCGTGGAGACGTTTCGCGCACGGGAGGCGTTGTCGGAGCTCTCGACATGGCAGGTGGATTTGCTATGCACTGATGCCGGACTCGATCTCCAGGAGCTGATCAACAAACAAGGCGCGCTGCGCATCACCCTCGCTGACGGTAGCCGTGTTCAGCGTTCTGGCTACGTGCAAGATGCGGCGCTACTGCACGCCAATGGCGGCCTCGCCCGCTATCGACTGACGCTGGCGCCGTGGTTGTGGTTTGCCACCCGCAGCGCAAACAGTCGGGTCTTCCTCGAGCAGTCTCTGCTGGAGATCATCGAAGCGGTTTTCGCGCCCTACGCCAGCGTTGCGCAGTGGCGGTTTGCCGATGAAGTCTCGGGCTTTATCGCAGAGCTGCCGCCGCGTTCGCTGTGCGTGCAATACCGGGAAACTGACTTCGACTTCATCAGCCGACTGCTCTGCGAAGAGGGACTGGGCTACTGCTTTCGCGAATTGAACGAAGACGCGGGCGGTCGTGAGGTCGTGAGCGGTGAATCCACCGTCTCGCAGCAAGCGCTGCACGAGATGCTGATCTTCGCCGACAGCGCGGCCTTGCCGCAGGATCGCTGCTCAGCGTCCGCCATCGGCGGCGCGGGCCTGCGCTATCACCGTGCCGCCGCACCCGAGGAACAGGACAGCATTCTCGCCTTCGGTTGCCAGCGCCGCTTTGCCGCGTCGAGCACCACGCTCCTCTCGACCGACTACAAGGCCGACAGCGCGATCAGCGCATCCTTGCCCAGCGCCCGACCGATGGGTGGCCCCAATGCCCCGGCATTGGAGGACTACGATTTCGTAGGAACCTACGCGTTCGCCAACAGCGCTCTTGCCGAACGCTATGTGCGGCTCAGTCGTGAAGCGGTAGAAGCTCGCGTCGAGACCTGGCTTGGACACGCCTCGGTGCGTAGCCTGCGACCGGGCACCTGGTTCGATCTGAAGGCAGGGCTGTCGGATCAACTCGCCACGCTGCTGCCCGCCACACAATCCGGCAGCCATGAGCGCCGATTTGTGCTGACTGCAGTGGAGAGTGCTGGCAAGAACAACCTGCCCGTAGGACTCGCCGAATCGGTTGCAGCGCTGCTCGGTGATGCGCCGGGATGCTCTGCGGGTAACGATCCCAGTCGTCGCTTCAACGAACCGCGCGTCGCGTCGATCGCGCTCGATCCGAAGTTGATCGACGCGGCCGCTCATCACGGCTTCGCATGTCATTTCGCCGCACAGCGTGCGGAGATCCCGTGGCGCCCGCAACTCACGGACGACACCGGCGCCCGCCTGAACCCGCGCCCCACCGCATCCGGCCTGCAGCACGCGGTGGTGGTGGGGGCCAATGGCGAAGAGGTCGCCTCCGGCACACAGGAGGTGCATACCGATTCGCTGGGCCGCATCCGTGTGCGCTTTCTGTGGCAGCAAGCGGATGACCCCGCATCCTGCTGGGTGCGTGTGGTGACCCGCCATGCCGGATCGAATGCCGGCACCCGCTTTATCCCACGCATCGGCCAGGAAGTGCTGATCAGTTTCATGAACGGCGATATCGACCGGCCGGTGTGCGTCGGTGCAGCCTTCAACGGCCGCGGCGAGAATGGGGTCGCACCCTCCCCCGGCGGCCGTGCCAGTGCGCCCGATCCCAATGTCTTCACCTTGGCCAACGATCGCGCCGCGAGCGCGCAAGGCAACCTCACCGGGGGGCATGCGCCGCTGTGGCATGCCGCCGGGGCGGGGGAAGCGAACCACCGCAACGCGGGTGCGCTTTCCGGCATCCGCAGTCGTGCCTGGGGCGGTGGCGGCTGGAACGAGCTGGTGTTCGACGACTCCGACAACCAGCTGCGCGCCCAAGTCAGCACCACGCAGCAGGCCACCAGCCTCGCGCTGGGTCACCTGATCCACACCAGCGACAACTACCGCGGCAGCTTCCGCGGCAAGGGCTTCGAGCTGCGCACCGACGCGTTCGGCGCAATCAACGGCGGACGCGGCGTCCTGCTCTCCACCTACGCGCAGCGCAGCGGGGATGTCGCGGGCGATAACGCGGCCGGCGTCGCGCTCGCGCGCCAGGCACAGAAACTCGCCGAAGCGATGAACGGCGCTGCGAAGACGCATCAGACGGTGCCCTACGCGAGCCATGTCGGCGGCAGCAAAGCCAACGCCTGCGCGCTGACACCGCAAAAACCCCTCGCGGCCGCACTCACCGAAGCACTCTCCGGTTGCGTCGCGCCGGAAGACCTTGGCGCCGCGTATGCGGATGCCGCGCTGCCGATCAAGAAGCAAGGCGTGCCGCACAGCGCGGCAGCACTGCTCGCGGTCTCCGCCAAAGCCGGTATCGCCCTCACCGCCGCCGACAGCATCACCCTCGCCGCCAACGAAACGGCGCTCTTCGCCACCGGTGCGAATCAGGAATGGGTGACGCAAGGCAACACGCGGCTACACACCCGCCAAACGCTCGGCATCCTTGCCGGCGCGGAGAAGGCCGGCGAAGGCGGCATGGGACTGTCGATGATCGCAGGCGCCGGCCCCCTGCGCCTCGAAGCCCACAGCGACATCCTGCAGATCGCCGCAAAAGAGGATCTGAAGATCCTCTCCGCCAACGCCTCAGCCGACTTCGCCGCCGCCAAGAAAATCCACCTCGCCACCGCCGGTGGCGCAGCGATCACCATCGAAGGCGGCAACATCACGGTGCAATGTCCGGGCACGCTCACGGTGCATGCGAGTCAGAAGAGTTTTTCTGGGCCGGGGAACATCAGCCCACACCTGCCGCTCTTTCCCCAAACTGTGTGTGTCGCTTGTCTGCTCGCTGCCATGAACAGCGCCTCGCCGTTTGCCACGTTGCAGTGAACACAGCAATGGTCATGCGATTTGCAGTCTCACGTCACAGCGAAACGCTCCCATCTGAATTACTCGCTTTGGCAAAGCGATGGCACGAGGCAGGTCAAACCCCCTACGCCGTGCTCGACGGCAGCATGCTTGCACCGGTAGAACTCGCCTCCCTGGCTCGAACCGGCATGCGCTTTGACCCCGCGTTGGCCGGCTCCCGATTCGAAGCCTATGGCAATCAGGGGCCCTTGATCTGCGCGGTCGATTTCTCAAACGCCCACGCTACTCTAACGCTGCTCCGTGTGACAAATGGGCTTCCCTGCCTGTCCTTGATTGGAAGCACGCAGTCAGCCACAACTCTTCGCAAGACGCTGATCTGGCTTGCGGAGGCCCACACCGAGGGTGCGCCACCCTTGCATTGTCGTTTCGCGGATACCCGAATGCTGCCCGGCTTGCTGCGCAGCCTGATGCTAACGCAGCAGGTGGCACTCGCAGGCTCGATTGCAACTTGGGCTTGGATCGATCGCGACGGCTCACTTCAAACATCCACGCTGCCCGCACCGGAAGGTGCGCAAGAGAGACAGGATGCCGCACCCTTTACATTGGATGCGGCCCAGTTCGCTTTCATGCTGAGCAGCGCCGAACCCGATATGGTTTTTCAGATGTTGGTTGAACGCCTGCCAGAACTCGTGCCGGACAGCGCGCCACATGTGTTCTATGGCAGGCTCGCGCAAATGATCAGCGCGGCGCACGGCTACGGCATTGAAGATCTCCCCGATCTTTTCCAGTACGTCGTTGTAGGGCTTACAACGCAAGTCCATTTCGACCAGCACCCTGCGCTGGCGCCAACATGGCAGCAACTCAAGCAGGGCAATGCGCGCTTTGGTGACTTGGCTGAACAATGGCCGGACGAGCTTTGGCAATTGCTGACAAACCCTGCCGGCGTGCTAGCGCTTGCGCAGCCATGCGATAGGCAAGCAAACCCATGAGCCACCTCTGATGACATCAACCCTATTGAATATCCGTCGCGCGCTGTTCTTCGCAATGTGCGCCATGACGCTTGCCTCATGCGGAAACAAGGGCACGGACAATGATGCCAAGCCTGAAGGCAGCGTGAGTTCCATCTCGGGCTACAACTACACCATTGAGGGCATTCAGGAGTTCAGCGTTAATGGCGCTTGGGGCGGCGGGATCAGCATTGGCGGCGGCGGCGGCAATGTCTGCTGTGTCGAGTTGCCTGAAAAGTGGACGCCGGGCCTGAGTGCAAAGGTGAGTTGGCGGCGCACAGACTGCCGAGGCGACAAGAAGATCGGTTGCCCTGAGCGAATCGAAGACCTGGAGAAATGGCCAGAGGTAACAACCACCAAGGTTATCGCCATCGAGCCCTACGACCGCCCCAACACCGTCCAGGTCATGTTCTTGCCCAACGACGAGGTCAAGATCTACGTCTTCGATGCAGGACCGATTCATCCGGAACATCAGTCGAAACTTGGCCAGCCGCGCCCCCTTGATCACCCGGAATGGAAACCCGCGCAATGATTCGAACGCTGGCACCTTTTCTGGCAGCAGCTTGGCTTGCCGCTTTCCTGAATGGATGTGGCAACAAGGCCGCCAACGATGCAGCCAAACCTGAAGGCAGCGTGAGTTCCATCTCGGGCTACAACTACACCATTGAGGGCATTCAGGAGTTCAGCGTCAACGGCGCGTGGGGCGGCGGGATCAGCATTGGCGGCGGCGGCGGCAATGTCTGCTGTGTCGAGTTGCCGGAAAAGTGGTCGCAGGGGCTTAGTGCAAAGGTGACATGGGAGCGCAGCGACTGTGGCGGTAGCGGTCCCGGCAATGAACGCTGTCCCTTTGGAAAGCACCCTTGGCCGCGTAAAGCGCTTGAAGCGACGGTTGCGATTGAACCTTACGACCGCCCCAACACCGTCCAGGTCATGTTCCTGCCCAACGACGAGGTCAAGATCTACGTCTTCGACGCAGGACCGATTCATCCGGAGCACCCATCGAAACTTGGCCAGCCGCGCCCACTTGATCACCCGGAATGGAAGCCCGCGCCATGAGTGCCTTTATTCCCCCAACGCCTGCTCAACCCGCCACCACGCCGTTTTCCACGAAAGAGATGTTCCAGCGGGCCCGTTCCGTCAGTCAGGACGCAACGAGTGCACCGGGCTGTATGCAGACCGTCTCGATCGGCGTATTTTTCGACGGCACCAACAACAACAAGAAGCGCGACCAGGAAGACGTCAAGGATCCCAACGCCCGCAGCCACTCAAATATCGTCGTACTGCATGATGCCTACGCTGACGTCAGGCCGCGTCATTACCGGATCTATGTCCCTGGCGTCGGCACCCCTTTTCCGAAAATAGGCGAACTCACGGAAAGCAGTGATGGCAAATCGATGGCGAAGGGCGGCGAGGCACGCCTGTATTGGGCAATGATCCAGGTGATCAACGCAATACACCGCGCAGCAAACGAAGACCGGCCAATGATTCCGGACAGCGAAGCCAAACAACTCATCAACGGCCCGAGCTTTCTCGCAGCACAAGGATTTTTACTGACGGCGGAAAGCCGTCGCCGTGGCGTCTTTCATGAATTGGGCCGTCGCCTGCGCGCGGGCCTAAAGGACAAGAAACCCGCCGTGTGCCTGGTCAACCTTTCAGTTTTCGGTTTTTCTCGTGGCGCGGCAGAAGCGCGCGCGTTCTGTAAATGGATGGTTGATCTGTGCGAGCCCGCCTCGGGCCGCCAGGCATTCTTTGGTGTCCCGCTGCGCTTTCAGTTTCTGGGACTGTTTGACACTGTCGCATCAGTGGGCTTGGCGAACTCGGCGCCTGTTCCGAATGATGGCGGCTTCATGGGCTGGGCCGACGGCACCATGGAACTGCCCGACGCCATCGAACAATGCGTGCACTACGTGGCTGCGCACGAAATCCGTAAATCGTTTCCGCTCTCGACGGTAAGAAAGAGCAAGTGCCCGACCGAAGAGCGCATCTACCCCGGCGCGCACTCTGACGTCGGCGGCGGCTACGCGCCAGGCGAACACGGCAAGGCAAAGTCGCGGGACGAACTGCTATCACAGGTTCCGCTTATTCACATGTATCAGGCTGCCCGTAAGGCTGGCGTTCCGTTGATGGAAGACGCCGAATTGGAACGAAACGGTCGCGAAGAAACCATGTTGGATCTGAGAATCGACGAGACTTTGGCTGCGCGTTTCAACGAATATCGCCGTGTCGGCCCCGGTAGCGGCGATATAGGGATAGTCCATCTGGAACATATGCGCCTGTATTGGCGCTGGCGGATCGCGTCGGGCGTGAAGTTCGAATCGCTCGCGAGCTATCGGGCTGCAAACACTCAGGATCGCGTCGACCTCGCCGCCAGCGAGATGGACTTCCGGCGCGACCTAGCCCAGGCCACACGCGACGAGCAAGCCGTAAAGTGGCGTGAAGCGCATCCGGTGCAGGCGGGGTTCGTGCTGGCAAATAGCCACCCCAAGGACATTGCGGTTCTCAGCAAGGCCGAGGAAATTGCATTAGCCGAGCTTCGTGCGAAGGCGGCGGTACCGCCGTTGGTTGCCGAATTCTTCGATCACCACGTGCATGACTCGCATGCCTCCTTCTACCTCGTCGGCCCGACCTCGGCCTACGACCGCGCGCAGATGATCAAGGCCGTCGAAGCAAAGCAGAAAGCAGGAAAGCCGCTCAACGGTTTCGAGCGGCGCGTTGCTGCTCTGCAAAAGACCAATCCTGGCGCATACCCCATCATGACCGATGCCGACTACAACGACTTGCTCGAAATGGACGGGTGGAAGAACGAAGCGACAATCAAGTGGGCCGGTATGACTGCCACACGACGCGAAAGCGAGGGGCACGTGCGCGAGCGTGTTTTGTTCGACCAGAGCTAGCCGCATACCCGAATGCGATTGTTGCATCGGGTCAGCCAGCTCAGCGCGCTTCGCCTACCCAACATCGTTGGTTGCGGAAAATGACAGACCGACCGACGAGCGCGACGCGCGCGAGACCAGACTGACCAAGCTGTCCCCCGAATTCAGCCGCCCTATTGCCGAGACGGAAGCATGAGTCAGACGACCTTTACTGACGTGTTGCGACGCCTTCTGCCGTTGCTTCTGATAGCGGTGACGGGAACATCGATCGCGCACGAACCTGCGACAGGCTGGCGAACCGAATGCGTCGGACGGATGCAATTAAGCCTTCCCGGGGACGCCGAAATCGCAACGAACTCAGCAAGGACGATGGAGGCTCAGTACAAGGTCGTTGGACAACAACCTCCATTCGAGTTCGCTGATGGCGAAGTCGCGGGATGGTCTTCGATTCACTACTCAGGAAGAGTACTGGTTAGCCATAGGCTGGGACCAAGGGACGTGCGCACACTAGAACGCGCCTGGATTGACGATGCCGAGCAATCAAAGCGTTGGGCCAAGAACAAGGCTAGTGGCACCGGAGAAAGACTCGTATTTGAAGCTCTGAGTGTTGCACCAAAGCGGGGAATTGCGACCCGTGTGAATGCAGCCTACGACGTTTCGCTTCTTATTGACGACCGCATTATTCGGCAATCTTCGTCAGGCCAAGGCATGGGCGGGCCCGACCAAATGACGCAATTCCACAGCTTCGCCACAGGGGCCGTTGCGCGTCCCTATGGTGACATCCCAAATAGGCCCGGCATCTGCCTGCCATACTTCTTCGTCGGTGATGACGGGCGCCCTGCTCGCTCAATCGGCACAACATACAGACTGACTAACCACCCGGACATCACCGTGTGGCTGGAAGACGCAAGCGCACTAGAGCGAAGTAGCGAGCAGATCGAAGCAAAGCTGGAACCTAGAGCAAAGTCTGATTTCTTTTGGTCGAACTATGACTCGTCCAGCCGGCAATCACTTCGCAGCGAATGGTCGCCCCCCTACCGAAACCTTAGCTTTGCCGAAACGAAGGCGGTTGAATCATTCGTACAGATCGTGCGCAAGGACAGTTCGGTCGACTTTGGATACCTCGTTGTTGGACGGGGCGACTCGAAGGCCAAACCCGACGCTTCTGACTCGATGCTATATGTGATTCAGAACACGAAAACGGCTCGAGACATGGGCATTGAGCCTCTTAGGAGAGACGCATTTATTGAATTGGCACAAGCCATCGCGGCGAGCGTTAAACGCCGCACCACCACACCCTAGGCGCAAGACCGCGACGCACCTCAACGGTCATCCTCGTCGTCGGTCGCGCGTCTATATGCCAGAACAGAGCTGAGGCAACACTGGTGGTCGAACATCCGGTTGCCCGTAATGTGCGCTCCTTCTGCAGCACCGTGCTGAGCCAATGCGCGGATAGGTCGTCCAGACTGCACCGACTACGCACCCGTACTTACACCCGCCCACGATCGGGAAAATCTGCAACGGCCGCATTCAAGAGGGCGCATGCCGGCTGTTTCACAAGTGCACTGCAAGCAGTCCTGAAATGGGTACAGCAAAGCACAGACAGCATCCGCCAAACCTCTCATGACGCCTCGGCAAAGGCCTTCCTGATTGCAACACAGCGCTATTTACATAATTTAACAAGAACAGCCGCCGACCTCCCTCCTCGGCGGCATACGCGATTGATTCATATAGTTTTTTATTGAACTCCTGCAACTCGCCCACAGTCACCAATGGTCCACAACGAATATGTGAAAAACGGTGCATTTCGAAGGACTTTTCACAAAACCACTCCAAACTGCATCTGGAATGCAGGTTCTTTACCCGACTCAAAGAGAATTTGGATTCAAATAGCTATTAGGTCGTTTTGAGTGCAGGACTCATAGTTCTCCCAATCCTAAAAACTCATGGATTGGAAGGCTGCAAATGGATTCGGATTCAACACTTGCCTTGGTGCTGCTCCAAAGTGGCGGAGCATTACGTGTACCGATACGGTGCGCGGCGCGAATCTTGGGATTGCAAGTGCAGACCATAAGGAACCGGCTAGTGCAAGGTACTTGGCCGCTGCACCGGTATATAGAAGGCCGGCGCGTCTATTTTGACGCGCGTGAAATCGCCGCAATGATCGACTGCGGATTAACCGAGCGCACTGCTAGTCATGCCCCAGCGGCACCTCGCCGCGGGCGACCCTACAAATCAGTTCGGGTCCAGCGGTGAGCGTAGTGGTTGAGAGCCAAGCATCTATGTGCATTAGCGGCCGAGCTACCTTGTCTTCGGGTCGATTGACGGGTGCATCAGCGGGGCGCGCCATCCACCCGCCATCCCCCTCGCTTGATTGATGAATCGATTTGTTGCGGGATCCACTATATGGAATACGGAGAATTTAACGTTATCCCCAAACACAAACAGATTGCCGCGGAGGCGATCCGTGCGTTTGAGGCAGTGTTTGTGGGATGGAAGTTTCCCGGCCAGCGCACCACCGAGCTCTATTTGAAACTGTGGACGCGAATATGCAAAGCCGGAGGCCTTCCACAAAAGCTAAGCACCGTTCGGTCGAAGCGCTACTTTTATCAGCTCCGCGCCGCGGCGATTTACGTTTGTGTAAATCGCATGTTGGAGCTACTCACCAGACTCATGGGTGTTAATTTCGGTATGCCGGCTGAAACGGTTGAACGCATAGCAAGTGAGCTGCTCGCAGAAGTTGATGTACTGAAAGCGCTGGAACCGGATTATTTGAGGACACGTTACAAACACAAGACTGGCAGCCTGTGGAAACGCCATGTAGCGAAGAACAAGACTTCGCCATCGCCCGGTAGAAGCAAGAGGAAGAGCATCGTGGGCCTGACTTATGACGATCTGCTGCGCCTATGGGAACTATCTTCCGGCAGTCTATATAGAGACGCTTTGGCGGTCAGCCTTGCGACTGGGTGCCGCCCTCGTGAGATAGCCCTCGGTGTTGGCGTCAACGGTGGAGGCGGCGCACGATTGATGATTCAGATTCTTGGAGCAAAGCTGACTGACCGAACAGGGGCCCGCATGCGCCGACTTGGATACCATGGCGACGAGACGCCCTGGCTTACTCATCTCACTGAGCTCGCGCGCTCCGGAGTTAACCAAGTGACGTTTGATCGCCAGCAGCAGGCCAAGTACTTCTCTACGACGGTTGGCAGGTGGTCAGACCGATTATGGCCCGAGCGGAAAGTGAATCGGGTCACCCCATACTCATTGCGCCACCTAATGTTCAGCCAATTCAAACAAATAGAAGGTCGCGGCTGGGAGCTTGTGCCCGCAGCGTTTGGGCAACGATCCGCCGCCAGTCCATCGCACTACGCGCGTGGTAGCGGCTCCGTCGTAGGGCTATTGCCAGTCCCGTTGCGCGTGGAGACTTCCAATCCGCCAGCTAAGCGGATCAAGAAGGCGCCACCCGAGTTGCGAAGTTCAACCGATTGGAGCGACGGGCCCACATAGCTGAAGCGCACCCAAGGTTTCACGAGCGGTGGGGTCAAGCACAACGGGAACTCGTAGCCAGTAGGTCGTGGCTTTGCTGACGTACTGGTTCTCGACGCGATCGCGATAGATCCGCTGCGACGCGGCACCTGGGAGAGATAACGCCGCGTCGCCGGCGGTGGACGTTAGGTCTTGTGGCGCTCAGCCAGAGACTCGGCGTAGACCGGCCTTAATGTCATCAGCGGTAATCGTAGGCTGTTTAATGCCTTCTCGCATTGCGCGACTGACAGCATGATTGGTCGCCTGCTGCAGCGCTTCCTTAATGTTGGCAATCGACTCACCAGCGAACACCTCGGCACAAAACCCGTCAGTCACGTCGTTTCCGATGGAAGCCTTGGAGACGCTTTTCCAGTTGCCGACGTAGCCTGCGATGACGTCCGCGGTCGGCGTTGCGAACTCGAACTTCTCGCTGAAACGACCACCGCGCAGCGCAGCACTGTCAAGCTTTTCCGGGTGATTCGTGGCAGCGATCCAAACCACGTCATGCACCTTGCCGCCGGAACCATCGATAGCCTGAAGTAGCTTGTTGGTAGCCGAAACTACGTGACTCGGCGCATAGGCACGGTCGCCCAGCACGTCATCGGCTTCGTCAAGAAAAACGATGACCGGACGAATATCACGGGCCGTCTTCACCAAGTCATCGATCTTGGACGGGTCGCTGATCAACGTATTTCCGCTGATTTCCAGGAAGGCCCAGCCGGTCGACTTCGCTAAGGCGCGCGCTGTGAGGGTCTTTCCCGTCCCAGGAGGGCCTGAGAACAGCATGCCGGTCGGCACTGTGGCACCAAACTCCTCGTAGTCTTCGATGCTCTTCATTCGGTCGGCAACCGAAAGCAGCGCGGCATGGTCAGCTGGCGCCATCGCAACCTGTTCGACGTTGGGGGTGTCTTCGGGAATATGCCCACGACGACCTTGAACAGTACGCATCGCGGCCTGAAGGTGCTCGTAGCTGACACTCCGCACGCTGCGCTTCCTGGCATCGAGCCCCGCTTGTTCAATGACGGCCTTCAGGCGCGCCACCGAGTATCCCTGCCAGCGCTTGGCCGCCTGATCAAGCGCTGATTGCTCAAAACGGACGCCAGAACACTTGCGCACAGCATCAGCAATGATGGCACGTCGTGCTGGAAGGTCAGGCGGGGCCACTTCAATCTTGAAGTCGAAGCGACCCTCGCGAACGGCGGCTGGGTCCAGCCTGTCCAGATGGTTCGTTGCCGCAACCACCACCACGCCAGCATCGCGGATGTCCACAAGCATGGTCAGCATCGCCGCCGTGGTCTTCGGGGCCTCTTCGCTCGAAGTGCTCATTGACGAACGATCGCGGATCACGGCATCGATCTCATCCAGAAAGAGCACGCACGGAGCCTGCGCTCGCGCCTCGTCAAAAAGGCGCTTCGCGTTCACCGTCGTTTTGTTGAGCCACTGGCTACTAAGGTGCGCAAAGGACACTGCGATAAACGGAAGTTTGAGTTCTCCAGCGAGCGCCTCCGCAAAGAAACTCTTTCCGTTGCCAGGATCACCGGTCAGCAGGATGCCGTTGCGTGCGGTAGCGCCCTTGCGGCCCGCGGCGACGATCGCGTTACCTGCATCTGCGAGCCGCGACTTCACATCCTCCATGCCAACAACGTTTGCAAAACTGGCCTTCGCCTTCACTGCCGGGAATTGCAGAGATTCCTCGCCAGGCCCGTCGGCTGCGCCCTCTCCCCAGCCTGCGTGCCCCCTCGTCCGATCAAAGCCAGGACGCTTGATTAACTCACGCAGGAGGATTATGCCCGCAAGGCTTGCGCCTACGACGAACACCTCAATGTAGATATTCATCCACTCCCAGGCGCGGAACATGAAGATCACAACGGGCGTCAACATGGCCGACGGCCACCACCAGCGCTCAACTCCGCCCAACCAAACCACCAGCGCTGCAGCCACGAAGTAGATCGCAAAGAACAGCATCAACCCGCCAACGTCCCCAACGGCAGCAGCCTCCCTGTACGGATCGAAGCTGTGAGTCGTGAGAACCATAAGGAATGCGAGAACCACCGCTGCCATCTGCACAAAGCCAAGCAGTCGAGCCAAATTGTGGCGAATTACGTTAGCGCTCATAGCGCACCTCAACTTCTGCAGCACGACGGTACTGAGCGAGCCACGCCGAACCACCATCGGCCGTGCGCATCAGCCCCTCCTTGACGCTCGAACCAAGCTCCACACGCTGGGCACCTTTGTCTTTCCCTTGAGCTAGGGTGAAGCGAGCCGTTGCCGCCAGCTGACCATCTGCCCGCATGACGGTATAGGTGAGCACCTTCGAGCACCCCGGCGCAGCGGCGCACTGAGCCTTCGCCTCGGTTGCGAACAAGCCGTTGGCGGCGATAGCGGGCACAGCCCAACGATAGAGGCCGATCAGGCTGGCCAGAAGACCTGCAAGGCAGACGCCCAGTGCGATTTGATTGGTGCGGTTCATGACTTCGATGTATCCGTTGTTTCCTTATGCTATCCGGGATGCGCACCTAGTCACCCCCCAATTGAGCAAAATGCCACGAACGGCGAGAGGCAAAGTACGGCCCTTGTGAAACCGACCGGCTGATTCAGACGAAACATCTGGAAGGGGTTTTCTTCATCCCTCCGAAGCGACCAGCGCACCGAGAACTCGACCAGTGCGATGGTGGGCAGAACGGTTGCCCCCAGCGCGATCATCAGACCGCTACGATCTCGCCCGAGACTCGCGACCAGCCCGCCGGCGACCAGCAACTCTGCAGCGACCCATACGGACATGAACTGCAGCATGCAGAAGGCAGGACGTCGGTAGATACGGGCGGGGAGCCTGTCGAGCACCTGCGCGCTCGCGACCAGTGCCCATGCAGTGCAGAACGCCCGCCCCAGAAACGCCACGGCGTCGGGTGCAAGGCCGGCAAGCAGGGATGGACGCGGCACGTTGAAGAACAGCGCCGCGCTGAGAGGCACCATTAGGATGCAAGCGATGACCTCGCTGCGCACGTCGAGTTCGTGTTCTGCGGTGCTCGGCTCAGAAGGCTGTTGATTCAGGTTCATGAACGGATCGCTTTCGACAGGCTGGACAGTGGGTGTTCGGGGCAGTGGTGACGGTCAGCGAATGGCTTGATTCAGTCGAACATCGAGCCGCTGTCGCTCCATGAAGACGAATCCGAAAAGCTGCTGATTGAATCGCTGCTTGAAGACCAGGCATCGTCAGTGGACGAGAAACTGCTACCCGAATCCCAGCTCGACGAGCCAAAGTCGTGGGACGACGAGAAGGATGTGTGGTCCGTGCCGTAGGTATTGCCGGCGACATCGAGGCCACCGATGCCGCCGATCATCGGCAGCCCGGTCGCGGGGTTGATCGCGAAATCGTCACTGGATATGCCGCTCGACACCGCGGAGCTATCCAACCAATCCGTTCCCGTAGACCAGTCCGTGCTGGTCAGCCAGTCGGCGCGGGTGTCAGCGGCATCAAACCCCATATCGTCCAGCGCGCTTGAGACGGAATCCTCCCAACTTGCCAGCTCGGCGACTGCGAAGCCGGCGGCTGCTGCACCGGCCACGCCAACCCACGGCGACCAATCACCGGACGCGATCCAGGCCTGTCGGCGCGCGCACTCCTCGCTCGAACCGCCTTGTTCGCTCCAGTTTGACCAGGCCTGGCGCAGCACAGCCTCCTGGCCGGCCTTTCTGGCAACGATGCGACGCGCGACCAAGAACCCGAGCACCGCGTTAAGTGAGCTGGTCACCAGCAACATCACAACGGTGTTGGACATCATCGGCCGAAGCGGTAGCGCGACACCAAATTCGGCAAGCACGATCGCAACGATCCAGCCGCAGGACAGAAAGATGAACTGCCGCTCAAACGCCGCAAATGCGCCCTGGCTCAGAATCGCAGGCACCAGCACGTCCCGAAGCGCCGGCGGCGTCGGCTTCGCGCGCAGCCAGATCGGCATCAGCGGGGCAAGGATCCAGCCGGTGGCCAGGTAAGCCGCCACGAGACGCAGCGCCTGCGGCATCCATGAAACATGCTGCAGCAGCCCGATGTTGCCGACAAACAGAACCAACGACAGGAAGATGCCGCGAAACAGGTACCTCATGATTTTCGACCTCCGCTGTTCGATGGTTGAAGTGATGGATTGGAAGTATTCCGCTGAAGTGCCGCGCGCCGGTGGCGCGGCAAGCTTGTCAGGGATCGAAACTCAGACGCTTGCGAGAGCGCCGCACTGGAAATGAGCAACAACATCGGAGTACCCGCCACCGCGAGCACAGCACTCCGGCCCTGCATCGGCCGGGCAAACGCTCGTCCTGGCCACGCACGCTTTCTCGAATGCGGCGCCCAGCGCCAGTCGCGCACCGTTGGCCATTGCGAGCATGTCGTCACCGCAGGGCTTATGCAGCCAGCGAGCGAAGTCGCCACGGGTGAGTTGCGGGCGTGAATCGCCGCGACACGCCAACTCCAACAGAGCCCATTCGCTCGCATCAAGAATGATCCGCTCACCACGCACTTCCATCTCCGCTGCTCCTCAAGTGTCGATGAGGTGCAGTGTGCCGCTGCTCGAACGCCGGAGACGCGCGCAACAAGCTTGTCGTCACCGCAACAAAACAGTCGCGACGCTCGGGGCTCGGTTGCCCGCGATGAGGCAGTCCCGCGAGTCTTCTGTTCGGCAGGCAGACAAAGGACGACCGGGAAGGTGCCCAACCGTGCCGAAGTCAGACCGATTTCAGCGGCATATCGATGATGCTGATGCGCTCTTGCGGCACACCGGCAAGCGCGATGGCCAACGCCTTACCACGCCCGCACCGCTTGCGGGAGAACCGGTAAGGTTCGGCGTTAGCGCCCGACAAGGCTAGCCGGACAGCCTTCTCGATACGCGACACCCGTTCAGCCCAGGTGTCCTTGTCGAAACCGTGCTCAAGCGCCTTACGGAGCTTGATAAAGTCCGGATGTGCATCGTCCCATTCGAGGACCTCAAGGTAACAAGCTAGAAAGTCCCCGATTACGTCATCGGCGTCGCGCTGGGAAATGAATGCAGCCGCTCCCAGCGCCTTGGCTCGGCGGGCGTGCCAAAGGTAGAAGGCAAATAGCTGTGGAGCCAGGGCGACGTCGCGTCCCCCGCAACGCAGTACTTGCCTCGGCACATCGAGTTCGATCCCGATTGGGCCTAGTCCAGACTGCGCCGCAACGACGGTTGCGGAAAAACCGGTTGTGCCGGTCTTGACCGGCTCCGGCAATCCATAGCGGAGTCTGACGAACGGGATGTCTGCAAGGAAGATCCTGGCGTCGCTGCTGCGCGCCGTGCGCAACTTGTCTGCGGTCTGAAGCACACGAGGTTGGGGCGGCGGATAGAAGAAGTCCGGGATCTGCTCAAACGGAGCGGACACCAGTACATGCGAGAGGCGGTCCTGCTCGCGACCGAACAGCGACAGCGCGTAGCCCGCATAGAAGCCCATGGTCTTGCGCCCGCCAGCAAGGGAAACATGCACCGCACAGTCTGCGTCCTGAGTATGGCTGCGGACCCAGTCCATGATCGCGTCAGCGGCACGCTGGCTTTCCTCCGGCGATCGGATGTCTTCAAGCTCATCGCCCTGAGCATCGGTGAGCGTCTGGATATGGCTGCGATCGAACGCGATTGGCGGCAAACCGTAGTCACGGCATAGGGCGTGAAAATGCCCTGAGGCCAGATCCAGCAAACGCAGTTCGATCTGGCGCATCCCCTCGGCGGTGGTGAGTACATGGATCTCCGTCGGCACAAACGGCTCGCCGCTTTCAGGCCGGACCAGCGCAAACAGCGTCTCGGTCAGGACCTGCGGGGTCATGCCAGTCACCGCCAGCAGTTTTCGCGTCGGGTAGGATGACGGCGAGCCCGGCAGGATCTGCAGACTATGAACTGTCATGCTCCCGCTCCTCAGTGCTTCTTACCGGCTTTGGTCTTGGGCTTTGCCGCCGCAAACGCGTCTGCCAGTGAACCAGCTGCCCCCTCACGCTTAGCGGGCTTGTCATCGACAAGTTGCATCCACTCAGCCACCAACGACGCGAATTTCTTCAGGCCCTTCGCATCCACTATGCGAACGTTGAACTGATTGCAGCGCTGGAGCGCAAGCTGATCGTGGATCGGCACGGCGGTCGCCAGCCATTTGGTGCTGAACGGCCCGCCAACGTAATGGCCGATTGCCTCCAGTTTATTAACCATGGTCTGGTTCTCGGAGTTGTTGTCCACGGCGCGAGAGGTCTTGCACTCAACGACAAGCAAGCGATTGCGCCACACCACGACGAGATCAAGCTCGTTCAGTGACTTCTTTTCGTCAAACGCTGCATCAACTGGGAGAACCTTGACGCCAACGGCCCAGTGCCCGTCGGAGATGCCCTTACGTTTGCAAAGATCGGCAACCTCAAGCCCAACCCACTCCTCAATCCAGCCGCCGCCCACGAATACCGCTGCGTCACGGCTTGTGTAGGTCACCGCTTCGTCTGTCCAGCTAAGCAAACCAGCATCTGCCATTTCGTTCAGCGCGCGCTTAACCGCGGCAAACGGCTTCGAATCTTTCGGGAAACGCACGGTAGGCTCGAAGAACCTATCACGATCCCCTTTGTAGCCACGTGGCGCACTGAAGGCGGGGTTCGAGTTGCCATTGATCCAACCCAGCGCGCCGGGATTCGCAACTGCAAGTTCAATAAGTGACTTCGCGACATGGCGTCGGCCTTCCGCGCGGCCTTTCCAACCCGCCGCGCGGGACTGAATCGTCGTGGCCTTCAGCCCCTGCGCAGCAAGCAAGGATTCGACCTCCAGCAAATCGGCAGGCAGTGCCACCGGCCTGAGGCTGCTCGGCTGCAGGTACTCCAGCCGGTCATTTTCGGTGTCGCAATAGATCACCTCCCCCACCGGGCCGAGCACATTGACGAAGCCAGCGGACATCAACTTCGTACCCCCAGTGGCGTTCAAAATGATGTGCGATTTCGGCAACTCGGCGCGGATGCGCGCATAGAGTTCACTGGCAAAGCGTTCAACGGCGGCCAGAGGTGCCGCAGGCGCGCCCGCCACGATCACCACATCAGGAACCACCATGCGCAGCTTCTCCGCAGATCGACGCGATTCGGGCGCATCGCTGACCGCGATGTAGAGCTTCGTCGCTGACGTCAGAACGAAAGGCAGGACGTTCTGCAAGGTCTGACCCGAGGCGATGCACACCATGACGTTTGTCGTCTCACCTGGCGATGGCTCCGCGAGGTGCGGCGAGGAGATCCGCCGAATCTCGTATTCCTCCAGGCGGGCGCCGAATGTCCGCATCTCGTCAGCCGTGAGGTCGCGACCGCGCGCGTCGGCCGGGAGGTTAAGCGCCAGGTGAAGATATTTCGCCCCCTTTGCGAGCACGTCTGCCGCAAGGTTCATTGGCAACGTTCCGACTACAACGTCTCCGGGCGAAACGTTCTGGACGTCCAGGTCGCCAACAATACCGCTGTCATTCACCTTGACCCCCGCATCGCGCGCCCAAAACACCGCGCCGGGATGCCGAGACACAAACCATGTTTTCATCGGGTTGCTCCTGAGATTCTTGTTTGTTATTGCCCCGCCGACAGCATAGCGACGGCGTGGCGCAAAAGGATCCGATCCAGATCAATGCGGTTGGTCGACAAAGGCCGGCTTAAGTGTGGGCTCTATTCCACCAAGTCTAGGGTCTGGCGCTGACCACGGCGTCCGCCACAAGCTTGTCACTTGGCAGGCGCGCTCATGTTGGTGACTAAGCTTCTCCTCATCCGCTACCGACACAACGGAATCGGGATGAAACGCGACAACATTTCACGGTTTGAGGAGGAATCAAGTGTCGAGCACCGAAGGCCGAATCTGGATCGTCACACGTCACCCCGGGGCGGTCGAATGGCTTCAACGCAAGGGCATCGTCGTCGATGGACTCGTGGCTCATGTCGACCCGGCCGTACTGCGTGCTGGCGACACCGTCGTGGGCATCCTTCCGGTGCAACTCGCTGCACGCATCTGCGAAGCAGGCGGCCGTTACCTGCACCTCAGCCTAGATGTTCCGCCCGCCTTGCGCGGCAAGGAACTCACCGCGGACGAAATGGACGCGCTCAATCCGCGGCTAGAGGAATACATCGTGGCGCGCGCAGACACCAACGCGCGTCTGAACATCCTTGCGCGCAGTATTTAGCAATCGACCCAGCGTCCAGCGACCTCCGGGAGCACGATCACCTGCCCGTGCAAAGCGGGCAAACATCCCCGAGCCCCCATTCGTCCCACTCGACCGACTCGGCCCAATCGCCAACCACACGTCTCGCCGCCCGCCCGCGGCCACTTCCCGCGCGCCGCAGCGCCCAGCCGCCCTCGCAACGCGTCACAAGCTTGTAGATCCCGTCGCGACGCCCGCGCTGGGTACACAGTGCGCGTCATGGCCGAGCACCGGCCGCCACCTTCGGGAGCCTCACGATGCAAGCCATCGTCGCCATGCTCAGCAAGACCGCGCTCACCCTCGTCGTGCTCATGCTCTGCGCATGCGGTGGGCAAGCCAATCCGCACACCTGCTTCGGCGAATACCCCGATCACAGGGATACGACCTGGGGCGTCGGCGGACGCGCCTGGTTCGACCCCGGCCTCAACGCCGTCACCAACTACGGCATCGCCGCCTTTCCGGACGGCGACGGGCTCGTCCTCGCCGGGCGGCTCGATACGCGAGACCAGGGCGCCCGCTTCGCGCTATACCGTTTCGATGCAAACGGGCAACTCGACCCGCACTTCGGCGAAAGCGGCGGCTACACCGCCACCCGTTTTGGCTTCGTGTCAGCCAATCCTCTCGACGCGGCGCGCGCCGCCGATGGCAGCTACATCATTGCTGGCCGCGATCTCGCCAACACATTCATCGCCCGTTTCGACGCGCGCGGCCACCTCGACCCTGACTTCGGTCGCAACGGTCTGGTCACCTCCAGCTACGCCACGCCGCTGCAAGACCAGCATCTCGCCATCGATGCCCAAGGTCGCATCGTCACCAGCGCCAACGCCACATCCCGCATCGTCATCGAACGGCGCCTGCCTGACGGTCGACCCGACCCCGCCTTTGGCTCCAACGGGCGCACCGTCATCATGGCACCGCTCAGCGCAGGTCAAGCGCACGCACTTACCATCCAACCCGATGGGCGCATTCTCATCGCCGGCACCGAGCCCATTGCCACGGCGTATGCCGCCGCACTGGTCATCCGCCTCAATGACGACGGCAGCTACGACACCAGCTTCGGGGCACAAGGCATCACCCGCATCGATCTCAAGCAGAACAGCGACCTGCGTGCCCTCGCCGTCGACCCAGCCGGCCACATCGTGGCCGCCGGAAAGAACTGCCAAGGCATCAGCACGCACTGCGCCGACCTGATCGCGCGCCTCGATTCCGACGGCAACCCCGACGCGAGTTTCGGCACACGCGGCCTGCGCACGGCCGAAGCCTCGCCCGGGCTGTTCAACGCGGCGCGTGCGCTGGTCATCGACGCGGCAGGCCGCATCCTCACCGTCGGCGACACCTACGTGCCGGTCTGGTTCGACGACCCCATCGGGAAATGCATGCCGATCAAGACCACCGAACTGCGCCGCTACCTGCCCGACAGCACGCCGGACGAAGCCTTTGGCCCCAACGGCCTGCGTCTGGGCGGGCAACACAGCAGCGACCCGGCACAGTACGCCTACACCCTCGCGCTTGACCCCGCCGGCCGCATCCTGGTCACCGGCGAACTGTCAGTCGCCACCAACGGAACCGCCTCGCGTGTCATGGCCCCGGCGGTGACGCGCTACCTTCCCTGACACCGCGAAGCGCAGATGCCCGCCGCCAAGCAGGGTTACATGCCCCTGGCGAGGCCCCATGGCAGCCCTGCCGACGCGTCAAGCGGAAGACGCTGCGATACACAGGTAACCCCGGTAAACCACACATCGCAATCCCGTTGAGTAAATCCGGGAGTCCGCACTAGCTCCATGCTCGCAATTGCCGCCGGCCGTGTCTCAATCCCGTTGAGTAAATCCGGGAGTCCGCACTCGCATTCAAGAACAGAGGCAACGCGATCTAGTCTCAATCCCGTTGAGTAAATCCGGGAGTCCGCACCATAAGCATTTCGCGGAATTGGACGCGTTCATGGTCTCAATCCCGTTGAGTAAATCCGGGAGTCCGCACCTTTCAGTCTGACCTCTTCGGTGAGGCTGTGAAGTCTCAATCCCGTTGAGTAAATCCGGGAGTCCGCACCGAAAGGTACTGTAACGGCTGGATCCGGGTGTCTCAATCCCGTTGAGTAAATCCGGGAGTCCGCACCCGCGTACGACCTACTTGTTAAACGTGTAAAAAGTCTCAATCCCGTTGAGTAAATCCGGGAGTCCGCACCCAGAACGCAGAGCTACCCGCGTGTCCGTAAGAGTCTCAATCCCGTTGAGTAAATCCGGGAGTCCGCACGCCAGTTCGTCACCTACATGTCGACGAAACAGTCTCAATCCCGTTGAGTAAATCCGGGAGTCCGCACCGCGCTAGCAGCGCTGGCTGAGATCGCAAGGGAGTCTCAATCCCGTTGAGTAAATCCGGGAGTCCGCACGCACTTGTTCAAGCCGTCCGTCACGGTCGTCTTGTCTCAATCCCGTTGAGTAAATCCGGGAGTCCGCACCGACTCACCTCCAAATGGCGGACCAATAATGTCGTCTCAATCCCGTTGAGTAAATCCGGGAGTCCGCACTCTGTTCTAAGAGATGAACAGAGTCCAGTTATTACCGTCTCAATCCCGTTGAGTAAATCCGGGAGTCCGCACAGTACCCGCTGGAAGCCGCGCCAGTCAAGGCTTTGCGGGGTGGTTTACGGCGCTGGATGAGCATTTATGACGCCAGGGTAAAGCTGGGCTGTGGATAAGCGGGTTTTCTCTTTATAAATCAATCATCGGCGCTACTTCGTATTTTTCCACTCTGCTCCAGTCGGGGCATCGGCACGTTAACACTCGCTTCGCGCGCGCGGCAAGCGGAAGCCAACACCGCCCCCCTTTATTGAATCGGCGAGGAATCCGGCTTCGCGCAGTTGTGCGCTGAACATGCAATCCTCCTGATCTGAATGCTTGACAGGTAATCGCCTCGCCAGCGATAAGGCGAACCGCTGGCGAGGCCTCGCACGGCGCCCGGCCAGGCATTGCGCAATTGGGTTCGACAAGCTTGTCAGGGTGACTCGCCGTGCGGCGCGCTGGCATGCTTGGGTCTCATCTGGCCAATGAATTCCGCCACATCAAATTCGAATAAACAGGAGACAGCCCATGCCCTTTTGTTATGCGTTTGAGGCAAAGTCCATCCAGTCGTGGATTCTCGACAGCGGCCGCATGGCGGAGATGGTCGCCGCCAGCTCGGTCGTCGACGCCCTGTGCGAAGGCCCTCTCGATGCTCTGGCAAGCCGGCTCGACGTCGCTGGCGACATTCGCTGGGCGCGCCGTGCAGGCGGGGCATTCTATGCTCTGGCCGATTCCGCCGCGCCGCTGACGGCGCTGCGTGACGCGTGGAGCCTTGCGATGCCCGGGCTTGCACCGGGCCTTGAATTCATCCACGCAATTGTCGAAGGGGGCAGCGATTTCGCCGCCCTCTCTACCGCCTTGCAGCAACTCGGCGCACAGCGCAACGAGCCTGCGATCAGCCTGCCGCTCCCCGGCCCGCTGGCCGAACGCGAGGCGCGTACAGGCTTGCCCGCGGTGCGCCACGTCAGCAACGGGTCGTCACGAAAGCAGGGTTTTGTGAGCGCACCGACGCTGCGCAAGCGTGGAGCCGACCTCGATGCCGCTGAAGGCGTGGGCGAGCGCATGTTGCCGCCCGAGGCGTCCGCAGCGGCGCGTGACGCCGCCGGGCTGCCGCGATACGTATGGCCGCGAAATCTGGAACAGGACGGCGCAGAGGACGACAGCGGCAACGCATGGGACTTCCCCTTTCTTGGCAGCGGAGCCGTCGCGGTGGTGCACGCCGACGGCAACGGCCTGGGCCAGGTGCTGATCCGACTGCAGGGCGTCTTCGCCGACGATCCGCGCGACTATGCGAAGGTGTTCCGGGGCTTTTCGGACTGTATCGGCCGCGCCACCCTCAAGGCGGCCCAGCACGCCTGCGAAAAGGTGCTGCTGCCCCAGGCGGTGCGCGGCCGCGCGGGGTCGCGCGAGGTGCTACGCCTGCCAGCCCGGCCCATCGTGCTGGGCGGCGACGACCTGACGATCATCGTGCGGGCAGACCTAGCACTTGATTTCACCGAGGCATTCCTGTCCGCCTTTGAAATCGAAACGCGCAGCGCCTTGGGCGCCTGGCATGCAAGCCTTGGCGGTCGCAGCGGCGCGGCCTTTGAAACCCTGCGCAGGCTAGACCACCTCACCGCCTGTGCAGGCGCGGTATTCGTCCGGTCGAGCCAGCCTTTCTACATGGCTTACGAGTTGAGCGAATCGCTTTGCAAGTTCGCCAAGCAGCGCTCCGGCGCGGTCGCGGCCGGCAGCACGAAGCCGGCCTCCCTCGCCTTTGCACGCATCACCAACAGCCTCGACGAAGAGGCCGGGTCGCCCTTCGCTGCGTCGATCGATCTGCCGGGCAGCGGCCCGGCACACATGAGCCTTGGTGCATACGCCACGAGCAGCAGTAGCGGCCTGCCCGCGCTAGCCGACCTGCGCGCGCTCGCCGGCTTGCTTGCCAGCCCCGACATGGCTCGCGGGCCGGCCCGCACGCTGCTCAACACGCTGGAGCTCGACGGCAACGACGCGGTGGATGCGTACCGGCGCTGGCGCGAGACGATGACGCGACGCGACCGAGAGGGCACCCGCTCGCGGATTGCTGCGCTCGATGCCCTTCTGGGCCGCTTCGGCAGCCCGCTGAGCGACGCGCCCTTCGTCCGCGGCGACGCGTTTGGCACTCACCAGATCGCAACCCCCCTGGCCGACGCGCAAGACCTGATCGCGGTCGGCGCATTAACCAGCCACAACGAGGTGGGCGCATGAGCTACAAGACCCTGACCGTAACGTTCCACGACTTCTGGCACAGCGGCTCGGGCCGCGGCACCGGCAACCTGATCGACGCGAGTATCGACCGCGACGCGGCGCGACTGCCCTACCTGCCCGGCCGACAGCTCAAGGGGCTGCTCCGCGAGGCGCTCGCCACACTGGAATCGCTGGGCCATGTGGCGACAGGCAATACGTCCGCGCTGTTCGGCGAGGGTGCCGATGCGGACGCAGGCGAAACGCGCCACGACTCGAAGCCGGGCGCACTCCAGGTGTCCGACGCGCGTCTGCCCGAGCCAATCGTCGCTTGGCTGCAGGCTGGGAACCAGCGCGATGCGGCAAAACTGCGTGCCGAACTGACCCGCCCGATCTTCGCCACCACCATTGACGAAGCCAGCGGTACCGCGCGCGATCAGAGCCTGCGCAGCACCGAAGTGACGATTCCCCTCACCCTGGAAGCCCAGATCGAAGGCCCGGATTCGGACGACTGGGTCGCCACGCTGAACCGCGCGCTGCCGCTGATCCGCGCCGCTGGCGCGCACCGCTCGCGCGGCCTGGGCCGCTGCACCGTGCAATGGAAGGAGGCACGCTGATGCACCGCTACGAACTGACGCTCTCGCTGATCGACGACGTCATCCTCTCCGAGCGCGCCGCCACGAGCGGCGGACACCGCTCGCTGCGGCACATTCCCGGGGGCACGCTTCTCGGCGCAGCCGCGTCGCGGCTCTATGCCCGGCTTTCGCCAGAGGACGTCTTCACAGTCTTCCACAGCGGCAAGGTGCGCTTTGGCAACGCGTACCCCCTCAGCGCCTCCGGCGCTCCGTCTTTCCCGATGCCGATGTCGCTGCATGAAGTCAAAGACGCCCCGGCCGAATCCGGCGGTCGGATCGACGCCGCACGCACCTATAACTTCGTGCGTGTGGAGGCGGCATCCAAGGTTCGTGCGGCCGGCGGCCAACCCAAGCAACTGCGCGAGGGTTACCTCACCCGGCACGGCACCCTCGTCAAGCCGCAAACCGCATTTAGGCTGAAGACGGCAATCGACCCACGCACCGGTCGCGTCGCAGAGGGGCAGCTCTTTGGCTATGAAAGCCTGCAGTCCGGCCAGCGCTTTGCCGCCGAGATTGCCTTCGACGCCGACCTCTCGCCGGTCCTGCGCGATCAGGTGCTGGAAGTGCTGTCAGGCCAGATCAGTGTCGGCCGATCACGCTCGGCCCAGTACGGGCGTGCACGAACCGAGTTGCGGGCGCTCGAACCCAATACTCCTTCGCTTCAGGGCTTGGGGCGCCGTGTCTCGCTCTGGCTGCTCTCCGATCTGGCTGCTTGCCACGAAGGGGTGCCGACCTTCTCGCCGCAGCCACAGGATCTGGGCCTGCCCAGTGGCCGCTTCGTGCCGGAAGCCTCGTTCCTGCGGGTGCGGCGTTACGCGCCTTACAACACGCATCGTCGCCTGCCCGACCTCGAACGTCAGGTCATCTCGGCAGGCAGCGTGCTGACCTTCGAATTCGATGCCGAACTCGATGCGGCCGAACTCGCCCGTACGCTGGCTGCAGGCCTGGGTCTGCACCGCGAGGTGGGCCTCGGCGTCGCCATCGCCCTGCCGGAGTGGCTCAGCGACACTCAGCCGCGTTTTGAAACCGAGCCGGCCCCGGCGCCGCTACAGCCCGTACCGGAACCGGATGATCCGCTGGTGCGCTGGCTCAAGACCCGTGCCGGCGTCAGCGGCCAGGACACCGAGCTCAAGGAGTGGGTCGCCGCAAAGGTGCGGGAACTGATCGCGATGCAACGCGCGGCCATGAGGCTGCACGGCCTGCCTCACTTCGAACTGGCCGGCCCGACGCGCTCGCAATGGGGCTTGGTTGCTGCGGCTGCAGAAAACGCCCGCGACAAGCTCGACGCGCTGGAAGCTGCTCTGTTCGGCGACAACGGCGTCTGCAAGGCCAAGAACAACGATGACTGGCACCGCATCACCGGCACCCGGCCCGTGACCAACGCGGAAGGCAAGGAAGTCACCTATTCGCGCTGGCTCAGGGAGTGCCTCGCAGCGCCGGTGGCCGGCCGCAACCCGGGCCTCGCCGTGGCGCGACTAGCCGGCGCCGCGCAGAAGATGCTTACCCAGCGACAGTGGGATCTCGCAGGAGAAAAACAATGACAGCCTTACAGCCCACTTTGCGCGCCCAGCTGCCGATCGTGCACGTCGCCCGCATATGCCTTGAGGCAGCAAGCCCCTTGTCGATCGGCAGCGGTCGCAGCGACGCGCTGTTCGACAGCCCGGTCGTGCGCGACGCCAACGACCTGCCAGCGCTGCCGGGCAGCAGCCTCGCCGGGGTCTTGCGCGCGGCAGTTCGCGAAAGCGCGGGCGCGGACTTCGCACAAGCCCTGTTCGGTCACGCCGGCCGCAGCCTCGCAGACGGAGCGGCTTCACGCGTTCAGGTGTCGTGGGGCCGCATCCACGCTGCCGACGATGTGCCGGTCGACGGCCTTGTGACCGACGACCGACTGCTGCGCGACGAGCTGCTCGGGCCGCTGCTGCGCGCCGACCTGCCCAAGCGCGACCATGTACGGCTCGGCCATCGTGGCACAGGCGAAACAGCTGGCAAATTCGACCGCAGCTACGTGCCCGCCGGACACCGTTTCAGCTTCGAGATGCAACTGGCCTGCGCAACTGAGGCCGATGAAGCCGCGTGGGCGCAACTGCTCATGTCGCTGGGTTCCGCATCGCTGCGCCTGGGCGGCGCAACCCGCCGCGGGTTTGGCCGGCTGTTGATCGTGCGCCTTGAGTCCGGCCGCTTCGATCTGCGCGTCGCCGACGACCTGAATCGCTACTCGGCACTACCAACGCGGCTCGATTTCTCTGCCAGCCGCCTGCTCGCTCCGAAGGCGGCGCCTTCGAACGCAGTGGGGCCATGGGAGTCCGTCTCCGTAACTTTGACTCCAGAAGACTATTGGCGCGTTGGCGGCGGGGCGCACCCGTTCGCGCCGGGCGATAAACCTGCCGACATGCTTCCCGCGAGCGAGAAGCGGGTCGTGTGGCAAAACGGCAAGGGTCGCCTCTCGGCCAAACCCGCCGTCGTGGTACCGGCATCCGCCATCAAGGGCGCGCTCGCGCACCGCTTGGCCTTCCATTTCAATCGCCTGGTCGGACGTTTTGCCGGCGCAATTTCGCCACACGAACCCAACCCCGCAGTCGCCGCAGTATTCGGCACCGTGAAGCAGGACGACGCCAGCGCAGAAGGCCACCGCGGAAATGTGTTGATCGACGACATCGTGCCCGACCCGAAGACGATTCGTCCGCAGGTGCTGATGCACAACAGCATCGACCGCTTCACCGGCGGCACCCGCAACGGCGTGCTTTTCGGCGAAGAAATGCTCTACGGCGGCGAACTCAAACTCATGATGCAGATCGACACCCAGGGCATCGCACAAGCCAGCGGCGACCTGCAACCGCAGGTCGAACAAGCCCTCGCCGCAACGCTGCACGACCTCTGCACCGGTCAGCTTGCGCTGGGCGCAGCCCAAGCGCGCGGACACGGCTTCATGCGCGGAGTCATCAACGACGCGCCGGAATGGCTCAGGAGCAAACAATGAACGATCTCGAAAAGACGCTCACCGCCGTTGGCGAAGTGCTCGGTCACATCGAGGGCGCGCCCCGGTATTCCGGTGCACAACTCAGCACGCAGTCGACTCGCGTCGACAGCGCCGAAGCAGTCGTCGCGGCCATTGCCGCATTCGCTCCGCAACACGGCTGGACGCAATACACCAGCGCAGTACGGATCGACCTTGGCAACTCGCGCGGCCACGGCCCGATCCTCGCCGGCGAATATGTGCGCGGCGACACCAGCCTGCATGTGCGCCATGAAGGGCCGGTGTGGAGTCTGACCCGTTTCTCGGAAGATGTAGGCGGCGACGCTGTCATCGCCTATGACAGCCGCCTCGAGACGGTACCGGCCACCCCGGCCGGCGATGTCGTCGTCGGACACGCCCTGCGCTACCGGGTATTCCTGCGCCACGACGGACGTCACGGCTGGCGTCCTTTCGCGGCCCGCTTCACCGGATACGGAGACCAGCAATGAGCCAACCGTTCAATCATTCGCGCGGGCCGCAATCCAGCCGGAACGATGCCCCGAGTACCGGGCCGATTACCGCGCCCTACAACTTCGTGCCGCTAGCAAAAGCAGTCTGGTTCCCCGACTGGGCCGACCAAGTCAGCCACGACGTTCCTTTCGAGAACGGCATCTGCGGCAAGATCGACTTCGAACTCACCGCGCATACCGAACTGCTGGTCGCCACCGAGAAGAACGGCACCGAAGCCCGCGGCTGCTTCAAGACCCCGGACGGCCAGTACGCGATTCCCGGCTCGGCGCTACGGGGGATGCTGAGGAACGTGATCGAGATTGCCTCGTTCGGAAAGATGTCGCTGATCGAAAACCGCTGGCTGTCGGTTCGGGATTTGAACAACCCAAACCTTTACAACAAGCGCTTTACCGTCAGCAATGATGACGGTTCATACGGAAGCAAGTCGCAATCCGGATGGCTCCGATTCGAAAATGGCTCATGGCATGTTGAGGTAGTTCAGCGGTGGCGACTTGAATATGACGTTTTCAAGAAGTACTCGGGCATAGATTGGAGCAAGGCACTTCGCACCAACTCGGCGCGAGAGAAATACAAGCTGGCCGCCGACGCGCTTGCTCGGAAGAGCCTTCCTGCACATCGCGTGTTCTTCATCGGAGAGAAGGACCTGAGCGGCCACCCGCACAGCAGAAACAAGTCCCTTCGATATCGCATCATCAACCAACTGCACGCAGACGATCCAGCGCTCCAAATCGCCCCGCAAGCGGTCGGCTCGTTTGGCCGGTTTGTATTTACCGGACACTGCGGTCGCAAACATGCCGACTTCATCTTCGCGGAACCTGAGAACGCCTTGCGCACAGTCGAGGTACCTGAAAGGGTAATCCGTGCCTTTATCGAAATTCACTCCGAGAACGACGACGGCGACTGGAAAATACACTGGCAAGCAAAGGCGCTTGCCGGAGAACGTATTCCCGTATTCTTCATTCAAGACAAGAACCGGAACATCACTTCGATCGGTCTCTCACAGCTGTTCAGGCTGCCGTACTCGCATACGACTACTATGGCGGCGAAGCACGCTCATCCCAATCACGGCTCCGCCTCAGGCGCTTATGATCTGGCCGAACTGATCTTCGGGCGGATCGAAGACGACGACGCAACACTTGGCCTGAGAAGCCGGATCAGCATTGGCCTCGCTAAACTTTCGACGACGACAACACCGACCCAGCCGGTTCATGTCGTGCTCAATTCACCCAAGGCGAGCTTCTACCCGAACTACATCGAGCAACCCGGAGCGAACCCAAGCGGTGCCATCCAGCCCGGCCAGGACGGCTACCCCCCGTTCAAAACGCTGATGGACAACGATTGCATGCTGCGCGGCTGGAAGCGTTACCCGACGCGGCCAAAATCAGCAATCAAGGCCTCGCCCCCAAGCAAGATAACGAGCCACATTCAGCCTCTGTCGGCGGGCGCGAAGTTCCGCGGCAGCATCCGGATCCACAACCTGACGCCTGTTGAATATGGCGCATTGCTTTGGGCGCTGACCTGGGGCGGAGACACACGGCTACGTCATTCGCTCGGCATGGGCAAGTCCATGGGGCTGGGTACCGTGTCCATCCGCATCGTGAGCGCGAACGTGCAAGCCAACAATGGCGCCGAACCGAATCAGCAAGAAGCGCTGAATGCCTTCACGCAGGCTATCGACCGCTTCTGCAAGGCGCAACTCGAACAAGACTGGCTCAAGACTGATCAGATGTTCGAACTTCTCGCGATGGCCAACCCGGACAATGCCCTCGCAACCGGGGTGTCGCTCGAACACATGAGCCTAGCTGACCAAGACTTCAAGAACGCCAAGGGGGGATCACGCAAGCAAGGCAAAGCCCTCCGCCGCTACTCAGCGATTGCGGGGGTCAAGCGTTGAGCATGGCAGTGACGCGACCGGAGCGCCTCGACTTTCTGGCGCTCCGATTCATCGCCCGGGCAGAACGCGGTTTTGCGCTGGCCAACCCCTACTCCGATCTGCATGGTGGCTTTGGCCTCATGCTGCACGCCCATCTGCGCCCGATCTACGAAGACCTGTTCGGTGAGCAGCAAGGCAGCAGCGAAGTACGGGGGCATGTGCTTCGGCCCGCCGACGGGATGCTGCAGCCGGTCAGGGCCGGCGAGCGTTTCGCTTTCGAACTGATCCTCGTCGGGCCGATGGTCCGTCATGCCGCGGCCTGCGCAGAAGCGCTGGCGATGCTGGGGCGCAACGGGGTCACCCCGGCACGCCACCGCTACACCTTGGAGCAGATCGACCGCATCGCCCCAACGGGCGCAACGACACTCTGGTCGCCCGATACCGGGTGGTGTATCGCCGCCCTGGCGCCGGTCGCGGCGGAAGAACTGCTCCAAGTCCGCACCCAAAAGGCCGAAGGCGCCCTGCTCGACTTCGTTGGGCCGGTGCGTATCAAGAGCGGCAACGACCTGCTCGAACACTGCCCGCCGCCCCGCGTGCTGATCGAGCGTCTGCTCGCGCGCGCCCAGCTGCTTGCCAAACAACAAGATGGCGCACCGCTGATCGATGGCGACAGCAAACGTGAATTGCTGGCGCAGGCCGAAACTCTCAGCATCCCGCGCAACAGCCTCGCTTGGGAAACGATTGAACGCGTCGCGGCACGTGACCGCCGACGGATGGACCTCGGCGGTCTCAGCGGCGTCGTAGTACTCGATGGCCCGCTTGGCGAGCTTGAGGGGTGGCTGCGTCTGGGTGAATGGCTGCACATCGGCAACAAGACCAGCTTCGGCCTCGGCCAGTACCGATTCAGCACGCTGCCCCAGCCGCCGCGCTGACCAGCGTCCGCCCCCGCTCCAACAGCCCATTCCGCGGGCCGCCTGCACCACGCAGGCGGCCCGCGCCACATTGGCGTGACACGACAGCCTGTTTGGCAGTGGAAGCCGCAGCCACCGTCGCAGCGCGACACCCCGACAAGCTTGTCGCTAAACAGGATCAGGCGCGCCGCGCGTTTCAATACGCCTCATACCAACACGAGATGAGGCAAGCAAAATGTTCAAGCAATTCGTCGCCGCAGCAGCCACCTTCTTCGGCCTGAGCCTAACGGCCGCCGCTGGCAACGCCACCGTATTCGGCCAGGAAATCGGCGTCACGACCTACCAGACGGTCGCCGATCAGCTCGGCCGGGCAACCCCGCTGCGCGACGCCGGCACCAACGCATACTCCAAAGGCCGAATGCTAGAAAGCGACGGCAGTGGGCTGAACATCGAGGGGCTCAGCAAGGTTCTGTTTATCTTTGATACCCAGGACAAACTCGTGGCCACCCTGCTCACGCTGCCCAAGGGGCCGATGAACGACAACGTTGCCCCCACCATCTCGATGCTCAAGCGCAAATACCGCGCTGTGCGAATCCAGCAACCCTTCGTCGGCGACGTCGAAGCGCGCTTCGAGCAGGGCAGCTCGGTCGTGGCACTCAACGCGCCGCATATGAGTTTCGATATGAACGTCACTTACATGACGCGGCAGTTCGAGCAGAGCTACCTCAGCGCGCAGCGCGCCGAAACTGAGCGCCAGAAACGTCATCGCGAAGCCAGCTTCTGAGGGTAACGATGGCGCACATGGCTGGAGACGCATTCGCTCCTCGCTTCACAACGCGACGCCCACCGTTCACCCGCCCGCCGGCCTTTTCGACCGAAGACCAGTGGGACCTCGAAGCCGGCGACTGGGCACTCCGCACCATTTCAGACATGGCGAGCGACAACGGCTTCGAGCCACCTCGCCGGCAGCACGAATAAGGAGCCACCCGCATGAGCCGACCACGCCGCCAGATTCTCCGGGTCGTGTTGCCCACAACGCCACGCAACCCACTCATTGCGCCGCTCATGCGAACGCCGCCCCGAATCCATGGCCGGACGCACAAGGCCCTGCGGCGCGCCGATCGCATTGCACTGAAGAAGCAGATCAACCATCGCGACGCCTGACCGCCAATCATGCAAACGACAACCTTGCTCCAACGTACCTTGCAGGAAGACATACTCCTCGCCGCCTGGCAGCGGGTGCAGGACAACGATGGCGTCGCCGGTTGCGACGGCGTCACCATCGACGCCTTTGCCCGCAACGCGATGAGCCGCATCCAGCAACTGGCAGACGAAGTTCGCAATGGCGCGTACCGCTCACAACCGCTACGCCCGATCGAGTTGCCCCGCCCTGGGCGAGCGCCGCGCCTCCTGGCAGTGCCCACCGTTCGCGATCGCCTGCTACAGACCGCCGCCACACTGGCCCTCACACCCGAACTCGAACCACACTTCGAAGACGAGAGTTTCGCCTACCGCCCCGGGCGCTGCGTGCCGCAGGCGATCGAGCGCGTCATACGCGGCCGCGAGCGCGGCAACCAATGGGTCGTCGACGCCGATATTCACAGCTACTTCGACAACATTCCCCACGCAGAACTGCTCGAACGCCTCTGCGCGCTCGTGCCCGACGATTCACTGCTAACACTCATCATCAACTGGATTCAGGCCCCACTCCAGCAGCCCCATGGGCTTGTCGCCCGCGCGTGTGGCATCCCGCAGGGCGGCCCGATCTCTCCGCTGCTCGCAAACCTCTACCTCGATGATTTCGATGAAACGATAGCTCGCCCAGGCCGCTGGCTGGTGCGTTACGCCGACGACTTCGTGATCCTCTGCGCCAACTGCGAGGACGCCGAACTCGCGCTCGAGCAGACCGACCAGTGGCTTGCCGCCGCCGGCCTCGAACTCAACTTCGACAAGACCCGCATCACCACGTTTGCACAGGGCTTCAGCTTTCTTGGCGTGTGCTTCCAAGACGACCAGGTCTGGGCCGCCGACCCCGCTGCCGCCCCCTGGCTGCTGCCCCGCTGGTTGCGCCCGGCAGCGGGGGCATTGAGCACCCCCGAACGCGCCGTGCCGCCTGGCGCACGCAGGGTCAAAGCCGCCCACGCCCCGCAGTTCGGTAACGGAGAGGCGAGTGAGATCGTGCAGCCCTCGCCAGTCCGCCCGCGCGCTGCGACCACCCCCAGCGAAGCACTACCCGATGCCTTGCGGCAGGCCGACATCCCCGAGCCGGACCACGGCGAACTCGTTGAAGACTATGGTGCCCCACCGCTGCTGCGCACGGTGCATGTCGCCGAAGACGGCGCCTATCTCCACAAACGCGGTGGCCGACTGATCATCAGCCGCGGTGACGAAGACCTGCTGGAAGTGCCGCTTGAGAAGATAGACCAGATCAGCGTCGCCGGAGAAGGCGCCGTCAGCTTTGCCGCACTGCGCGAACTCACCGCCCGGCGCGTTGGTTTTGTCGTGCAGGGTGCACCTGGGGAACCGCTGATCGGTTTTTCCGACCTCCTCGGTGGCACCGTCGATCTACAACGCCGGCAGTTCCTGCGGCACCAGAACCCGGTGTTCAACCTCGACCTTGCACGCAGCATTGTCGCCGGCAAGATCGGCAACAGCCGCCTCGTGCTGCGCCGCTACTACCGGCTGCGCGGCGGGCTCGACCCACGTCTCGACGAAGCGCTCGCCCAGGCCCTGCGCCAGGCAAAACAGGCAGACAGCCTCGACGCCGTGCGCGGACACGAAGGCACGGCCGCCAAACGCTACTTCGAAGCCCTTGCCAAACTTTTCGGCGAAAGCTGGCACTTCAACGGCCGCCAGCGCCAACCGCCGCGCGACCCGATCAACGCCATGCTTTCGTACGGATACGCAATCCTGTACCAGAACATGGTCACGCTGATAGCGCGGCGCGGCCTCAACCCCCACGTGGGCGCCCTGCACGCCCTGCGCCCAGGCCACGCCGCGCTTGCATCGGATCTGATGGAAGAGTTCCGTTCCCTGGTCGTGGACAGCACCGTCTTGCGCCTGGTCCTGCGCGACCGCATTACCCGCGCCGATTTCCGGCTTGAAAACGGCCTGCCTCGGCTCGATTCACGTGCCCGGCGCATCTTCATTGCTGCGATAGAAGACAAGCTCGACAGCCCGTTGACCCACCCGCGCGATGGCGCACCTACCGACTTCCGCCGCGCCATGCAAAGCCAGGTCACGCAATGGGCCGATCTACTGCTTGGACGTACCCAACGCTACGAACCGTTCACACCGCACTGACATGGCACTCTGGCTCATCAGCTACGACATATCGGACAACCGTTTGCGCCGCGAGGCCGTCCGCGCGCTCGCCGACGCCGGGGCCGTACGGGTGCAGGAGAGCGTATTTGAAGGCTGGTTTGACCACCGCGGCATCGCCGCCCTGCGCCTTGAGTTGGCAGGCATCATCGACCCCGCTACCGATTCGGTCTGCGCCTGGCCGCTCACTGGCCAAAGCGTCACGCGGCGGATCGGATCGAGCGCGCCACCCGCGCGAGCCCCGTCGCACTGGATCGTCTGATGGCGCCGCCCCGAGTCGCCCGCGTCGTGGTCGCCTTCGATATCGCCGATAACCGCCGCCGGCGCCGCGCCGTCGCGATCCTTGAGGCCTATGGCCAGCGCGTGCTCGAAAGCGTCTTCGAATGCTGGCTGGAACCACAGCGCCAACGCAGCCTCACCCGCAAGCTGCTGGCCGCAATGCGCAGTGGCGAAGACCTGCTCGCGATCCACCCGCTGCCGGCTGTGGACGCACAGCGCGCCTGGCACATCGGCTGTGGCCCCGGCTTGACGCAAGACCCGCGCCGATGGATTCTGTGCGGTGCCCCCAGCGACGAAACCTGAAAAATCCAAAGTAGCGCCGATGATTGATTTTTAAAGAGAAAACCCGCTTATCCACAGCCCCAGACAATCCTGTCGTCATAAATGCCCTCCCAGCGCCGTAAACCACCCCGCAAACCCTTGACTGGCGCGGCTTCCAGAGGGTACTGTGCGGACTCCCGGATTTACTCAACGGGATTGAGACCAGCGGGGTACGCCAGACGCAAACGGTGTTGAGTGCGGACTCCCGGATTTACTCAACGGGATTGAGACGTAACCCAGCATTTTCAGGTCAAGGTTCGGGTGCGGACTCCCGGATTTACTCAACGGGATTGAGACCCTTGCGGCAGACGTTTTTGACATAGAGCCCGGTGCGGACTCCCGGATTTACTCAACGGGATTGAGACATGAGATGAGCAAAATGCGCACCTCAGAGATGTCGTGCGGACTCCCGGATTTACTCAACGGGATTGAGACTCCGGTGGCTCGCCATCCGCGCCATCAATGAAAGTGCGGACTCCCGGATTTACTCAACGGGATTGAGACCACAACGACACCACCGAGCGTCATAAGAATAAAGTGCGGACTCCCGGATTTACTCAACGGGATTGAGACTCTGAGTCAAATGCGCACAGCAAGTGATACGCGTGCGGACTCCCGGATTTACTCAACGGGATTGAGACAGAAGGCGGCCGATTACGGTTGTGTTGTCCAAGTGCGGACTCCCGGATTTACTCAACGGGATTGAGACGGAATCTCTTCCCGGCGCCTGACAGCGGTAGAGGTGCGGACTCCCGGATTTACTCAACGGGATTGAGACGCCTTGGCAGATGCGCCCGGCGTATATACGCGTGCGGACTCCCGGATTTACTCAACGGGATTGAGACTCGAATAGCTTGCGAATATAGTTCGCATCTAAGTCGTGCGGACTCCCGGATTTACTCAACGGGATTGAGACCGAACAAGCGGCTTATGCGGGTTGTAGATGGTGTGCGGACTCCCGGATTTACTCAACGGGATTGAGACCAAAGTGCCGATGGGAGGCCTCAGAAACATGGTGCGGACTCCCGGATTTACTCAACGGGATTGAGACAGTTTCTTTTCCATCACTATCTCCTGAGAAGATGTGCGGACTCCCGGATTTACTCAACGGGATTGAGACATGCCATCGGCGGTCGGGCGACCATCAGCAAAGTGCGGACTCCCGGATTTACTCAACGGGATTGAGACGCGCCGCGAGACGCGAAGCAGTGGAGGTTGCCGTGCGGACTCCCGGATTTACTCAACGGGATTGAGACTGGCAGCCAGGGTTCCAGTCTGCCACTTCTTGTGCGGACTCCCGGATTTACTCAACGGGATTGAGACCAGCCGCCTTGGTTACAGCCGCACCGGAGGTAACGTGCGGACTCCCGGATTTACTCAACGGGATTGAGACGCAGCGTGGCGATAACTTCACGGACGTATTGCGTGCGGACTCCCGGATTTACTCAACGGGATTGAGACTGTTACTTCTTACCCTTGCCTTTCGGCGCAGGTGCGGACTCCCGGATTTACTCAACGGGATTGAGACATCGAACGTAAGCATTTCGTACTTATGTTGAGGTGCGGACTCCCGGATTTACTCAACGGGATTGAGACACGAGTGCGGCGAATGCGAGGCCTACGACTTGTGCGGACTCCCGGATTTACTCAACGGGATTGAGACTGAACGCGGTCCTCTTTCGAGGGGTTTTCAAAGTGCGGACTCCCGGATTTACTCAACGGGATTGAGACGTGATATCCGTTTCGCGAACGTCTTGGACGATGTGCGCACGCTCGGATTTGCTGAACAGAAATAAGCCAAATAAACGGTCGCACGGAAATGCCGCCCTTTTGTTAACAAGCTTGTGGCGCACATCGGTCTTTGTATCTGGCATTACAGTTCACGCCAGCAAACGGTCGCGTCCGAATCAGATCCGTCAATCAACGTCTCGGCTGACGAGCTCGGCGCGCACCCTTCATCGATGCGTTCATAAAGGAGCTGTCATGACATTGGCCGACAAATTGAAGGATGCCGTCGAAGTGCTGATCAAGGCGGCCAAGGACCTACCCACCGAAAAGATCGCGGTGATCGGCCTGATCATCATCGGAGCAGTAGCGGCAAACCGCAGTGGAACCGTTGGCACGCCCGACGAGACCTAGAGGGAATTAACGATGGCCGCGAGCCTGCGCTTGCGCATGCAACCCATGCGCGGGTGAGCCGCGGCGTTGTGGCGCGCATGGCCATTGCGCGCCGGTCGCCCGCTTGAAAGGGCTTCATGCAGGACATCGGCCGGTACCCCCTCAACACTCACGTGCCATCCCCAATCCGGTCGCCCGTTCGCGAAGCATGGCAAGCCGGTGCGGTGGTCGGCGCCGGTGCCGGCTAAAGCGGCCGAGACGGACACAACACGGTTTGCGATCGCTGTGATCGACAAGCTGTTGATACGGCGGGTGCCGGCCATTGGCGCACTGGGCCGTGCCTCAGTGAAAAAGGGTAATACCAGACCACCCGAATTGGCTCATTTCAAGATCCGGCACTGGGACGCTCGCTAACGCAAAGTCGACCTGCAGGGCGCAGCCGATGCGAAGCGCGCGCCGAGCCGCCCGGAAACTCGACGACGGCAAGCATCTGAACACTCGAGCCAACGCCCCACGACGCACTGGGGATTCTTGGCGGCGTGGCAGCGCGTTCCAAGGCCTTTACCGCCCGGTATTCACACTCCAGTTGGCGCAGTAAACCGCTTGGGCAACAGGGCTGCGCGTCGCCCTACCTCATTCTGCGCTGCGTGGGCTTGCGAACACGGAGATTGGTTTTTGCCCGTTCCAAGCAAGCACTGCGAGGTCGGCTTGGTGATCGACAAGCTTGTCGTCTGCACCCGCCGCCGCGTTTGCGCGCAAAGATCAAGCCCTGCCTTTCCGCAACAGATACGCCATGGATCATGAAGCCTCAAGACGCCATTGTGGCGAGCGCTTGCCGCAATGGGTAAAGGTGTTGCACAGCCTACGAATCGTGCTGCCGAGCCTCGGGATGCTAGTTTTCAGTTCGTGGTTGCTCGACGCTATCAAGGGCGACCATGTCTTTGAGGAAACCATCTTGCGGTGGTGCGGCATCGTCTGGAGCAACGGCACACGACTCGCCGTGATGACCGCCTGCGCCGTTGCAAGCCTGGCATGCAGTGCAGGTTTACGCCTGGGGCTTCGGCATTGGGAACCAGTCCACGGCCTTCTGCTACCAGCCAGCGCGATGCCTGCACATTGGCTGCTTGTGTTGCTGAGCCCTTGCGGGACAATGACTTTTCAAAACGGTGCGGTATGCACCGCCCAAGGCGAAACCTTGTTGGAGATCGGCCATCTGCCTGCCAACGAACGCGTTGAGGCCCTGGAGGATTGGGACAGGGCGACGCAGTGCCGCTGGCCCTGGGTGCAGTTGGCGCGGGCGATCCGCCCCCATGCGCATCAACTGCAAAAGGTGGTGCTACTTGCCTCGCCGGGGCCGCGCGGGTCAGCGGCAGGCCTGAATCAGGCGGTCGAGCTGGTGAGTCTGTTGGCGCCGGGCGCCGCCGCAGTGCCAATCGTCGCGGAGGTTGATTTCGAGGACATTCCAAAACTCTATTCTTTGATCGTAGCACTGACGCGGCAGGCGATTGGCGATGGCTTTGCACCCGAGACCTTGACGGTGGACTGCACCGGCGGGCTCAAGACTGCAAGCATTGCGGCCAGTCTGGCTACGCTAGATTCGGCGATCCGCTTCCAGTACGTGGAAACGGCGGCGCCCTTTGGCGTATTGGCCTACGAGATGCGCTACACCGACGCGCCGCGCTAAAGCGTTGGCGCAGGGGCTGCAGCCGCACGACAGCCAATACCAACCATACCGATTCGGCGCGGCTGAATCACCTCCGCATGGCCAAGTGGTGTCGCCGCGGATGCGAAATGGCGATGGGTTGCGCGGGTATTTGAACTGCTCGAAGCGTGGCGCGCGCACCGCATCGCATCGCAAGCACGCAGTCCGGCGATGGCCCTTAGCGCCATTGGGAGAGGCTCGCAACGTTAAGCGCCGAACAGACTCGATTACGACGCACAACGGCAAGCAGTGCTTGTTCCGGCGGATCGAGCGCCGCCTGCGTGCCTTTTAGTCTCGTCGGCAACCCTCACGTCCGCCCGCCAAAGAGGAAGCGTCTACTCGCCGACGCTGTTGAGGGGTATCCGCCAGTTCGTTGGCAGACACGAAAATGGCTGAAAGCGACGGTGTGGAAACCGCGCCGCGGGTCCCCGCGGCGCGGTTTGAGGGCAGTGCAGCGATGGGGTGTCGCTTGCGCCGTGTTTCAGTCGGGTTCCGCACCCGAGGAGCGGGTGGCCCGCTCAGTCGTCGTGCGGCAAGCACATCACGATGATGGCAGCAGACAACAACGCGACGCTGCAGAGAACGATTGCGACGAGCAAGGGGTTTAACGGACGTGGATCGGCCCCCACCCTTGGCAGCCAGTGAAGCGAGATGTACCAGCCTGCGAGCATGAACGTGGCGAATCCGGCGGTGTATTGCATGAACCTGCCGACTGAGTATGACGGCGACGCAGGTCTATCAACGCCCGCGCCATCGTCACCCTCGAGGGAGGCGGCGTACGCCTGCAAGAGAAGCGCCGGAAACAGACTTGCAAACACGGCCGCGACCGCGGCGTTTGATAGATCCCCGACTAACACAGCGCCGGCGGCAACGATGCTGGCCCCGGCGGTCATCCAGAGCATTGCCTCGAACTGGATTCGCGCGTGCCGTGCTATCAGGTATTCACGCAGCAGCCATCCGCCGGAGAGCGCCCCGGCGCTCGCGTAGGCGGCACTCAGGTAGTCGAGAAACCAGCTTGCAGATTGACCGGCCCCAAGCGTCGGCCCTACTGCGCGCTCTAGCACGCGCGCAACAACCGCCAGCAGCCCGCAAAAGAACAGCAATTCCGGGATGGCGCGAGCCGACTCGAACAGATTGAAGACAAATCGTGAGAGAAACCGATGACGGGCGTTCGGCACGTTGGGTCGACCTGTCGACGAAGTGTCTTTAGTCGTCAAACGCGGATAGGCCGCTGGCATGGTCGAATGACGAAGAAAATCCATCGTCGAACGATGAGCTTCGCCATGAATCATCCGATGCAAAACTTGTCGAGGCATCGTTCCAGTCGCGGTCAAAGCTGCCGCATCCGTATGGGTTGCCGGCGACGTCGGGACTTCCGATTCCGCCGATCAACGGCAAACCAGTTGCAGGATTGACGCCGTGGGTATCGTCCCTTGAGAACATGCTTGATGCACTCAAGCGATGATCGTCAAAAGACGACCAGGACGCTGTAGTTCCGAACAACCCGCCAGACCATGGGTCATCACCAAATGCATCACCTTGAACGCCAATGGCGTCGTTATCGTCATCCCAGATTGAACCGACAGCAGCCCCAGTTGCACATGCTCCCGCCACAACGGCCGCCCCGCGAAGGTTTGCCATACGCTTGGCGTTTCCGGTGTGCTGGCCTTGCGTAGTCTTAACACGCAGTGCCTCGTCATAAGCTTGTTTTGCGTTCGCAAGAATGAGCATCATGAGCCCCAACGTCACCACCGTGGTTGCGTTGCAGCAGGCGATCGACGTGCCCCCCTCCAGCTCACGCAAAAGAACCCAGGCGGCCAACACGAACCAGACGGGCCTGAGAACAGGGTCGGGCCGGAACTGGGCCAAGAAGGCGGGGAACCACAACGATCTGCTGGCCACCGCACGCGTGCGCGCGAGCCATACTTCCCCGATGATCGAAACGATCCAGCTGGACAGGACGAACGAACACCCTGCCACATAGGCCGGCGTGTTCATGCCCGCCCAGCGCATCAAACACGCTGCCAGCACAAGCGCAGTCAGCCACACCCCAAGTGCCACCAGTACTCGTTTCATGTGACGTCCGCCTCCCCTTTTGATCGTGAAACACATTCACGACCGCCAGCGTATGCCTGAGTCACCCGCTCGGCGTATCACGACAAGCTTGCCGTGGCGTCCGAATTCAGCGCTGGCAGACGGTGCGAGGTGGCAGTCGGCCAACAAGAGCCGTTAGCAGGGACAAGAATCCAGGTCATCCGGAAGTTGAGCACTCAGAACGACCGCATTGGCCCATTCGTCAACGCGTTGTGCGCTCCACAATTACAACGTTCGGGGCGTGCGAGAGTTCAAACTACTGAGGTGGACGGTTGAGCTTCTTCGCCAACATCTCTGCACGAAGATGCGTGTAGTTCTTAAGCATCTGAAGCGTCTTGTGACCGGTCACGGCCGCTGCTTCTACCCGGTCGAGCCCGAGTTCGAACAATCGGCTCGTTGCTTCGTGTCGGAGGTCGTGGAACCGGAGGCCATCGATGCCGGCTCGGCGACACGCAAAATCCCATGACGTCCGCACAGAATTCTTGGTCATAGGGAAGACTAAGCCGCCGCGCTTAGGTCTTGGCAGGTCGCGGAGTACTGCTACAGCATCGGCCGACAAGGGAACGACCCTGTCCTCGCCGTTCTTGGTATCGCGCAGTAAAGCGGTTCCATGATCGTCGGAGAGCCGAACGTCCGCCCAATCGAGCTTCAACAACTCGCCTTGGCGCATCGCTGTCTGGATTGCAAGTTGAGCCAACGGCGCCATTAAAGGATTTCGACATTCCAAAAGTGCTGCGATTAAGCGCGGTTCCTCGTCGCCCTCAAGGCGCCGAGTTCGTGGCTTACAGGGGCGCGGCAACTCGATGTCGCGTACGGGGTTACCGACCGTCATGCGCCAGCGCTTGCGCGCCACCTCATACAGCCTGGAAAGCAGCGACGCATATTTACGCTTGCTTTCGTCCGTCAGTTCCGCGCCCTTCAGCGGGCCTTCCTTATCGCGCACCAGCCCTTTAAGGAAATCTGCGATGTCGTCAGGTCCAATGTGGAAAAAGCTCTTCGTCGCAAGCTTGTTTCGCTTGATCTTGGCAATGTAACCCAACTCAACCTTCGCCCCTTTCTTAGCCGGGGTGACCTCTACCGCGTAACGATCCAGCGCTGCTTCAAGGGTAAAAGTTCGGATTTCATTGCGGCGAACTCGTGACTTCAGGACGCGTGCCGCGTCTGGATCGAGAGCCAGGGAGGCGCGCTTGGAATCGCGAAAAGCCCGGGCCTCCGCCAGTGTGTCGAACGTTCCGTTCAGTGCATGCCCCTGGAAGAGCATCTTCACTTGGAACGAGCACGGCCCACGCTGGTAGATACCCTTCTCGATCCGTCGCTCACCGAGGCTTTGGCGTTTCATGATTTTCCCAAATTTTCCCAACAAATCTGGCGGAATTTCTCCAAAGCGTTGCACAGAAAGGCTTACAGAGGAATTACGCACCAGATTTAGGTTCTGGCGCCGCAAGGCGTGAAGGTTCGAGTCCTTTCACCCGCACCACGAATAGGCCGCTCACAGCGGCCTGATTCTTTTTTACGCTCAGCCGTAGCGGTGCGCGATCGACGCGCTGCCAATTAGCGCTTGCCGCTCCGCAGCGCCAATCATGCAATTCTCGGGATGAGGCGGACCGGCGCTCGGGGCACCGCTAGACCCCATCGACACCATAGACCCCGCCAATCGCAAGCACCTCGTCCTCACCCTGCAGGCGCGCCGCCATGAGGCGCGCGACGCAGAAGATGCGGGGAACAGGTACTCGGGTTCGGATCACGCTATCGCCGAACTCCTCGGCGCGTTCGCGCTGGAAGGTGAAGGAATTGACGTTGTTGAGCAGCACGAGCGACTGGCCGTCGTGCTCACCAAGAACCTCATGTGCTTCCCAGCGATTGAGTCCGCGGAATAGCGTGAAATGGCTCGTATCCGGGAAGCGCCGTTTCAGTTCGTACTGGGTCCAGGTGTAGACGAGATCCAGCTGCGCCTCGAGCGCATTGGTGTTGTACAGCCCGGTTGCGCGCTGTTCGAGGTACAGGCGATAGGGTTCGCCGGAAAAATCTCGAATCGGCGCTCGATGATGACGCGGCAACAGGCCGAAGCGGGACTCGACCCACGCCTTGAGCACAGCGCCCTCCACGCTGTCTGAATTGAAGTGCCAGCCGCGGATCAGCTTCAGGTAATTGAGCCTGCCGCGCCGCTTAGATACACCTTGCGAATAGCCTGCGTCTTCCAGCGCATCGAGCCTGAAACTCACGCTCATGTAGTCGTAGAAGAGTTGGAGGCGAACATCCTCTGCGGGTTCTGCATCGAGCAGCGCAAAGAAGTCGCGGTGCAACTCCAGCACGCCGTCGAGCACCAGTGCAGAGGGATGCTGCTGATAGGTGTAGCTACCCAGGATTACCGCAGGCAGATTGCAGCGGTTGATCGATAGGCGCGCCCATGGCGGCAGCGTCGGATTGTCGCAAGCCTTGTCGCCATCCCTACACAGTGCCGGTGCTTTGTCGCATGCCGCACTGCCATTCGCAGCACCATCAACCACGTTTTCTCCTTGTTTTTCAAACACTTGAAGCGCTTTCGACGGGTCTGGCACGCGCATTGCGATTTTGAGTGCGAGACGTCAGTGCAGTGATTGCCCGATTTCACGCAACTCATGTGCCTGACCCGAAAAACGTTTCCCTCAAGGAGAAGCACCATGGCAAAGCTTCGTCAATGCGCGATTTACGGCAAGGGCGGCATCGGCAAGTCGACCACCACGCAGAACCTCGTCGCCGCTCTGGCCGAGGCCGGCAAGAAGGTGATGATCGTCGGCTGTGATCCGAAAGCCGACTCCACCCGCCTGATCCTGCACGCCAAGATGCAGAACACCGTGATGCAACTGGCCGCTGACGCCGGGTCTGTCGAAGACCTCGAACTGGAAGACGTGCTGCAGATCGGCTTCAAGGGCATCAAATGCGCCGAGTCGGGCGGCCCGGAACCCGGTGTTGGCTGTGCCGGCCGTGGCGTGATCACCGCGATCAACTTCCTCGAAGAAGAAGGTGCTTACTCCGACGACCTCGACTTCGTGTTCTACGACGTTCTCGGCGACGTGGTGTGCGGTGGTTTCGCGATGCCGATCCGCGAAGGCAAGGCGCAGGAAATCTACATCGTCGTGTCGGGCGAGATGATGGCGATGTACGCCGCCAACAACATCTCGAAGGGCATCGTGAAGTACGCCAACTCGGGCGGCGTTCGCCTTGCCGGCCTGATCTGCAACAGCCGCAAGACCGACCGCGAAGACGAACTGATCATCGCGCTGGCCGAGAAGATCGGCACCCAGATGATCCACTTCGTACCACGCGACAACGTCGTGCAGCACGCCGAGATCCGCCGCATGACGGTCATCGAATACGACCCGACCGCCAAGCAGGCCGACGAGTACCGCGAACTCGCTCGCAAGATCGTCGAGAACAAGAAGTTCGTGATCCCCAATCCGCTCGAAATGGAAGAGCTGGAAGAACTGCTGATGGAGTTCGGGATCATGGAAGTGGAAGACGAGAAGATCGTCGGCAAGACCGCCGCCGAACTCGCAGTCTGATTCAGCCACTTCACGATCCAGCGATTGAACCAGTGCGCCGTGTCCGGCTAGGGGCCGGCGCAGGGAGAACGTAATGACTGAACTGACCCGCGAAGCGGCCCAGGCCCTCATTGAAGAGGTGCTTGAGGTCTACCCCGAGAAGGCCAAGAAGGATCGCGCCAAGCACTTGATGGTGAACGACAAGACCATCGAGCAATCGAAGAAGTGCATCACGTCGAACCGCAAGTCGGTGCCGGGCGTGATGACCCAGCGCGGCTGCGCCTACGCTGGATCGAAAGGTGTGGTCTGGGGCCCGATCAAGGACATCATCGACATCTCGCACGGCCCGGTGGGCTGTGGCGCCTACTCGCGCGGCGGCCGACGCAACTACTACGCCGGCACCTCGGGCGTGGATTCCTTCTGCGACATCAACTTCACCTCCGACTTTCAGGAGAAGGACATCGTCTTCGGCGGCGACAAGAAACTCGCCAAGCTGATCGATGAACTCGAAGGCCTCTTCCCGCTGTCGAAGGGCATCTCGGTGCAGTCCGAATGCCCGGTCGGCCTGATCGGTGACGACATCGAGGCGGTCTCGAAGAAAAAGGCGGCCGAGATCGGCAAGACGATCATCCCGGTGCGCTGCGAAGGCTTCCGCGGTGTATCGCAATCGCTGGGGCACCACATCGCGAACGACGCGGTGCGCGACTGGATCATCTCGAACCGCGACGACCAGGCGTTCGAGAGCACGCCTTACGACGTTGCGATCCTGGGTGACTACAACATCGGTGGCGACGCGTGGGCCTCGCGCATCCTGCTTGAAGAGATGGGCCTGCGGGTCGTCGCCCAGTGGTCGGGTGACGGCACCCTGGCGGAAATGGAAAACACGCCGAAGGTGAAGCTGAACCTGCTCCACTGCTACCGCTCGATGAACTACATCGCACGGCACATGGAAGAGAAGTACGCGATCCCCTGGCTCGAATACAACTTCTTCGGCCCGACCAAGATCGCCGAGAGTCTGCGTGACATCGCATCGCACTTCGACGACACGATCAAGGAAGGCGCCGAACGCGTCATCGCCAAGTACACGCCGGCGATGAACGCGATCATCGCGAAGTACAAGCCGCGGCTGCAAGGCAAGAAGGTGATGCTTTACGTCGGCGGCCTGCGTCCGCGCCACACCATCGGTGCCTATGAAGACCTGGGCATGGAGGTGATCGGCGCCGGTTACGAGTTCGCGCACAACGATGACTACGACCGCACGATGAAAGAGATGAAGGACGCCACCCTCATCTACGACGACGTGACCGGCTACGAGTTCGAAGAGTTCGTCCGCAAGCTCAAGCCCGATCTGATCGGCTCCGGCATCAAGGAGAAGTACGCCTTCCACAAGATGGGCGTGCCTTTCCGCCAGCTCCACTCCTGGGACTACTCCGGCCCCTATCACGGTTTCGATGGTTTCGCGGTCTTTGCCCGCGATATGGACATGACCGTGAATAACCCCTGCTGGGGAATGCTCAAGGCGCCTTGGCTCAAGGAAGAAACCAGCGCTGACGATCTCAAGGCCGCCTGAGCTGACGCGCTTGCCGTACTGCGGAATCCGGGGGGCTCCCCTGCCCCGGATTCCGTTCTGCAACGCGTAGCCGCCCGCCCCAAGGAAAGTCCGTGTGAGCACGTGTGGCTAGCGCCACACGGCCGATCAAGCTTCGCCCGCGTCCACAGCTAGTTGGCCGGGCAAGGAGATGCAAGATGCAAACCGTCGAAGATACGAAACCGTGTTTCCCGCTCTTCAACGAGCCGGAGTATCGCGAGCTCATCAAGAACAAGCGCGAGACCTTTGAAGAGACCGTCTCGAAAGAGAAGATCGCCGAGACCTTTGCCTGGACGACCACCCAGGAATACCAGGATCTCAATTTCAAGCGCGAAGCGCTGACGATCAACCCGGCCAAGGTCTGCCAGCCGCTCGGCGGCGCCCTGTGCGGCATGGGCTTCGAGAAGACCATGGTCTACATCCATGGCTCGCAAGGCTGTGTGGCCTACTTCCGCACCTACTTCAACCGCCATTTCAAGGAACCGATCGCCTTCATCGCCGACTCGATGACTGAAGACGCGGCGGTGTTCGGTGGCCAAAAGAACGTGCACGAAGGCCTGCAAAACGCGACCAAACTGTACGACGCGAAGATGATCGCGGTGTGCACCACCTGTATCGCGGAAGTCATCGGCGACGACTTGGGCGCCTTCATCGGCAACGCGCGCAAGGAAGGGCATGTCGAGAAGGACTTCCCGATCCCCTACGCGAACACCCCCTCCTTCGTCGGATCGCACATCACCGGCTGGGACAACATGTTCGAAGGCATCGTCAGCTACTTCACGCAAGCAACGATGGACGGCAAGGTGGTTGGCAGCAACAAGAAGATCAACATCGTTCCGGGCTTCGAGACCTACCTGGGCAACTACCGCGTCATCAAGCGGATGCTCAAGGAGATGGATGTCGACTTCACCTACCTGTGTGATCCCGAAGAGGTGCTCGACACCCCGGCCAACGGCGAGTATCAGATGTACGCCGGCGGCACGACGATCGACGAGGTGAAGGACGCGCCGAACGCGATCACCACACTGATGTTGCAACCGACTTCCCTCGAGAAGAGCAAGAAGTTCATCGAGTCGACCTGGAACCACGAAGTGCCGAAGCTCAACATCCCGATGGGTGTCGAGTGGACCGACGAATTCCTGATGAAGGTGTCCGAAGTCACCGGCAAGCCGATCCCCGAATCGCTGCTCAAGGAGCGCGGTCGCCTGGTCGACATGATGACCGACTCGCACGCCTGGTTGCACGGCAAGAAGATGGCGCTGTTCGGCGACCCCGATTTCCTGCTGGGGCTCACCAAGGTGATGCTGGAACTGGGCATCGAGCCGACCCACATCGTCTGCAACAACAGCAACAAGCGTTGGGAAAAGGCAATGAAGAAGCTGCTCGAATCCTCGCCCTACGGTGTGCACGCCAAGCTGTATCCGGGCTGCGACCTGTGGCACATGCGCAGCCTGTGCTTCACCGACAAGCCGGACTTCATCGTTGGCAGCACCTACGGCAAGACGATCCAGCGCGACACGCTCTACAAGGGGCCGGAGTTCGAAGTGCCGCTGATCCGCCTGGGCTTCCCGATCTTCGATCGCCACCACCTGCACCGCATGACCACGCTGGGCTACGAGGGCGGCATGTATCTCGTTACCACGCTGACCAATGCTGTGCTGGAGCGGCTGGACGAGAAGACCAAGTTCATGAACGACACCGACTACAACTACGACATCGTTCGCTGAACCCAGCACAGCCGAGCACGGCGTGCCGATCGCGGTTTTGCTCCGCGACGGCACGCCGACTCGACGAACCCGGAGCCAAGACATGGCCAACATCATGGTACGCAAGGCCCCAGATGGTGGGTTGTCGTTCTACCTGCCCAAGCGCGACATCGAGGACCGAATCACCTCGATCGAATTCGACACCCCTGAGAAGTGGGGTGGCGAAATCCGGCTCGGTAACGGGGGCGTCTACTTCATCGATCCGATCCCGGCCCCTGCACGGCTGCCCATCTCGGTGCGAGCCCGTCGGGTGGACGGCGTCGAATAGCTAGGAGAACCATCATGGCAATGAAAATCATCGTCGCCGAATGCAGCAGCTGTGGCGACTGCATCAAGGTCTGCCCGACCAACTCGATCTTCGACAAGGGCGGCATCGTCAAGATCAAAGCCGACACCTGTAACGAATGCGAAGACCACGACGAAGGCCCGCGCTGCCAGGCCACCTGCGCCTCGGGCGACGCTTGCATCGTCTACATGTGACCCGCGGCGGCGGTGTCGTGCAGCAATTGCAAACACCGCCGCAGTTGCCCTCGTCTCGGAAGTCCGGAGCTCGCCATGAACACATCGATCACGCGTGAAGCCGCGCTGCGTATTGGCCTTGCCGCAAGGGCACTGGAAGTCAGCCCGCGCGAACTGACGCTGGCCCTTGCAGAGAAGCTCGACCTGCCGTTATCGGAAACGAAGCTCGCCGGCTGTTCGGTGGAGCTCTTGCGCGAGGCGATGGACGGAGACGGTGGCATCTGCGTCGCCGAAAAGGAAGATCTCAAGAAAGCAGTGCGACTGCTTTGGGGCGAGGGCGTGACGGGCAGCGAACTGCCGCGGACAGATGCCTATACCGATGGCGACATGCCGCGCTCAGTTCGGCTTGCATGCGCCTCGAACAACGGCGAAATGCTGGATGGCCATTTCGGTTCCTGCGAGCGATTCCTCATCTATCAGGTTTCAGCCGACGAATTGCGCCTGGTTGACGTGCGCTCAACGCTCGAAGCCGATCATGCCGAGGATAAGAACGTCGCCCGCTCAGCCCTCATCGCTGATTGCGATGTGCTCTACGTCCAATCGATCGGAGGCCCTGCGGCAGCCAAGGTGATCCGCGCCAACGTGCATCCGGTGAAGATCCCCCTGCCCGGCCCTGCACGCGACAGTGCGGTTCGCCTTCAAGCCTCCCTCGCGAGTCCGCCGCCATGGTTGGCCCGCGTGATGGGGGTCACCCCGCCGTCGCTCGAACGCTTCGCCAGAGCGGACGAAGACGCATGATCACCGCGGACTTTCTCAAACAGGTGTGCGGCGCGCTGGCTCACGGCAAGGCACACCAGGCGGGCGTAGATACCGCGTTACGCGAAGCCTTCCCTGGCATGCCGTTCACGCTTTGCAGCGACAACGACATTCCTTCCCGCCTGCAACCGCTCGCGCGCGGCGACGGGTTTGCGCTCTACGGCATCAACACCGCGGGGCACTGCGCGGCACTGACGGGCAGTGCGGATACCGCCAGCGGCCTCGCGATTGCCCTGACCGACGATGAAGACTGAACTGGCAAGCACGCCTCAGGCCGACAGCCCGACACGCGACCGATACTGCAGCTTCGTCGGCCTCGACTGTAGCGGCCAAGCGCAGCGGCTCGTCGCCCTGCTGCGGCCTTACATCGATGATCCCGCCCGCACCAACGGATTCTGGCAATTGTTCGCTCGCAAGCTCGCTGCGGAAAGCGGCCCCAAGCATGACCCGCTGTTCCTGATCCATGCGCACCTGAACATTCTGCGGGAGCAACTCGAGATGCATGACGACGAGACGGCGCTCGCCCTGCTCGACCAGATCGAAATCGAGTGTTGCTGACGCACGATCGCGACCGATGAATATCCTGATCGTTCTCGCCCATCCACGTTTGGGCAGCTTCAACCACGGCATCGCACAACGCATCGCGAGTGAGCTGGCCGCAGTGGGCCACACCGTTACGCTGCGCGACCTCTGCGCCGAGCGCTTCGACCCCAATTTCACCGAGGACGAGTTGCAGCGCGGCAACGTGGCGCCACCACTGATTCGCGAGCACGCGGACGCGGTCCTCGCGGCCGACGGCATCGTCGTCGTACACCCAAACTGGTGGGGCCAGCCGCCGGCCGTTCTGAAAGGCTGGCTCGACCGCGTCCTCAGGCCGGGCGAGGCCTACCGCTTCGGTACCAACGACCGTGGCGAAGGCGTCGTTATCGGCCAACTCAAGGCCCGCGCCGCATTGGTGGTCACGACCTCAAACACCCCCCGCGAAGCGGAACTCGAACGCTACGGCGATCCGCTCGACAACCTGTGGAAGCGCTGTGTATGGGGTTTCTGCGGCATCGACAAGGTCGAGCGCATCAACTTCGAACCGGTGATCGGCAGTTCAGATGATTGCCGCAGCGCATGGCTGACTCAGTGCGCGCGACAAGCGCTGGCGCTATTTCCAAGCGCCGAGTAAGCCGCCCGAGCAAATCCTCAACACCCCAAACAAGGCCTGCCATGTGTGATCCCAAGCCCAACCCCGCATCCTCATCACTTCACGAAACCGTCTGCCGAATTACGCACGGCATCCCGTGCAAGGCAGCACATGGTCTTGGCGCAGCATTCAAGCGACTGATCGGGAGGCCCGCCACGGAAAAGGCGTGTTGTGGCGGGCACGAAAAGTCGGCCACTCGTAACAACGCTGGATGCGGAGGGCGCGGCGCCGGTGGCGAGCCGCATGCCTGTGGATGCGGCGCGAAGAACGGGCATGACACGGTGGGCGGCTAGGCCGAGCCGCTTCGTTTCATGCAGTGCGGTCGGCAAGCCGCGAGGTCGCATCGCGGCCGGGCGGCCGCTCACTCAAGCAATGCCACGGCCTTGATCTGGGCCCACACCGCGAGGCCTGGCGTGAGCCCTAACTGGCTGACAGCACGCCGGGTAAGCCTTGCGAACAGAGGAACACCGGATGCGACGAGTCCGACCAGACACTGCGACGGATCCTCAACCGGAACGATATCGCGAATAGTGCAGGCGAATCGGTTCTGAATGCTCGATGCGTTATCCCCGCTTAATGCGATGCTGACATCACGGGCGAGGATACGGACACGCACCGATCGCCCCACGTTCAGCGGGCGTTGCGAAACCGCAATGTCGCCACCGGAAAAGCGCAGTTGAGTGAGATGCCATTGCTCATCGTGGCCCACGACCTCTGCGCTGATCACAACCCCGGCTTCGTGCTCCCGCGCGAGCGGCAGATCGAGCCGTGACAGCGCTTCGTCCAGCGGCGCGCTCGCCAGCACCTTGCCTTGTTCGAGCAGCACCAGATGGTCTGCCAGGCGCGCAGCCTCCTCAACCTGGTGCGTCACATAGAGCATCGGGATCTCAAGTTCGTCGTGCAGCCGTTCGAGGTAGGGCAGGATCTCCTGCTTGCGCGCCGCGTCCAAGGCAGAGAGCGGTTCGTCCATCAACAGCAGACGGGGTTGCGTAAGCAGGGCCCGCGCGATCGCGACGCGCTGCCGCTCGCCCCCGGACAACCGATCGGTGGCGCGGCCCAATAGATGCTCAATACCCAGCAAGGCGGCGACCTTTGGCAGTGTCAGCACGCCACCCGTCGCCGCGGTGCGCTTGCTACCGTAGGCGAGGTTTCCGCGCACATCGAGATGCGGGAACAGGCTCGCTTCCTGGAATACGAAACCGATCGGACGACGCCAGGTCGGCAAGAAGTGAGACCGTTCTGTGTCTTGCCAGACTTCGCCATTGACCGACAGGTACGCGCTGGCCGCGCGCTCCAACCCTGCGACGCAGCGCAACAGCGTGGTCTTCCCCGATCCGGAATGGCCAAACAGCACCGTTACGCCGCGCCCGGGCAGCGCGAGATCCGCATCCAGCGTGAACCCGGGGTATTGATGCTGCAGGCGCAGGAGAATCTGCCGGTCGCTCATCGTTGCTTCACTTGCGTCGCGTTTGCGGGTTGAGGGTGTAGAGCGCGAACAGCACGACGAACGAGAACAGCACCATGCCGCCGGCCAGCCAATGCGCGCGTCCGTATTCGAGCGCTTCCACGTGGTCGAAGATCTGCACCGAAAGGACTCGTGTACTGCCGGGGATGTTGCCGCCGATCATCAGCACGACGCCGAACTCGCCCACGGTGTGCGCGAAACCCAGCACCGCGCCGCTCAGGAAGCCCGGCCGCGCGAGTGGCACCACCACCGACCAGAATGCATCCCAGGGCGATGCCCTCAGCGTCGCAGCCACTTCAAGCGGGCGCGGGCCGATCGCCTCGATCGCGTTCTGGATGGGTTGCACGACGAAGGGCAAAGAGTAGAACGTCGAGGCCACCACCAGCCCGGCGAAGGTGAATGGCAGCAGACCAACCCCCATTGCCTGCGTCAGCCGCCCAACCGGGCCCTCCGGCCCCATCAGCAACAGCAGGTAGAAACCAAGCACTGTTGGCGGCAACACGATCGGCATCGCAACCAGAGCGCTGACTACGTTACGTACGCGTGAGCGGGTGTTCGCCAACCACCAGGCGAGCGGCGTGCCCACCACCAGCAAAAGCAGCGTGACGGTGGTGGCGAGCTTCAGCGTGAGCCAGACCGCAAGCCAATCCTGTGCTTCGGGTAGTAAGGGCACGTCAGTTCGCGCTCGAAGCGCTCAAGTGGCAGATGAGCATCAGAATGCGTAGCCGTAGGCTCTGATCACGGCGCGTGCCGCATCGCTGCGCAGGTACTGCAACAAGGCCTGTGCGGCGGGTTGCGATGCGCCCTTGCTCAGCAGCACCGCGTCCTGGCGGATCGGCGAGTACAGGTCTGCCGGTACGACCCAGGCCGAACCATTCGCGATCGCACCGTCCTTCCAGACCAGGGACAGTGCGACGAAGCCCAGCTCCGCATTTCCGGACGCGACGAACTGATAGGTCTGCGTGATCGTCTCGCCCTGCACCAGCTTCGGCTGCACCGCCTCGGCAAGCCCAAGCTTCTTCAAGGCCTCGACCGCTGCAAGGCCGTAGGGCGCGGTCTTCGGATTGGCGAGGGCCAGTTTCTCGAAACCGCCCTTCTTCAACACCTCGCCCTGCGGATCGACAAACCCCGGCTTGGTGCTCCACAACACCAGCTTGCCGATCGCGTAGGTAAAGCGACTGCCCTTCACGCCCAAGCCCTCGCTTTCGAGCTTTGCAGGCGTTTCGTCGTCGGCTGCCAGGAAGACCTCGAACGGCGCGCCGTTCTTGATCTGGGCGTAGAACGCGCCGGTCGCACCGGTCGACAGCACCGCCTTGTGCCCGGTCGCCTTTTCAAAGTCCGCCGCGATCTTCTGCATCGGGGCGGAGAAGTTGGCGGCTACCGCCACTTTCACTTCATCGGCCTGCGCAGACGCTGCGAAACCGAACAGACACGTAGCCAGGAGAAGACGTTTCACGCTTGATTCCTTTCCGTAAGAGTTCAATCAAATGCCGTCAGCGTGACGCTCGATGCCTTGAATACCGCGCACACCCGGCTGCCCACCTGCAGCGCCAGATCGGCCAGCGCATCGCGCGTGATGATCGCGCTCACGTTGCGGCCGGTCGGCAGCGCAAGGGTCACGCCCACCGACACCGGGCCTTCGTGGATGCGCGACACCTCGCCCCACAGGCGATTACGTGCTGACAGGCGGACGCTGTCGTCCGTCAGCAGGATCACCGCCGAGGCGTTCACCCAGGCATGCAACTCGCGGCCGATGTTGAGGCGCATCTGCTCTGCCGCTTCGCGCGAGATATGCGCAACGATCTCGTTGTGCCCGTCGAAGCGAACCCCCACCTCGAACGTCACTTCGCCCGCACGCAGGCTGGTCACCGGGCCGACGAACTGGTTGCTCGCACTGGTCGTGACGCCCACGCTGCGCATCAGGCGCCGCAAGGACTGTGGATCCGATTCCGACGGTGCTGCAAGCTTCGCGGTAACGCGGTCCAGCGCCAGCTGGTACTCCGCCTCCAGCGCTCGGAACATCGTCACGACGTGGCGCCCGTACTCGGTCAGCACCGTGCCGCCGCCGTGGCGGCCGCCGACGACGCGCTCCACCAGCGGAAGCTCGGCCAGGTTGTTCATCGCATCCACCGCATCCCACGCAGCCTTGTAGGACAGTGGCACCGCCTTCGCGGCCTGCGAGATGGACCCCGTCACCTCGATGGCTTCGAGCAGACGGATGCGGGTGTCGCCGAGGAAACTGCCAGCATCGACATCGACGCCAAAGCGCCCGATCAAGCGGCCCGGTTTCATATTTCGCACTCCGACCATCCGAATTCGATATATAGCTGCGAATATATCGGAATGACGACGGTTCCGTGGCGATTTCGTCTGCCGTGACAGCGCGCTATGGTTGTAGTGTCGGCGGCGCGTCGCCTAGATTCGGGGCCGGCGACACCGTTGTGCGCCCTCCCCTCACCCGAACAAGGCTCACCACCATGAAAATCAGTGCACGAAATGTGTTTGAAGGCCAGGTTACGGCGCTTTCCAGCGGCCCGGTCAGTGCCGAAGTAGAAATCGTCACCGCGGGTGGCGACAAGCTCATTGCCACCATCACGCAGGGCAGTGCGCAAGCGCTCGACCTCGCCGTCGGCAAGCCGGTCGTCGCCTTGATCAAGGCCTCCAACGTGATAGTGATGACTGACCATGGCGGCGTGAAACTCTCGGCCCGCAACTGCCTTCCCGGCACGGTCGAGAAACTCGTCGAAGGTCCGGTCAGCGCAGAAGTGATCCTGAAACTCGCTGGCGGTGCCCAGGTATTTGCCAGCATCACGCGCGAAGGTGCCGATGCGCTCGGGCTCAAGCCGGGCAGCGCGGCCACCGCCGTCATCAAGGCTTCGTCGATCATCATCGGCGTGACAGACTGAACGCCCGTCGCCACCGGGGCTGCCGCCTGCGTAGCCCCGACTGCGTATTGCAGGCCCCGCCACGCTGAATCGCCCTGCCGGTGCAGGTGCCTGGCGCGATGACGGACCCGTGGCCGCGCAAGCTTGCATCGGCCTCACCGCGGCATCTCGTCAGAGAGACAGAAGAAGCTGCGGTACTGCGTGCAGTCCTCTCCGCTCGACAGGCGACGGAACACCAACCAGCGGCCATCCCGCAGGCGCCATGCGACAAGATGCTCCCAGTAGCCGGGGACGATGAAGAACTCGTCGTCATCGTCCGAACGCAGGGCATTCACGACGAAATAGTGTTCGCAGTAGCACGCTTCGTCGTCCACTTCTTAGCCGACCAAGCGCTCGGCCAGCATCTCGTATTCGCGAAATCGCGAGAAGACCGTTGGCACCACGACTAGCGCAGCCCACTCGCGCGGCAGATCTCGCCGCCAATCCACGACCTCACTCCGATCGGGCCTGTCGGCGCCGCCACAGGCGGGGGACGCGTGCCTCAGCTTGTTGGAACAGCTTGCTTTGTGATGCGCTGCATTCACGATTGGTGACTTTCTTTGGCGTCGCTATACACGCTTCGATATAGCGAATTTCGTGCCAACCCAGACTGAAAGACACGGTCACAGCACCTCACTCCCGCTCGAAGACCACCTGCACATCCCGCGGCGCTGCGAAATACGGCGCCGAACTGATCAGGAAATCAGCGCCAGCACGTGCGTAGTCCAGCGCGTTCGCAAGCGTGACGCCTCCGGCGGGGGCAAGCAGCGGGCACCGGCCGCGGGCATTCAATGCGGCCTTGCACTCCGCAAGTGCTGCGGGGCTGAAGCGTTCGAGCTGCAGGATGTCGGCACCACACTCCGCGAGCCAGAGCGCCTCGCCCCAGTCGCACGCTTCGGCCACGAGCTTCTTCTCGGGATGCTGGCGACGCAGCGCAACGAAGCGGTCGCGCATGTCCGCCTTGTCGACAAAAAGACGATGTTCAGGAAAAACCAGTAGCGTTTCCGACAGACCCAGCCGGTGCGCAACACCTCCGCCCGCTCGAACCGCCTTGGCCCCGAGTACCCGCGTGCCTGGCATGTTCTTGCGGGTGCAAGCCAGCGCCAGATCGAAACCGCCTGCGGTGAGCGCCTGCCGGATCTCGGCGGTGCAGGACGCGACGCCGGACAGCCACTCAATCAGCGTCTGCGCCACCTTCCATGCCCGGTGCAGATCGCCCGCTGAACCGGAGGCGTGCAACAACAAATTGCCGCTTGCGACGTGCACGCCCGATGGCACTGCGACGTCTGCCGATGCGCCGCAGAGTGTCAGCATCCGCGCAGCCTCTTCGGTACCGCATACCCGCATCGCCTGCCGCGCGTACATCGACAGACGCCCCCGCTCCTTGCCGATGCGCAGCGCTTCGGTGGTCAGGTCGCCGAACGGGACATCCTCGTCAAGCAAGGACCGGAGCGCGGCGTCACTCAGAACGCAATGCATGACTCAGGCCTCCGGCCCGAAGCAAACCACGTAATCGCAGCAGTCCGCGCAGTTGGGCGACTTGCAGATCGGCACGCCGGCACGCTCGCACAACTGGCGGTAGAAGAACTTCTTCCACTTCATGTCACGGTCGTTGCGCGCTGCAAGCCCTGGGAACCGCGCATTCAGAATTGCTGAGAGCTCGCGCCGCGAGGGCAGGCCCATGTCCTGCCACAGGTGATTGTCGCGCTGGGCTGCGGTAGCAATGGCCGCCGCAAGCCACGTCGTCAGCTCACAGCGCGGTTCAGCATGCTCGCAAAGCAGTTCAAATAGCTCGTCGAACTCATCGAACGGCAACGAGGTCGGCGCACCATTCAAGGCGGGTGCATCCGGGGCGCATGTGCGACGCAAGCGCGCGTAAGCAGCGTCGGGCAAGCCTCGGATCAGCGGGCTGGCCCGGACGCGAACGCTCTCTGCAATCACGCAGCGGAGCACCAGCAGATCGAGGTGGATCGCCAATTCGTTCTGGCATAGCACAGCGGATTCGGGTGCGTTCATGGCGGCCTCCTGTACCCGGCGCATCGCAAGAGTCGCGCCATGGCGAGATTCGCCCGCGCGAGGCGAACTCGCGGTCGCTGGTGTGTATCGATTGCGACAAATTGTCGCCTTCATCACTGCAGTGTTTGGCCTGAAAGCCCGCATTCGCGCGGTTTCCGAGGCCAGGCACAGGGATTGCGACAGAGCTTTGCGACACCCATCGCAAGGTCGCCGCCGTGAAAGCTTCCGAGATCACCGCCCTGCAGAATGAGCCCGCCTGCGCCCACAACGCCGGCGAGAAGAGCGGCTGCGCGCGCCCCAAGCCGGGTGCAACGGCCGGTGGCTGCAGCTTCGACGGCGCGCAGATCGCGCTGCTGCCGATTGCCGACGTCGCCCACATCGTGCACGGGCCGATCGGCTGCGCGGGCAATTCCTGGGACAACCGCGGCACGCGATCCAGCGGCCCGGTGCTCTATCGCACAGGCATGACCACCGACCTCAGCGAGCAGGACGTGATCATGGGGCGCGGCGAGAAGAAGCTGTTTCACGCAATCAAGCAGGCGATCGACGAGCAGGCGCCCGCGGCCGTTTTTGTCTACGCCACCTGCGTCACGGCGCTCACCGGTGACGATCTCTCCGCGGTCTGCAAAGCGGCAGAAGCGCGCTGGGGCGTGCCGGTGGTGCCCGTCGATGCGGCGGGTTTCTACGGCAGCAAGAACCTCGGCAACCGCATCGCCGGCGAGACCATGCTCGATCATGTGATCGGCACTCGCGAACCTGAGCCGGTATCGGTGGCGTGGGTGCCGGGCCAGCGGGTACACGACGTGAGCCTGATCGGCGAATACAACATCGCCGGCGAGTTCTGGAATGTCGCGCCGCTGTTCGACGAACTCGGGCTGCGCATCATCGGCACCTTGTCGGGCGACGCCCGCTACCGCGAGGTGCAGACGCTGCATCGTGCCGAAGCCAGCATGGTGGTGTGCGCGAAAGCCCTCTTGAACGTGGCGCGCAAGCTCGAGAAGCGCTGGGGCGTGCCGTACTTCGAGGGCAGCTTCTATGGCGTGGCTGATACATCCGAAGCGCTACGCGCCTTTGCCGGCCTGCTGCGAGACGCGGATCTGAACGCGCGTACCGAGGCGCTGATCGCACGCGAGGAGGCGTGGATCAACGCAGCACTCGACCCGTGGCGCGCGCGCCTGCAAGGCAAACGGGTACTGCTCTACACCGGCGGCGTGAAGTCCTGGTCCATCGTCTCTGCTTTGCAAGACCTGGGGATGCAGGTGGTGGCCACTGGCACGAAGAAATCCACCGCCGAAGACAAGGCACGCATTCGCGACTTGATGGGCGACGACGCGGTGATGATCGACGACGGCAGCCCCAAGGCGCTGCTCACCGCGTACAAGGACTTGCGCGCCGACATCCTCATCGCGGGCGGACGCAACCTCTACACCGCGCTAAAGGCGCGCATCCCCTTCCTCGACATCAACCAGGAACGCGAATTCGGCTATGCCGGATACCGCGGCATGCTGGAACTCGCGCGCCAGCTGGCACTTAGCATCGAAAGCCCGGTCTGGGATGCGGTTCGCCGCCCGGCGCCATGGGCGCGCAGCAAGCTGGCCGGCACGCCGGTGGGAGCCTGACATGGCCGAAGTGATCAAACGCAGCAAGCCGCTCTCGGTCGATCCGCTGAAGACAAGCTCCACGCTCGGTGCGAGCCTCGCTTTCCTCGGCTTGCAGCGGGCGATTCCGATGATGCATGGCTCGCAGGGCTGCACCGCCTTCGGCAAGGTGTTTCTGGTGCGCCACTTCCGCGAGAGCATTCCGCTGCAGACCACGGCGATGGACCAGATCGCCACGGTGATGAGCGCCGACGAGAACGTCATCGAAGGCCTCAAGACGCTGTGCGAGAAAAGCGGCCCGGATGTGATCGGCCTGCCTACGACCGGCATCGCCGAAACCCAGGGCAGCGACATTCACCGGTTGGTGCGCGAGTTCCGCGCCAGCCACCCGCAGTACGCACAGGTGGCCATCGTGCCGGTGAACACGCCCGACTACATCGGCAGTCTGGAGAGCGGTTTCGCGCTGGCGGTCGAGGCGATCATCCAGACGTTGGTGCCGCACACCCGACATGCGGGCCGCCGGCGCCGTCAGGTGAACGTGCTCGCATCGGCCGCGCTAACGCCGGGCGACATCGAGGTGATCCGCGATTGGTGCGAAGCGTTCGGGCTGCGCGCCGTGGTGCTGCCGGACCTTGGCGATTCGCTCGACGGCCACCTGATCGAAGCCGAGCATTCGCCGCTGACGCTCGGCGGTACACCACGCGAAGAAATTGCCGCAATGGGCGACTCCGTCGCCACGCTGGTCATCGGCGATTCGCTCAAGCGCGCGGCCGACGAATTGCATCTGCGCACCGAAGTGCCTGACTACCGATTCGACCACCTGATGGGGCTCGATGCCTGCGACCGTTTCACGCAAACGCTGGCGGAGATCTCCGGCATCACGGTCCCGGCACGGATCGAGCGACAACGTGCCCAACTGCAGGATGCCATGGTCGACAGTCACTTCATGACCGGCTTCCTCCGCGTGGGCATTGCAGGGGAGCCCGACCTGCTTGCGGGCATGACGGAATTCTTGACCAGCAATGGCTGTGAGGTCGTAACAGCCGTTGCCCCGGTGCGCGCCGAATCGCTCGTGCGCCTGCGCTGCGCCACCGTCCAGACTGGCGACCTGCAGGATCTTGAACAGGGAGCGCAAAGCCAGCATGCCCAGTTGCTGGTTGGCAGCGCGCACCTTGCACCGTGCGCCGGGCGACTCGGTATTCCGCTGCTACGCGCAGGCTTCCCGCAATACGACCGGCTGGGCGGCTTTGCCCGCCCCTGGGTGGGCTACCGCGCAGCGCGGCAAGCCCTGTTCGACATCGCCAACCTCGTCCTGGAGCAACACCATGACATTCCTGCCTACCGATCCGTTTTTTGGTCAGGCGGACCCCGCGACCGCGAAGACCACCCTCTCCCTTCGCAAAGTCGCGCTGGCGTGGTCCGCCACTGACCCCGAGCCGGGCACGCTGCGGGTGGCATTCGCCAGCCGCGACCGCGTTCATGTCGACCAGCATTTCGGCGCCGCCGAAGGCTTCGTCATCTTCACGGTAGACGCTGAGCGTGCCCGGCTGGCGGGGGTGCTGGAATTCCCGCCCGAAAACATGGACGGCAATGAGAACAAGCTCGGCGAGCGAATCCGGGCGCTGGAGGGCTGCGCGGCGGTCTACTGCCTGGCAGTTGGCGGCTCGGCAGTGCGCCAGCTGCTGGCGGCCAACATCCAGCCGATCCGACTGGAAAACGCTGCATCGATCGACCCGCTGCTCAACAGCATCCGCGACGCGATCAATGCGGGCGGCGTGCAGTGGATAGACCGCCGCATTCATCGCGACACCGATGATTCGCGTTTCGAGCGCATGGCCGCCGAGGGTTGGCAGGAATGATGGAACGCACTGCACGCGTCATCGCGATCCACCCGGGGCATATGGATGTAGCCGTGCAGCCCGCTGCAGCCTGCAGCGCCTGCGGTGCGCGTAAAGCCTGCCAGGGCGAATCCGCAGATCGCGTATTCGCGCTGCCGCTCGCCCCTGGCGTCGTGCTCGGCGCCGAGGTGTCGCTCGCCCTTGAGGATCATCGCCTGCTGATGACTGCCGCCCTTGCCTACCTGGTGCCAGCGGTGGGCTGCGTGGTCGGCGCCGTACTCGGGCAGATACTCGGCCACGGCAACCTGACCGCCCTCGCAGGCGCCCTGACTGGCTTGTTCGCCGGCCTGCTCTCCGCGCGCGTATTGACCGCGCGCCTGGGCGACGACTGGAACCAGCCCGCCATACACAGTTGCAGTCCCCTCCCCCCTTCGGACAAGCGGAGCTCCGAATCATGACGACCACTACCACCGTGCCCGACCCGATCTTCGAAACCGACTTCATGCGCGAAATGCTGCGCCAGATGCGTGCGCTGGACAGCTATGGCGTGCACGACGGAAAGAGCGTCGAGCAGCTGCTTGCACCCTTCGTGTTGACGAAGGAAGCCCGTGCGGCGATCCCGCTACTGGGCGATCCGGATGAAGTCACGCTCGCTCGAGTGCGTGCCTTCTACAACGCCATCGCGGTGCTGATCGAAAAGGAATGCGGAAACATGGCCGTGCCGCTGGTGCATCTGTCGCACGAAGGCTTCGGCCGCGTGATCATCACCGTGGGCAAGCTCGTTGCACTGGATCGCAGCCTGCGCGATGTGCATCGCTTCGGCTTCGATTCCTTCTCGAAGATGAAGACGGAAGCGGACAAGCAGCTCGCCGTGGCGATCGAACTCGTTGGCCGCCACCCGGACGTGGCCGACCTTTGAGCACTGCCATGGACAGCCCGACACTCGAATCGCTGGAGAAGGACGTCCGCCGCTTGCGGCGCATCGCGTCCGAATGGGCAGGCCAGCTGCATGACCTGGTCGAGGATCGACTTCCCGCCGCGTTCCACGAGATCCCCGGCATCTCGCAATCCACCTACGACGCGTGCCAGGCCTGGGCCGAAGCGGAAGCCCGGTTGCGCGCGGCACGTACTGAACACCCCTTGTGAGTCACCCCCCCTTTTCACCATCACAGGAGCAACACCATGTCTGACATTACCGGTATCACCCGCGGCGGCACCCCATGGACGCCTGAATTTGCTGTCGCGCTCGATGCCAAGAAGTGCATCGGCTGCGGCCGCTGCTACAAGGTCTGCACGCGTGACGTGCTGGAACTGATCGATCGGAGCGAAGACGATCTGCCCGAAGACGACGATGACGACGACAGCGAGAGCATCTCGTCCGTGATGTCGCTCGCCGACCCGATGGACTGCACCGGCTGCGGTGCATGCAGCCGCGTTTGCCCCAAGGCTTGTTTCACACACAGCGCGATGCCGCTGGCAGCCTGACGCCCCCCCGCCTCACCCGCACCGGCCGCATTGACTGCGGCCGGTGGCGCTTCATCCGCGGCCCGACCGCAGATCACGCCGCTACGGCGCCTTCCCCACAGGGCCTTGTAGCAAGTCCGACAATCGCGCCACGCTCGCCCGCCCAAGCCCTTTCCACACCGGCCTTTACGACCGACGAGCTCACTTGGCACACGCTTTGCAGTAGCTCCTTGCAAGCACCGATCAGCGCGGTGCGCCCTCAAAGTCGTCAAGGAGCCTGCCATGTGGGACTACACCGAAAAGGTCAAGGAACACTTCTTCAACCCACGCAACGCCGGCCCGCTGGAACAAGCGAATGCGGTTGGTGACGTCGGCTCCATCCAGTGCGGTGACGCACTTCGCCTGATGCTGGATGTCGACCCGGAAACCGAGATCATCCGCGATGCGCGCTTCCAGACCTTCGGCTGCGGCTCGGCGATTGCGTCGAGCTCGGCGCTCACGGAGATCGTCAAGGGCAAAACCCTGGACGAAGCACTCAAGGTCAGCAACCAGGACATCGCCGCCTTTCTCGATGGTCTGCCACCGGAAAAGATGCACTGCTCGGTGATGGGCCGCGAAGCGCTGCAAGCCGCGATTGCGAACTACCGCGGCGAGGCATGGAAGGACGACCACGAAGAAGGCGAGTTGATCTGCAAGTGCTACGCGATCGATTCGGCGCTGATCGAACGGGTGGTGCGCGAGAACGGGCTCACGACACTCGAACAGGTAACCCACTTCACCAAGGCTGGCGGCGCCTGTGCGTCCTGCCACGAGAAGATCGAGGACGTGCTGATCTCGATCGTCGCGGCTCGTTGCGAAGCCGGCGCAATCGAGGCAGCTCCAGCGGCCGCCGCCCCGGCACCGATCGACACCGTTGCTGCCGAGAAACCGCGCATGACCAACCTCCAGCGCATGCGCAAGATCGAAGAAATCATCGAATCGGTGCGCCCGATGCTGCAGAACGATCATGGCGACATCGAGATCGTCGACATCGTCGGCAAGAACATCTACGTGAACCTCAAAGGCGCCTGCATGGGCTGCGCGCTCGAAGCCGCCACGCTTGGGGCGATACAGCAAAAGCTGTTCGAAGAACTGGGCGAATACGTGCGCCTGCTGCCCGCAAGCCAACACGAGATGGCGCGCTGAGCGCACCCAGAAGCCAGTCCGACCCCCAACGGAGCGCCCGACATGAAACCGATCTATCTCGACAACAACGCCACCACACCGTGTGACCCCGCCGTGGTCGCCGCCATGCTGCCCTTCTTTACCGAACAGTTCGGCAACGCATCATCGATTCACAGTTTCGGCAATCAGGTGGGGGTTGCGCTCAAGAAGGCGCGCGCGCAGATCCAGGCCTTGCTGGGCGCCGAGCACGACTCGGAGATCATCTTTACATCCGGCGGCACCGAGTCGGACAACACGGCAATTCTCTCCGCGCTCAAAGCGCAGCCAGAGCGCAACCAGGTCATCACTACCGTCGTCGAACACCCAGCCGTGCTCGCCTTCTGCGACCGGCTCGAGAAGGAAGGCTACGTCGTGCATAAGCTGCGGGTGGATGGTCGTGGCCGCCTCGACATGGACGAGTACCGCGCGCTGCTGACCGACCGGGTCGCGATCGTTTCGGTGATGTGGGCCAACAACGAAACGGGCACGATCTTCCCGGTCGAAGAGATGGCCGAGTACGCCCACGCACGCGGTATCCAGTTCCATACCGACGCGGTGCAGGCGGTCGGTAAGCTGCCGATCGACCTGAAGCGCACGAAGATCGACATGCTCTCGCTGTCGGGCCACAAGCTGCATGCGCCCAAGGGTATCGGTGTGCTCTACCTGCGCCGCGGCACACGTTTTCGCGCGCTGCTGCACGGCGGCCAGCAGGAACGCAGCCGCCGCCCTGGTACCGAAAACGCACCGGGCATCATCGCGCTGGGCAAGGCAGCCGAACTCGCCATGCAACACATGGAGACCGAGAACACGGACGTCCGCTTCCTGCGCGACAAGCTTGAGAAAGGCATTCTCGCGCGCGTGCCACGCGCCTTCCCGAACGGCGATCTGCACTGCCGGCTACCGAACACCAGCAACATCGCGTTCGAGTTCGTCGAGGGCGAAGGCATCCTGCTGTTGTTGAACAAGCTGGGCATCGCGGCCTCCAGCGGATCGGCCTGTACTTCGGGGTCGCTCGAACCCTCGCATGTGATGCGTGCGATGGGCATTCCCTACACCGCGGCGCACGGCAGCATCCGCTTCTCGCTGTCGCGCTACAACACGCTTGACGAGATCGAACGCGTCATCGAGGCGGTGCCGCCGATCATTGCGCAGTTGCGCAAGATCTCGCCCTACTGGAACGAGAGCGGTCCAGTTGAAGACCCGGACAAGCTGTTCCAACCCGCCTACGCCTGATTTGCGCTACGCAACGGAGACCGCGATGCCCGCATTCGTCACCGTTAATGACACAACCCTGCGCGACGGCGAGCAGACCGCAGGGGTTGCATTCAGTCGCGCCGAGAAGCTGGATGTAGCCCGCAGGCTCGACGCCCTCGGCGTGCCGGAAATGGAAGTCGGCATCCCGGCGATGGGCGAGCACGAGCGTGCCGGCATCCGCGCGATCGCGGCCCTTGGCCTGCATGCACGGCTGATGGTGTGGGCGCGGCTCACGGAGTCGGACGTGCGCGCCTGCGCAGGGCTTGGCGCGCATTTGATCGACATCTCCGCACCGGCCTCCGACCAACACTTGGCCCGCAAACTCGGCCGGTCGCGTGAATGGTTGCTCGGCGAGATCGCTCGTCTGGTGCCACTCGCGCGTGGCTTCGGCTTGGGCGTTTCGATCGGGCTTGAAGACGCGTCGCGCGCTGACCTTGGCTTTCTCGTTCGCATCGCCCAGGTCGCCGAGGCTGCCGGTGCCATCCGGCTCCGCTTCGCGGACACGCTCGGCGTCATGGAGCCCTTCGGCGTACGGCGGGCGATTCGCACGCTCAAACGCCACTGCGGCCTGCAGATCGAGATGCATGCGCACAACGACCTGGGCATGGCCACCGCGAACACACTGGCCGCCGCACGCGCCGGCGCGACGCATGTGAACACCACCGTGAACGGCCTGGGCGAGCGCGCCGGCAACGCTGCGCTGGAGGAAGTCGTGCTCGGCCTCGGTCAGTGCTACGGCATATCGACCGGCATCGATCTGACCGCATTTCCGGTGCTCGCGGAACGCGTCGCCGCCGCATCCGGACGACCGATTCCCGCGCAGAAGAGCCTGACCGGCGCCAACGTCTTCACCCACGAAGCCGGCATCCATGTCGACGGCCTTCTGAAGGATCCGAGCAACTATCAGGGTTTCGACCCCGCATTGGTCGGCCGCTCGCACCGCGTCGTGCTCGGCAAGCATTCCGGCAAGGGCGCGGTGAAGTCCGTCTTCGCCCGCCTGGGCCGCCCGGTCGGCGACATGGAGGCCGACGCCCTGCTTGGCCGGGTACGGCAGTTCGTTGTCGCAACCAAGCGCGCCCCCAACGACGACGATCTGATGCGCCTGTTCGACGGTGCTACCCCAGAACCACTGCCCTGCTGAACGAACGCGAGGACACCATGCACGCCCCCTCCCCCACGCTGGCCGACGACCTTGCCGAACTCGAAACGATCGAGGACTTCCTCGCCTATTTCGGTATCCCCTACGAACGTTCGGTAGTGCAAATCAACCGGCTGCACATCCTGCAGCGCTTCCACGACTACCTGCGCAGCGCCGACGAGCCGCCGGTCTACGAACAGTGGCACGAGCGCCTCGCGCGCGCCTACGACGACTACCTGAATTCGGACGCGATCACGCAAGGCGTGTTCCGCGTCTTCAAGCGCGCCCGTGGCATCTCCACCGTGCAGCTCAGCGACATCGGGCGGGCCCCGCGATGAACCCGCAGTTCGAACTTGGCGATGTGGTGCGTGTCGTGCGCAACGTGCGCGACGACGGCACCTTTCCCGGCGCCACCCGCGGCGATCTGCTCGTGCGCCGAGGCAGCCTCGGGCATGTGGTCGACATCGGCACCTTCCTGATGGATCAGGTCATCTACTCGGTCCATTTTCTGGACGCCAAACGGATTGTCGGCTGCCGCGAGGAAGAACTACTCCCCGCTGACGCCCCTTGGGCGGAATCTCAGTTCGAGACGCGGGAACGGGTGCGCAACCTGAAAGCACTGTCGATCGACGGCGAGGTACGGGTGCCCGTTGGCGCGGTGGGCGAAGTGCTCAAAGTGATTCGCGACGTCGCCGACGACATTGCCTACCACGTCCATTTCCCGGTGTTCCCTGGCCGCACGCTTCAGGTTCGCGAGCGCGCCCTTGGCCCGGTCACACCAGCGATTCAGGAGACGAGTGATGCCTGACGCCACCACAAGCCAAGCTGTTGCACATGCCCCGTCGCGCTACCTCACGATCAAGCATGCGCAGGCCTTGTTCCAGCAAGCGCCCGACGCGCTGTCCGATGCGCAACGCGCGCGCGTCGACGAAGTGGTCGCGCGCCAACTGGCGATCGAGCAGCGTGTGCTGATGAGCGACGAAGCCCGCCGTGTCGCGGTCAGCAGCGACATGGTGGACGCTGGCGTAACCGAGGTCATGTCGCGTTTTGAGAGCGAAGCGGACTTCGTCTGCACACTTGCAAAGCAAGGGCTCACGCAAGCAGCGCTGCGCGAAGAACTGACGCGCGACATGACCGTCGAGGCGGTGCTCGACGCGGTATCCGCCAACGTTCCGCCCGTCAGCAAGCAAGACGTCGAGATCTTCTACCGCCTGCACGCCGATCGTTTTCACACGCCCGAGCGTCGCACGGTCAGGCACATCCTCATCACGATCAACGACGACCTTGCCGGCAGCGGCCGGGTCGCGGCGCGTGCCCGTATCGACCAGATACGGGCTCAGTGCGCGCGCGACCCGGAGCAATTTGCGAAGCAGGCCCTGCGCCATTCGGAATGTCCGACGGCGATGCAAGGGGGTCTGCTCGGCCCGGTCACGCGCGGCCAGCTGTTTCCGGCGCTCGATGCAGCGCTGTTCTCGATGGCGACAGGCGAGTTATCCGGCGTACTGGAGTCGCCGATGGGTTTCCACATCCTGTGTTGCGATCACATCCGCCCCGCTGGGCGTGTGCCGCTGGCAAAGGTGCGCGACAAGATCCGCATGCAGATTCTGAGTACGCGGCGCGCGCACTACCAGAGGGAGTGGTTGCGCAGCCTGATCACCAGGAAGTAGCGCGACACCCGCGCCACACCGACACCCCAAGCTCAGCGATGAACGCCGAGTGCTGCCAGGGCGCCCTTCATCGTCAGCACCGCGCGTTGCAGCTCTGCGGCACTCAGATCGTCACTTGCCGAGATGCTCTCAAGCGCCTCGACCGTCTCGCTCAACTCGCGCAGCGCCACCTGCTCCGCTTCAAAGTGCGCTTCCTCGTAAAGCGGTTTCCAAGCCGGATGCCGGGTACCCACAGGCCTTTCAAGCTGGACATGCCGGCCGGGGCCGGTCCATACCCATGCAACGGGTGCGAGCCTACCCATGATCCACCTCCTGTAGCAGTACGGCAGCCGCGCGGTACGCGGCTTCACGCCGTGTGCGCAGTTCGTCGGAATCGGGCCCCGTCAAGGGTGCGAGGGCGTCCACACAATCGCGCAGCACTGCAATCACCCGATGAAGCGGCACAGGTGTCTCAGGCTGCTCAAAGAGTGGCACCAGTTCGCAATCGAAGTCTTCAGCGTGGGCCAGTGCCTCGCGCTGGGAATAGAAGGTGCAGGTCTCGACGTAGGCCTTGTTTCGCGGCACCAACATCCACGCCGACGGTGCGTAGCGGTGAATTTGCGAGGCGTCCTGCAAAGCCGCCGAAGACTCGTCAGTGCCTGCACGGTAGGCCACATTCGCGGCCGCACTGGCACCGACACGGCCAACGGTGGCCGGCGCCGTTGATTCAAGCAGGCCCGCGGCCAGGCGACGGGCATTGCCATTCTGTTCAAACATGCTGCTTCCTTGCTCTCAACCCGGGGAAAGATCCGTCCCCGCAACGCTTCCAGCGCCAACTTGTGGCTGGCGCCGATCAATACTTTAACGAAAGCAAGTAATGCGCCGTATCAGCGAGCGCCACGGAGCGATGCGGCTTGCCTGATCTGGGCCAACAGGTGCGCTCAGGCCAGCGGACTCGGCTCGCACCGCAGCGGTGGTGGATGCCCAAGAACGGGGCATCTCACCCCTCTTCAACAACGGCTTTCAGGTGCGGCGCTACACACCCGCCCCACAGCTCAAACCGAAGGCGTTGTGCCAGGTTCGCGCGCCCAACGGCCGACTTCAGCGATGACCGCCTCTTGCTTGGCGCGGTCAACCTTGGCCTGAGTGAGGTAGACCGTCACGACAATCGGCTTGCCTTCGGGCGTCCAGTAGACGCCGACGTCGTTCGCTGTACCCGTCGACGCGTTGCCGGTGCCGGTCTTGTCGGCGAGTCGCCAGCCGGCCTTGAGGCCGGCTCGCAAGCGCTGGTCGCTGGTCTTGGTGGCGAGCATCCATTGCGTGAGTTGGGCCTTGGAGCCCGCACTCAACTTGTCTTCAAGGAGCAGCCGGCGCAGATCGACCGCCATCGCCGCGGGCGTCGTCGTATCGCGCACGTCGTCCGGCAGCGCTTCGTTGAGCTCCGGTTCGCCCCGATCAAGCCGCGTCAGCGTGTCACCGATGCCGCGCACGTAAGCGTTCCACTGCGGAATGCCGCCGATCTGTCGCAGGATCAGATTGGCAGCGGTGTTGTCGCTTTCGGTGATTGCGGCTTCACACAGCTCGCCCAGGCTCAACCCTTCACCACCGACATGCTGCTTCGTCACCGGCGCCCATTCGAGCAGATCGCTCTTTGCGATGACGATGCGCCGATCCAGCTGCTCCTGTCCGGCGTCGACACGCCCGAGCAGCGCAGCGGCGGCGAGCCATTTGAAGGTGCTACACATCGGGAAGCGTTCGCCTTCCCGGTAGCCGGTGATACGGCCACTTTCGGTATCGATGCAGCACACCCCAAGACGGCCGCCGACCTTCGCCTCGATGTCCTCAAAAGGGCTGTGGCGATTGCGATGATGCGGCTTCTTTTGATGTGACTTCTTCTTCGCGCTGGCCTCAGACGCGAACGCGGCGAGCGCGACACTGCCCGCCCAGAGGAATGCCCTTCTGTCCATCTCTGCCCGATCCACTGTTTCCTGGACCGGGCATGGTATTCGGCATACGGCAAAAATCCGACCCCGAATTGTTTCGGGAGGTGAAGGGCCGCCGTAACCGCAGGTGCGGCTTCAGGCGTCGTCGCTATCCAGTTCAAAGCCAGGCCGGCGCGGCACCGACATTGGATCGCACTGGATCGCGCGGTAGATCTCGACCCTGTCCCCCGCCCGAAGCGGTGCATCGAGCTTGACGGCCTTGCCGAAGATGCCGACCCGCTGGTTCGCGAGGTCGATGTGCGGGAACTGGGCGTAGATACCGGACAGATCGATTGCGTCCTTGACGCTGGCGCCTTCCGGCACTTCGATGCTGTGCCAGGCCTGACGGCCTTTCTCGGTGTACGCGACTGCTACCTTGAGCGTGCTCATGATTGCCTCCGTCAAACACTACAAGCTGAGTGGGCCGGCCCGGCCGCGCAGGCGGGGCGCGCGAGGCGCCGTTCGATCAAGCGGCGCGCTGCAAGCAGCAGCCCAAGTACGAGGAATCCGCCGGGCGGCAGCACCATCATCAATACCCCCGTGTAACCGGGCAGCACGGTGACCTCCATGAATGAGAAGGCCGGGCCGAGCAGCAGACTCGCCTGCGAGAACAAGGTGCCCACGCCGATCAGCTCGCGCACCAGCCCCATGAGCGTAAGCGCGAAGGTGAAGCCCAGCCCCATCGCGAGCCCATCCACCGCCGAGGCGATCACCCCGTTCTTCGACGCGAAGGCCTCAGCTCGACCGAGAATCGCGCAGTTCACAACGATCAGCGCGATGAACAGGCCGAGTACCTTGTGCAAACCATGCAGCCAGGCATTGAGCGACATATCCACCAGCGTCACCAGCGTGGCGATGACCACGATGAAAACCGGAATCCGCACCTGGCTGCTGACGAAGTTGCGGATGCTCGCGATCATCATGTTCGAGACCACCAGCACCGCTGTGGTCGCCAACCCCATGCCCAGGCCATTGGTGCCCGATGTGGTGACCGCCATCGTCGGGCACATTGCAAGCAACTGCACGAACACGACGTTCTGATCCCACAAGCCATCGCGCCACAGGCGCCCCATCGACGTGCCACTCATCGTGCTGCCTCCGAAATCTCCGCGTGGTGGGCGGCGTAGAACTGCAAGCCTTCCCGCACCGCCTTCACGACCGCCCGCGGCGTGATCGTTGCGCCGGCGAACTGATCGAACACGCCGCCATCCTTCTTGACCGCCCAGCTGGCGAGCGGCATTCCGGCGAGTGACTTCTGCTCGAACGAACGAATCCAGTTCGTTTTCGCTGCGTCGATCTTGTCGCCGAGGCCCGGTGTTTCGCTGTGCCGCAGCACCCGCACGCCGGTGACCACGCCAGCCGGATCCACACCGATCAGCACGACGATTTCGCCGGCATAACCACGCGCGCTGTACTCGAATACTGCTGCGCTGAACTGGCCGGCCTTGCGACCGCGATATACGTTTACTTGTCGACCGCCGCTGTCGACCACGACGATTGCATCGGCAAGCAGATCGTTGTCGGCCACGCCGGTCGGCAGCACTTGCGTCAGCGACTGTTTCAGATCCTCTCTTGCAGCCTGCTCGATCGCCGGCGTAGTAGCCCGGTTGGCCACCACGAGCGCCGTGCTGGTGAGAAAGGTGCTGAGCGCCAGCAAAGCGCCCTGGTAAGTGATGCGTTCCCGCCACAAGGCCAGATCCATGTCAGCGCTCCTTGCGCGGCGCGATGGGTTGCCCGCGCCAGTTGCGGCCATACACCCGCGGTTTGATTACCCGGTCGATCACGGGCGTCAGCGCGTTCATCAACAACACTGCGAACGCGACACCTTCCGGGTAGCCGCCGTAGGTCCGGATCAGCCAGGTCAGCAGCCCGCAGCCAGCACCGAACACCAACTGCCCGCCACGTGACGACGGCGAGGTGACGTAATCGGTTGCGATGAAGAACGCGCCGAGCATCGCGCCACCGGAGAGTACGTGTGCCCCCGCGTCAAGATAGCGTGCCGGGTTCACCGCATGGCCGATCGCAGCCGGCAGCGCAATCGCCAGCAACATGCTCAGCGGGATGTGCCAGGTGATCAGGCCCATCAACATCATCGCAACGCCGCCTGCAGCGATCAGCAACACGGCCGTTTCACCGAGGCTGCCGGGCCGCAATCCAGACCACGAAAGCGGAAGGCCGTTGGCGAAGGTCTGCAGCAGAGACACGCCACGTGAAAGCTCGGTCTTGGCCTGGCCCAACAGCGATGCGCTGGTGTAGGCATCCGGCACGCTGCCACCGAAGGTGAGCTGCAGCGATTCGATCCAGCCGGGGGCATGCGCGCCGGTGAGCCCGATCGGCGCCACCCAACCCGTCATCACGACCGGGAAGGACACCAGTAACGCCACCCGCGCCACCATCGCCGGGTTGAACAGGTTGCAGCCAATACCGCCGAAGACCTGCTTGCCGATCACCGTGGCAAACACTCCGCCAACAAGACCCAGCCACCAGGGCGCCCAAGGCGGCAGCGAAACGGCGAGCAGCCAACCCGTGAGCAGCGCAGAACCATCGGTCAGCGTTGCCACGACGGGCTTGGCCATCAACCGCAGGCACAGCGCCTCGCCCGCCAGCGCTGCGATTACGGTGATCAACCACAGGTTGAAGGCCGGCCAGCCGAAGTACCAGAAGCCGCAGGCGGTTGCCGGTGCGAGTGCCAGCATCACCTTGAGCATGACGTGCGTGACGCTGCCAAGTTGCCCCGCGTGCGGTGAAGCCGCCACCGACGGCAAGGCGGAAGAAGCGAGCATGTTCATGAGGGCATCTCCTGTGCACCGGACGCCGCTGCGGCCGCCTGCTGAGCGGCCCGCGCGGCTTTGCGCTTGGCCGCGGCTTCGGCGCGTTCCCGCGCGTCGCGCTCAAGACGTTCGCGGCGCGCGTCTGCCAACTCGCGGGTGAGCGCGTTGCGCTTCTTCTGCTGCGCCCGGCTCCAGATCACGCCTTTGGCGTGCTGGAACGATTGCACCAGCGGCAGATTGGATGGGCAGACGTACGCGCAACAACCACAGGCCAGACAATCGTCAAGTTGCAGACTGGCGGCACCGTCGTAATCTGCAGCGCGCACGCGTGCAGCAATTTCCAGTGGCTGCAGACCCATCGGGCAGGCCTTGACGCACGAGCCGCAACGAATGCAGGCGGAAGGTGCGGGCCGCGCGATTTCTGCTGCAGTGAGCGCGAGCACGCCGCCGCAGGCCTTTACCGTGGGCACCTGGGCATGCGGCAGCGCAAGCCCCATCATCGGTCCGCCCATCACGAGGCGGGCTGGCGTTTCCTTGAGGCCGACGAATGCCAGCAGGTCCTCGACGAGCACGCCGACCGGCGCCAAAACGTTGCCTGGCGCGGCGACCGCCCCGCCATTGACGGTGACGATGCGGCGATAGAGCGACTCGCCATGGCGCAGCGCGCGATGTATCGCCGCACAAGTGCTGACGTTGTTCACCAGCACGCCAATGCTCGCAGTGCGCGCCCCGGCCGGGACCTGTTTGCCGGTAAGCACTTCCACGAGCTGGCGATCGGACCCCATCGGGTAGCGCGCCGGCACCGGGCAGATGCGGATCGCGGCGTACGGCCGCGCCGCTTCGCGCATCGCAGCAATCGCTTCCGGCTTGTTGTCTTCGATGCCGACCAGCGCGGTGCTTGCACCGACTGCATGCATCAGGATTCGCACCCCGTCGATCACCTCGTCGGCCCGATGCCGCATCACGCTGTCGTCACTCGACAGGTAGGGCTCGCACTCGCCGCCATTGATCACCAGCGTGTTGACCTCAAGCTTGCGGCCGAGCTGCGCCTTGGGTGCCGACGGAAAGGTCGCACCACCGAGTCCGACGATGCCGGCATCGGCGATGCGTCGCGTGACTTCCGCCGGATCAAGCGCGAGCGGGTCTTCGACGCCTGCGGTGGCAAACGCGCGGTCCTCGCCATCGAGCGTGATCGTGATCGCGTCGAACGGAAGCCCCGAGGGATGCGGTGCGGTCACTGGCCCGATCGCGCTCACGACGCCTGACGACGGTGCATGCACGGGTGCGGAAACACTGCCCTGCGCTGCAGCTATCATCTGGCCACGAAGCACGATGTCACCGACAACCACCACTGGCTTGGCAGGCGCCCCGACATGCTGTAACAGCGGCACACACAGCTTTGCCGGCAAGGGCATCACACGCAGCGGCACGTCGGCGGCCGGGCGTTTGTGGTCGTCGTGCGGATGCACCCCCCAACGCCCACCGTTGAGTTTTTCAAGTAGGCCCATTCACGTCATCCTCAGGCGAAGCTCGGCGCTGCCCAGTTCCATTCCTGCAAGCTCTGCGGCAACGGGCGCAGGCTGATCGCACCCGTCGGGCAGTCCGACACGCATACACCGCAACCGGTACATGCCTGGTGCAACACCCCATGAATCTGCTTGCTGGCGCCGACGATGGCATCCGTGGGGCAGTTCTTCATGCAGCGCGCGCAGCCGATGCAGATGTCTTCCTGCACATCGGCGATCTTCGGGCTGTAATCGCCCGCTGCGCCTGCGTCGAACGTAATACCCAGTTTCTCGGCGATTGCCTGGGCCAGCGAAGCCCCACCACCCGGACACACGTTGGCAGGCGCGGACCCGGCCACGAGCGCCTCAGCGGCAGCAGTGCATCCAGCGAGCCCGCACTGGCCACAGTTGGTACCCGGCATCATCGCGGCAAGCTCGCTGGCGACTTCGTTGCCTTCAACGGCGAAGAAGCGCGAAGCGACGCCGAGCAACACGCCCAGCACCAACCCAAGGGTCGAGAGAATGAATATCGGCGCAAGCATCGTCACCTCCGTCAGTTGAAGTTGAGACCGGCAAACCCCATGAACGCGAGGGCCAGCAAGCTGGCCAGCACGAAGCTGACCGGCGGCCCGTCGAGCAGCTTGGGCACACGGGCGAGCGCCAGCCGCTCACGCAGGCCGGCGAACATCAGCATCGCGAGCGTGAAGCCCAGCGCCGATCCGAAGCCGTAGACCACGCTCTTGACGAAGCTGCCACCGTCCTGAACGGTAAGCAGCGCGAGGCCGAGCACGGCGCAGTTGGTCGTAATGAGTGGCAGGAAGATGCCCAGCGACTGGTACAGCGCCGGCATCGTCTTCTTTATGACCGCCTCGATGAACTGAACGGTCGCGGCAATCACGACAATGAATGTCAGGATGCGGAGAAATTGCAGCCCGAGCGGAAGCAGGATGAAGTGATCCAGCACCCAGCTCGCCGCCACGGCAACCGTAATGACGAAGGTTGTCGCAAGCCCCATGCCGAAGGCACTGTCCATGCTCTTCGACACCCCCATGAATGGGCACAGGCCAAGGAACTTGGTCATCACCACGTTGTTCACCAGGGCGGTGCCGACCAGAAGAATCAGGTATTCACTCATGCGGGTCGAAGCCTCCTGCCCCGCTTTCGCATGGAGCGTGCCAAGTCGATGCACGGCGCACCGGGGCAGTGCGCCAATGCCCCGCCGGCCCTTGTGTGTGGCGCGTTCGGGGCTGGTGCCGCGCCAACGTCGTTCGCAAATTCACGTGTCAGGGATGCAACAAACCGACGTTGCGTTGTGACGAATCCTCACAACGACACCAGCATTTGACGTCGCTCAAGCGCGGTGGCGGGGCGCGGATTTTCGGCACGGTTGCTGCATTGCGGTAGGCGAGCGTTCAAACGAGGCCCACCATGCCAGAGCAGAAGAAGACCGCCGCCACGAAGAAGGCCGCACCGGCGGTTGCCCGGAAGATTCCTGCCGCGCTATTCCGTGCCGCAGTCGAACAGGCCGACATCGCGATCTCGATCACCGACCCGCGCGCACGCATCGAATATGTGAACCCGGCGTTCACACGCGTCAGTGGCTACAGCGTGGGCGATGCCGTCGGGCAGCATCAGTCGATCCTGTCGAACCACACGACGCCTCCCGACGTGTACAAGTCGATGTGGCGCCGTATCACCGCCAAGGAAACATGGACCGGGCGTCTGGTGAACCGCCGCAAGGACGGCGCCCCTTACCTGGCCGATCTCACCGTCACGCCGGTGCTGGACGAGGCGGGCCAGATCACCCATTACCTGGGCCTGCAACGCGACATCACCGCGCTGCACAAGCTCGAATGCGCAGTGCGCAACCAGAAAGCGCTGATCGAGTCGGTCGTCGACGGCGCCCCGCTGGTGCTCGCCCTGCTGGATATTGGTGACCGCGTCGTGCTCGACAACCTCGCCTACAAGGCGCTGATGTCCGACCTCGGCATGGCCGAGCCGGCCAAGGTGCTGCTGGACGCGATCCGCAACGAACTGGGCAGCGGTTTCGGCCCCTTCAAACCCGGCAGCCACGCCTTCCTCGACCGCCAGGTGCGGCTCGACCGCCCGCACTGGCGCTCACCGCGCTGGTTCTCGTGCTCCGCCGTGTGGGTCGCGGCGGATAGCGATGAGGCGGACGACTTCTATGCCAGCAAGGGAGAAGCCTTCTTGCTTCTGGTGGCCACCGATGTGAGCCGGCAAGTGCAGGAGCAGGAGAAGGCGCGCATCGCTGCCTTGCAGGCTGTGATGGCCGAGGAAAGCCGCCAGCAAGCGCTGCGTGAGAGTCTGTCCGCCGCGGTGTACCAGATGGAGGGGCCGCTCAACATTCTCGGCTCGGTCGTCAACATGATGGGCCGACGCGGCTGCGACCCGGCCCAGGCGGCACTGGCAGATGCGCTCAAGGCGGGCCAGACCGCGCTTGAGACCCTGCGCAGCGCGATTCCGGCGCGCGCGCAAGAGGCCAGCACAGCGGTCAACCTCAATGAAGTGGTGCGCGATGTGCTGGATCTCTCTGCCGTTCGGCTGCTCACTGCCGGCGTATCCGTGAGCTGGCAGCCTCAGCTTGTGCTGCCGGCCATCCAGGGCTCGCCGACGCGTCTGAGGGCGCTGCTCAAGGCGCTGGTCGACAACGCGATCGAGGCGATGAACATCAAGGGTTGGCGGCAGCGCGAGCTCAACATCAGCACCCGTACGCTGCACAGCAGCCTGGAAGTGCGCGTCGAGGACAGCGGCCCTGGCCTTCCGGACGAACTGCGCCTGAAGGCCTTCGAGCCCTTCTTCAGCACAAAGAAGCAGCAGGGCAATCACCTCGGCACAGGGCTGGCCGCCGCTCAGCAGGTGGCGGTGGATCACGGGGGCAGCATCGAGTTGGGTAATGCGGCAGGCGGTGGCTGCACCGCGCTGCTGGTGTTGCCCCTGCTCCGCCACGCGTCGGCATCGATGACGCCGCTCAACAGTCGCGAGATCGGGTAAGGCCATGGACACCGAAGGCGCACTCCACCGAATTCAACTCGAAACCCTCTACCGCGTCAGCGTAATCCTCTCGCGCACCCTCGACGTCAAGCAGGCACCGCAGGAGGTGCTGCGGGTCCTCGAAGAATCCGCCGGCCTGACGCGCGGCATGATCAGCGTGCTGGATTCCGATAGCGGAGAACTGGTTGTCAACGCCTTGCAAGGTGTCGAAGCAGAGGACTTCGAGCCGGTCCGCTACCAGGCTGGCGAGGGCGTGCTCGGGCTGATCCTCGAAGAAGGCAAGACAGTCGCCCTGCCCTCCATCGCGAGCAATCCGCGCTTCCTCAACCGGCTTGGCATCTACGAACGTCGCCTGCCCTTCATCGCGGCACCGATCCACGTTGGTGGCACCTTGCACGGCGCGCTCGCGGTGCAGCCGAACCGCCTTGACGATGGGCAGCTCGCGGTACGCGCACGCTTCGTCGAGATGGTCGCCAACCTGATCGGCCAGAGCGTGAAGCTCTCGCTCGACGTGGCGCATGAGAAGGAAACGATCGCCGAAGAGCGTGACACCTTGCGGCGTGCGGTGCGCGGCCAGCACGGCTTCGACAACATGGTCGGCCACTCGGCAGCGATGCGCCGCATCTTCGAGCAGATCCGCATGGTGTCGAAGTGGAACACCACCGTGTTGATCCGCGGCGAAACCGGCACCGGTAAGGAGCTGATCGCGAACGCCATCCACTACAACTCGCCCCGCGGCCGCGGCCCCTATGTGCGACTGAACTGCGCATCGCTGCCGGAAAACCTGCTCGAATCGGAACTCTTCGGCCACGAGAAAGGCGCCTTCACCGGTGCCGTGGCGGCACGCAAGGGACGCTTTGAAATGGCCGACGGCGGCACGATCTTCCTCGATGAAATCGGCGAGATCTCGCCCGCCTTCCAGGCCAAGCTGCTGCGCGTGCTGCAGGAGGGCGAGCTGGAGCGCGTTGGCGGTGGCCGCACGATGAAGGTCGACGTGCGTGTCATCGCGGCGACGCACCGCGATCTGGAAGACGCGGTGGACGATGGCAAGTTCCGCGAAGACCTTTACTTCCGGCTCAACGTGATGCCGATTACCGTGCCGCCGCTGCGCGAGCGGCTCGAAGACGTGCCCGAGATCGCCCGCCATCTGATCGGGCGTGTCGCGACTGCACAGGGCCGGCCGCTCGACCTAAGCGAAGCGGCCATCACGCGCCTGATGCAATACAACTGGCCCGGAAACGTCCGTGAGCTGGAGAACTGCCTAGAGCGCGCCGCGGTCATGTCGGAAAGCGGCCACATCGATGCCGACCTGATCCGTATCGACCGCCAGCGCGAGATGGCCGCCGTGGCCGCCGCCAACCGGATCGACCTGGACGACCCGACGCTGGATGAACGCGATCGCGTGATCGCCGCGCTGGAGCAAGCCGGCTGGGTGCAGGCCAAGGCAGCGCGCCTGCTCAACATGACACCGCGCCAGATCGCTTACCGCGTGCAAACATTGGGGATCGAGGTGAAGCAGTTCTGAGCACCGCCGGTCATTCGCGCGCCGAAAATGCCTTCGAGAAGTGCGGCACCAGGAAGCGGGCCGGAAAGCTTGTGGGCATCGCGTGCGTTGCATCGATCAGTACGAACTCGTGCGCGATGCCGCGCGCCGCCAGCGCTTGTGAAAACGCCTTGCTGCCGCTGACGATCCAACCATACTCGTCGTCTTTCCCAACCACGATCTGGATCGACTTCAGCCGCGCTGCTTGCGCAAGGTAGGCGTCGATCTTTTCCTGCGGGGCGCCGAAGCCGTGCTCCCAGTTTGCAACGATGCGCTCATCTTCCGGTGAGCCGTCAAACACCGGGATCTCGGCATACGGACGCGGAAGCGCTGGGTTGGGCGAGAAGGCGGCGCCATAGGCACGCTTGATCTCGGTGTTCCAGCTCTCCCAGGCGGCCTTGATCTGGCCCGGCGCGACCAGACCTGGCGCAAACGCCAGAACCGACTGATACACATCGGGGTGGCGCAAACCAAGGTGGATGGCGCCGAAACCGCCCATCGACGCCCCGGCAATACCACGTCCGGCAGGCGCCGCAATCGTGCGCAGGTGCGAGTCCGCCCACCCCACCAGCTCTTGCACGATGTGGTCTTCCCAGCGGCCGCTTGCAGCCGAGTTCACGTAGAAGCTCCCGCGCAGGCTGTTGGTACCGTCGGCCTCAATCACAATGAACGGGGTGGTGCCGGGTTTGCGCATCTCTGCATCCAGCACGTCCTTGAAGTAGGCCAGAAAGCCCATTCCGCCACCGAAGCCGTGCAGGTAGTAGACCACCGGGAAGCGCCGCTCAGCCTCCTCGAAATAGGTGGGTGGCAGATACACCGAGAAGTAGCGCGTCGGGCCATCCTTCAAGGCGCCGTCATTCACGGCCGGCGATCGCATCTCGTCGAGCATCAGCCGGTTGGGTGCCGCGGCCGTCGCACTGGCATTTGCCGTTGTCGTGGTCGGCGCGCCGGCAGCCTGTGCCTCGGCCTGAAATAGGCTCAGGCCAAGTGCGCACAGCCCGGCGAGCGTTAGGATAGGGAGCCTTGGTTTCATGATGTGTTCCGTGAGTCAGTCATGAAATGGATCGTGCAGGCCGGCAAGGATCGAAAATGAACCTTTCTTGCGATACCCCGATCACCCGCGACGCGCTCGACGCAATCCGGCGCGTACTGGGCCATATCGAAGCGCAGCTCACTGCGCCCTTGTCGCTCACCGACCTGGCGGCGGTGGCGGCCTATTCACCCTTTCACTTTCACCGGCTCTTTGGCGCGTTGGCCGGCGTACCGCTGATGAGCTACGTGCGCAACCGCAAGCTCGACGAAAGCCTGGTCGATCTGCTCAACGGGAAGGGCTCGGTGCTCGATCTGGCGCTGCGCTACGGCTTCGGCTTTGAACAGAGCTACGCAAGGGCATTTACGCGCCGCTTTGGCGAAACCCCGGCCCGTTTGCGGCGAAACCCGAAGGCGATTCAGATCGCAGGCCCACTGGTTGTTCGCGAAACGCCAGGGGGCGGCTTGCTTGCCGACCCGAGCTTTGTCGTCTGCCCGCAACGGATGTTGATAGGCCGTGCTATCCATCTTGCGCTGAGCGAAGACCTGCAGGATGGACTGGCAAACAGCGCCGGGCGCGCTTTCATGGAACGCGACGCACCGCGTATCCGGGGCAGCGTTGCCCCGGACGTGTACATCGGCCTCGTCAAACCGGTAAACCCGTTGACCGGCCTTGCGACCTACGTGCCCGCGCTCGAAGTGCGGCCCGACGCACCGATACCGGCAGGCCTTGAGCGCCACCGCATCCCGGCGCGACGCTTCGCGGTATTCCGCTACGCAGGCTGGCACCCGCCCGAGGCATTGGATCTTGCGCGCCTGACGCAACTGCTCGACTTCATCTTCCTGCAATGGCTGCCGCAATCGGCATGGCGGCTCGACACCACCTTTCACCTCGAATCGATCGATCTTCGCCGTTGCGCTGCGGACTTCACCGAGGCCTTGCTCTACATCCCCGCGGCACCACCACCCCAGGCGGGACCACCAGCGGATAGCCGCACGGCGTGATCGCGCTAGCGCAGCTCAGCGCGGCACACGGCCCTGCAATTCCAGGCAGAACCGGAACACGCGGTGGGCGATGTCCACCGGGGGCAGATACATCATCGGGCAGCCACCTTCAACCACGGTTACGCCTGCCGCGCGGCAGCGTTCGACCGCTGCGGGGCTGACACTGCCTTTACCGAACGACCGATGCAGCCACACCGCACGCACGCCGCGCGCAATCGCTTCCTCAACCACCTTCACCGAATCTGCCGGCGCGGTCACGACCATCACGCTGCCCACCTCGCCCGGCACGCTGGATAGGCTGGGATAGCAAGGCACACCGCCAATCGCGTTCGCCGCCGGATTGACCAGCCACACGGCATGGCCACTGTCTCGCAGCCGTTTTGCGATCAGCGCACCGGGCCCGCTCCCGCTGCGCGAGACGCCCGCCACTGCGACATGGTGGCTCGCGAGAAACGTGGCGATCTCAGCGGGTATTCGGCTCATCACAATTCCTCCGCTCCAACAGGCTGACCTTGAGTATCCAGGCGCGACCCGTCTGCCTTTTTGCGCTGGCTCAGCGTCGCGTGGGCCAACGCGTGACGTTTTTTTCCTATAGCAGCCCTGCCCCCCGGTGGCCCAATTCCATCAACACCACAGCAACGAAGCACGCGATGAATCGACGCGACTTTCTCGGCGCCAGCCTGTCGATCGGCGCGCTCAGGGCCATCCCGGCCAGCAGCTCCTATGGCCTCCCCGTCGGCATGCCAGCCGCACCGGGCGGCTGGGTGGATCAAGCGTATGCAATCATCAAGGACGCCGCACGCGCACCCAGCAGCCACAATTCGCAACCCTGGCAGATCGGATTGCACGACCGTGAGCACTGGCGCCTGAGCCGGGCGCCCGGCCGCGATCTGCCGGTCGTCGATCCGGATGGGCGCGAATGCTCGCAAAGCCTTGGCGCATTCCTCGTCGGGCTTGAAGTCGCTGCCGCCGCGCGTGGCCTGCGGCTCGAGCAAGATGAGTGCGCGGGTGCCGCGGGTGCCCTGCCACTGCGCTTCAACCCGCGTTCGGTCGACACCACCTGGCTGCCGGCGCTTCGCCGGCGCCGCACCTTGCGCAAGGCACTGGCGCCGCTGGCCAGTTGTGAGGCAGCGCTCGCCGCTTGCCTCGCCGCCGCACCCTCCGCGCGCTTCTTCGCCCACGGCACCCCGGCGGCACGGGCGATCGCAGACGCCACGCTGGAAGCGACCGCTGCGCAGTGCAAGGAAGACGCCGTCTGGCACGAGCTGGCGCGCTGGATTCGCTGGCGGGAAGGCGAGATCGCCGAGAACCCGACCGGCGTGACCCCCGCCACCATGGAGTTGCCATGGCTTGCGCAGCGTTGGGTGGCTGCGACCTACTCGCGTGATGACGTGCTCACGCCGGCATTTCGCGCCCGCTCGCTGGAACTGGCGGCCCGCCAAGTGCAGGAAGGCGCCGGTTGGCTCGTCTTCACGACGGAACATGACACCCCTGCGGACTGGCGCCACTCAGGCGCCGAGCTGATGCGCCTTTGGCTGCGCGCGGTACCCGCAGCGATCGCGCTGCACCCGATGTCACAGGCGCTCGAAGTCTTGCCACAGCGCCGCTCAATCGAAGCCGCGTTAGGGCTCAAACACATTCAACTGCTGGTGCGCGTCGGCACACGCCCCTACCCGCCTGACACCCCCAGCCCGCGCCTTGCTGCGCAGCGGATTTCTGCATTGCTCTGAGGAACTCATCATGAAACACCAAGCCCTCGTCGCCCTCGCAATGGGCCTTTCGATCAGTACCCTGTCGGCCTGCGCCGTGCTTCACGAGCGTCCGGGCGAAGCAAACCCAACGCAAGCGTGGACGGTGGTACAAAAGACCGCCAGCGTGGAAGTCCTGGTACGCCAATCCGCCCCGCCCGCCACGCTCGAAGCGCCTCGCCTGGGCGCGGTGCGAATCACGGGCAGCGTCGCGCCGGACGACGCGGCCGAGGTCGACGAAATCGGCAACGCGCTCGCTGCGTCGCTTCGTGCATCGCTCAAGCCACCGCGCGACGGCGCGCCAACCCTGAATGTCACGATCAGCGAACTGACGCCTGTCAGCCCCGCTCTGAACATTGCCTCGGCCTTGCTGGTTTTCTATCCGCTCGATAGCGGCGGCGCCACGGTGGAAGCCGAACTGGTTGATAGCGCCGGCGAGCGCATCGCGCTGTGGCGGGAGCGTCTGACCGGCGGCCTTGGCCTGACGGGCAGCCTCTCTCGCTGGGTCAAAGTGAAAAACGCGTTGATCGCCTGGGGCGAGGTCTGCGTGAATCAGCCACCGTGGATGCCGCCAGTCAAATCCGCCGCGTTGTAGAGACTCAGCAGCTGCGGGCGATCGACGGCAAGGCGCCGGAACTGTGCCGGGGTGGTGCCGGTCAGCTGGCGGAAGTCGGCAATGAAATGTGACTGATCGAAGAAGCCCGCCTGCGCGGCAAGGTCGGCGTCGTTCGCAGCGTCGATCATCGCCAGGCTGCGATAGAGGCGCTGCACACGTGCCAGCCCCTTGGGCGGCAGCCCAAACGCGGCCCAGGTCCGCCGCTCGAGCGTGGCTTTACTGATACCCAGTTGGCTCGCCAGTTGCGCGACCGGCGTCGAGTCGATCAGGCCCATCACACGCAGGCATTGGCCTGGCGACCAGAGCAGGCGGTCTTCCCAGCGTCCGATCGCGGCTGCGATCCAGGCGAGCACTGTCGCCAGCCCGCGATCCGCCTGCTTGCCCAGCGCCTCTGCGCTCAGGTGCGGCCATAGCCCGCTCAAGGGCTGAATGCGGGCAGCGAGCGCCTCGGCAGAGATGCCCAGCACGGCCGGTGCCGCGCCGCCGGCCAGCTTCACCAGCCAGCCCCGCGCTGCCTCGCTCCCGCAACGCACCACGCCGGCACTTCGCATTGGCCCCCAGCACACCGGCGCAGCCACCATACACGCATCGCCGATCCCGTCGACCCGCACCTCACCGTCGACCACGAATAGCAGATTCACCCGCGCCCCAGCGAAAACCGGCATCTGCTCATCAGGCGCAATCTCGACCCAACTCACACGTTCGAGCCAGGTGGAAAACTCCGGCGGTATCGGGATGTCAATCAGTTGCATCGCATTCAGCGCGGGTCTTAGGGCAGCCGGCATGCCGATTTTGCGCCAGCGCGCTGCGGGCGTACTGATCTGCGTCGCCCGAAGTGCGAACGGGCAAACCGCCTCAGCCGCCGATGCGGCAGGTCAGATTGATCAATCCAGCCCAGCACGACGGCTGTATGGCGCTAATCGAAGGGTGCGTACCCTCGCCAAATCGCCCTTCGTGATTGGAATTCACGCGCGGAAGCCGCGAATGACGTACTCCGTCAAGGCTGCAGGCTCGCCGCGGCGTTGCACTCAGGCCATCGAATGCAGTCCGATCATGTTGCCGTCCGGATCGCAAACCAGGGCGATGAAGCCGTACTGCCCGATCGAGAACTTCTCCTTGAAAACCTTGCCGCCAAGCGCCACGGCTCGGCCGGCCTCCACCGCGCAGTCCGCACAGGTGAAATACACCAAGGTGCTGTTACCAGCCGACACGCAGCCTTCCATTCTGACGAGCGCGCCGGAGGCACCGGGGCCGTCTGTCATCGGAAAGACCCACATCTCCATGCCGGGGCTGTCAAGCGCTTGCAGTCTGACGCCGACCACGCCTTCGTAGAAACCCTTTGCTCGCGGCATGTCCTGCACATAGATCTCGAACCAGCCAACAGGGTTTCTTTGCATGGCGCCTCCTTGATCCGCGTGGTGGCCGAGCCAGCGCCCGGCAGACTCCAAGAATCGTCCACGGATGGGCGCATTTCAAGCTGAAGCAAATTGCAGCACACCGCCCCCTCGTTGCATGCGCCCGCCGCATCGCGAACGCCCGAGACAGCCAATCAAGCAACACAAAACAACAGGCGCCACTTCCCAACGTGTATCCCCAGCGCGGGCGGACGCATCTTGGCTTCGATCTACATGGAGCGCTCTGCACACGAGGAGCCGTGCCTCGAGGGCGCACAAGCAACGGCTTACCCGCCGTGGGCCTTAACACGGTATCGTTGCGCCCTTCGTTCCACCCCGGTTTCAAGCATCGCCATGTCTCAGACCCACCTCAGCCCCGATCACTACGCCACCCAGCTTGCCCCCAAGGTCGAGCAGTTCAAACACGATTTCGCCGCCTTCGGCCTTCCCGAGCCCGCGGTGTTTGAATCGGCTCCGCTGCACTACCGCATGAGGGCCGAGTTCCGCATGTGGCACCACGGCGAGCGGGTGGACTACGCGATGTGGGAAGCGGACAACCCGAAGCAGCCTGTGCTGCTGCAAGACTTCCCGACCGCGTCGGCGGCCATCTGCGAGGCCATGCCAGTTTTGCGCGACGCGGTGATCGCCTCGCCGGAGCTCAAGCGCAAGCTCTTCCAGGTGAACTTCCTTTCGACGCTCAGCGGCGAAATGCTGATCACGCTGATCTACCACCGCAAGCTTGACGAAGCCTGGGAATCCGCCGCGCGCGAACTCGCAGCCAAGATGCAGGTCATGCTGATCGGACGCAGCCACAAGCAGAAGATCGTGCTGGAACGCGACTGGGTGTTGGAGGCATTTGAAGTAGACGGCCGCCCGCTGCGCTACCAGCAGATCGAGGGCAGCTTTAGCCAACCGAATGGCGGTATGAACCGCCAAATGCTCGGCTGGGCGTGTCAGCAAGCCAAAGGCCTGGGTGGCGATCTGCTGGAACTGTATTGCGGCAACGGCAATTTCACGGTCGCGCTGGCGCCCCACTTCGAGCGGGTGCTGGCAACCGAAGTGAGCAAGTCCTCGGTGCGTGCGGCGGCCTACAACCTGGAAGCCAACGGCGTAACGAACGTGGCCTTTGCGCGCCTCTCCAGCGATGAAATGAGCGATGCGCTGGCGCGTGTACGTCCTTTCCGGCGACTGAAGGACATTGATCTCGACAGCTACCGCTTCAGTACGCTGTTCGTCGATCCGCCGCGCAGCGGGCTCGATGACACCACGTTGAAGATGGCGGCCGGCTTCGACCGCATCCTCTATATCTCGTGCAACCCGCAAACCCTGCGCGACAACGTAGAGGCCCTCCAAGCAACACATCGCATCGATGCCGCGGCGGTGTTTGACCAGTTCCCCTACACCCATCATCTCGAGTGCGGGCTGCTGCTCAGCCGCAAGGCTTGACGCCTGCCGCGCCTGTGCTGTTTCGTACATAGCACTGTGTAGGCTAAACGACAGAACGGGGCGCCCGCCCCACCAAAGGCTAGGCGCCGCGGTACAGGCGCGCATCGGCATGGCAATTGCTGAACCGGGGACAGACATCCTCGGGAGCGCCCCATGCCGACGCCTTCAACTTCGAACCCGACCGCACCGATCAGCGGTTGCGCCAGCGGCCGCTGTGGCTCCAGCACGCAACAAATCGACGAACTGGATGCCAGCACTGCGCAACGCGTGCAGGACCACCCCTGCTACTCCGAAGAGGCGCACAAGTACTTCGCGCGCATGCATGTGGCGGTGGCCCCCGCCTGCAACATCCAATGCAACTACTGCAACCGGAAGTACGACTGCAGCAATGAGTCCCGCCCAGGCGTCGTCTCGGAGGTTCTGACTGCCGCACAGGCAGTGAAGAAGACGCTCGCGGTCGCCGCCGCCATCCCGCAGATGAGTGTGCTGGGAATTGCCGGCCCGGGCGACGCGCTGGCCAACCCCGAGCGCACCTTCGCCACATTCGCCGAACTGTCAGAACGCGCGCCGGATCTGAAGCTATGCCTCTCCACCAACGGCCTGATGCTGCCGCGGTACGTCGACCAGATTGCGGCGTATCACGTTGATCACGTCACGATCACGATCAACTGCATCGACCCAGACATCGGCGCGCAGATCTACCCATGGATCTTCTGGAACCACCGGCGCGTCACCGGCAGGGAAGCCTCGGAAATTCTCATCTCGCAGCAACAGAAAGGGCTCGAGATGCTTGTCGAACGCGGCATCCTCGTTAAGGTGAACTCGGTGATGATTCCGGGCATCAACGATCAACATCTCAAGGAAGTCTCTCGCGTGGTGCGCGCCAAAGGCGCGTTTCTGCACAACGTGATGCCGCTGATTTCCGACCCGGCGCACGGCACACACTTCGGTCTCACCGGCCAGCGCGGCCCGACCCCGCAGGAGCTGAAGGCCTTGCAGGACGACTGTGCCGGCGACATGAATATGATGCGCCACTGCCAGCAATGCCGTGCCGACGCCGTCGGCATGCTGGGCGAAGACCGTGGCGCAGAGTTCACGCTGGAAAAGATCGAGGCAATGCAGATCGACGAGCACGCCGCCATGGGTCGGCGAATCGCACTGCGGGCGGCCATCAACGCCGAACTGGCCGAAAAGCGCGCTGCGCGCCATGCTGCGAGCGCCCAAGTCATTGCACTACACCGCGCCACTGTATCGCCCGGTCGCCCGGTGCGGATGGCCGTCGCCAGCAGCACCGGCGCGATCATCGACACGCACTTCGGCCATGCGAAGTCTTTCCGCATTCTCGAGGTCACGGCCGATAGCGTGCACACCCTTGGCACGCGTGCCGCCGCCCAGTACTGCGGTGGTGAGGCGGACTGCGGCGAGGCGGACAACACCCTCGCCCGAACCCTGGCCTCGCTCGCTGACTGCGAGGTCATGCTCTGCTCGCGTATCGGTATCGAGCCTTGGGTAAAACTGGAGGCTGCGGGCATCCGCCCCGACGGATCGCACGCGATGGAGGACGTGGCGTCCGCCGCAAGAGCAGTCTGGCAAGCGATGCTCGAAAGCGGCCAACTCGCCAACGCGCCCGCGCATCAACGCCGCGCATAGCCGGAGCTCGCCGCAATGGCACTTGAGATCTTCGCTGGCTGCGTCAACTGCTGGGCCTGCGTCACACTCTGCCCGCATCAAGCGATCATCGAAGCGCAACCGCACTTCCTGATCGACCCGCTGCGTTGCACTGAGTGCGTTGATGCGCACGCCACACCGCAATGTGCGGCGATCTGCCCCGTCGAAGGCGTCATCGTGAATGAGCTCGGCGATCCGCTGAACCCGCCCGGATCGCTTTCACCGCCCGCGCGCTTCGGTTAGGCCGCGAGCATGTCTGGCGACGGAATTCCCTCACCGCTCGACATGCCACCGATGCAATGCGTGTGGCCAGCCGGCGCGTCAGCGCAACGCATTCGACAGCACGCGCGCGGGGCGATGCTCGGCCTCGCACTTGGCGATGCGCTGGGTGCAACGGTGGAATTCATGACCCCGCGCGAGATTCGCGCCCTGTACGGCTGCCACGCGCAGATCCGCGGTGGTGGCTGGCTGCGGCTACCGCCCGGTCAGGTGACGGACGACACCACGATGGCATTCGCCGTCGCCAAGACGCTTCTCGCCTCGCCCGATCCTGGGCCTGCCGACTTCGCGCGCGCCTTTGATGCCTGGATGCGCAGCAAGCCGGTCGACATCGGCAACACGGTGCGTCGCGGTGTGATGCGGTTTCGAAGAACCGGCGAAGCCTGTGTCCCCCCGTCCGACGATGCGGGCAACGGCGCCACGATGCGCTGCGCACCGATAGCGATCGCTCTGCTTGGCGCGCCACCCGAAACGATCCGCCGAATCGCTCTTTCGCAAGCGCGTGTCACGCACCACAACCCGCTGACCGATGCCGCAACGCTGTTCGTAGTCGGCATGGTCCAGGCAGGGATACTCGGGCACGGCATACGCGGCGTCATCGCACTCGCCCACGCCCTGGTAAAGGCGTACCCGAGCTTCCACTTCCGAGCAAAACCGCAAAGCAACCCCACCGGCTACATCGTCGACACCATGCGCGTCGTTCTCCAGTCGATCGACATCACCGACAGCTTCGAATCGGCACTGATCGACGTGGTCAACCGCGGCGGCGACGCCGACACAACCGGCGCAATCACCGGCGCGATACTCGGCGCCATGTACGGCGAATCCGCCCTGCCACTCCACTGGCTATCGGCGCTGCGCCCCGATGTTGCGACGCACTGCATAAGGTACGCTGATTGTCTTACCGAACAACTGCAGCGGAACTGGGCTGTGACTCATCGCCAGACTTGCCCGCCTCATCAGTGGCCATAGCTCTGCTCAGAAATTCCGCAGCCAATAGCCCGGTAGGCGCCCAGCCACACGGGGCACACGATGCTGCGATCCACGCGCGGCTTCAGCTAAACGTAGACGCTGATCGGCGAAACAAATCTGGCACAGCGCAAAAACAAAAAGGGCTTGGCGCATTCGCCAAGCCCTAATTTGATTGGTTGCGGGGACACGCTTCGCAACCCGGAACTCGATCACGGTTCGCTGAACGCGTCTGCATTCTCGACGCACCATCCAGGCCGCCCGCGGGGCGGCCTTTTTGTTGCCGCACCTTGTGAAAAAGCACCGTGCGAACGACCACAGGGGCGCGGCGCCCGTACAAGGACGGGAATTTTGACTAGCGTCGGAAAAAGGTAACTTCGGTAACACCCGCCGGAAGCCGCCATTCAAGGTCTTGCGCCGCAACGCCTTACGACAAATGCAGGAAGGTAACTATTGGGTAACCTTAAGGCAACTTGGATACCTTCTTCGATTGTCACCGCGTCCGTTTTCGGCCCTATAAAAATCAATACCTTAGCCGGTGTTAACTTTTTGGTTACCTGAAGTCACCTTCCAACGGTAACAATCGACAGCTTTACGGATCAGACACTTACGGCTGGTTTTGGGCGCCCGTTACCTTGGTTACCTTTTTCCGACGCTTCCCTCAGAAATGGCGAACAAGGGAACGCAGAGGCTGCAAACCGCCAGCTGCAAGATTCTCGATCCACAAAGCGGGCGGGCGTGACGGGGTCACGAGCGCACGCAGCAAAGCATCGGCTGTTAGAACAGCCCTTAACCCGCCAAATCGCGCGTGCAAAGGCAGCGCATACTTGAGTCGCATCCAGCCATCGCCAAGGCCTCAGGGTGACAACTGAAAACTCAGCGGTGAGTACCGAGTACCCCATCGATTTCGAGAAAAGGCGCACGGAAGTGGTAAACCTGCCTTGGCCGTAGCGGCCGGTGCGGCGCTAGAATCCATCAAGGCCCGTGCTTTTCGAGTCATTCGTTCGAGCAACCGGCACGCCGAGGTGGGTCCAGGATGTTGATCACCCTGACTGCCGTGATTGGTCGCAACCTGATCGCCGGCGTGGTTTGGCAACGAATCTCGACTTCACGAATAGACAAATAGAATCTAACTTTGAGGTCTACTTAACGTTAGGCATGCGGGAGAAGCCGTGCAATTTAGCCAACCAATTAAGTTAGTCGCCGCAGTAATACTAGCCGCGCTCGCCGCCACTTCCGGTGTTTGCGCAGAAGCGCCCGCCTCTAATCCGGCTTTGTCCACACATCCTCTTGTGGGCAAATGGAGGTTTGACATACGTCATCTCAATTGTTTCGAGGAATACGACGTACGTTCAGACGGGACGCGCTCAGCGGCTTCCGGTGAGGAACGCAATGAGTCTGTGTATTTCATTTCACCGTATCCAGACGCCGCGGGCTTCTATCGGTTTACAGACAAGATCGTCAAGAACAACGGCAAGCCTGATTGCTTCGGCTCATATACTCCGGTCGGCGATATCGCAACCACTTACATAGTCTTTCACCGAGATGGCAACCAGTTTCTCCTGTGCTTGGAACCCCGTTTCGATAAATGCGTAGGCCCATTCATCCGAATGAAGGGCGGCGATGCCTAACAAGTCCGTCAACGGGATGCCAAACCACTGCGCGGTTTGGCTCCCTTCGCTGCGCTCTGGCGCCCGTTACGTCCAAAGCCAGAACTCGCAATGAAGTCAAATCCTTTTTCGCCGCCGGAGGCCGCTGTTTCGGAGGCAGAGCCCGGCAAACGCAGATCGATTATTCTCTCCTTTGCTTCTGGGTTGCTAGTTACTGCAGCCGTTTATGCAAGTTGCTTCCTCGGTGGAACAATCTTCATGCTTTCCATAGCAAACTCACTCAGCGTGTCCGACGCTGAGAAAGAGTTAGCTAGCCTATCTTGGGTGCTTGGATTCTGGTTCACCGGAGGCTCTATCGTTTCTGGCTTTCTCGGCGGCTACGTCTGCGCGCGAATGTCTAGGCGTTCGGAAATGGAACTCGGGTTCTCTCTCGCAGCCAGCGTGGCCGTGCTGGGTGCTGGGCTTGGGTTGGCTGACCTTAGCGCCAATTCCGGGGTTCCGAGTATCACCTTCGTGGTCGTCGCATTGCTACTCGGGGCGCTCGTCGGTGCAAAACAGAACCGCGAGTCCTAACTAGGCCGTCAACGGGACGCCAAACTGCCGCGCAGTTTGGTTCCCTCCGCGGCGCTCCGGCGCCCATGACCTCCAACGTTAGAGGCCCGCATCTAATGTCGTGCATTTATCCATGAAACTGTGTTCCATTCGAATTTGCGCGGTTGCTTTGGTGCTATTCACGCGAACCATTTCGGCCGGTGTATCGGGCGACCCAGAGCAATTAAGTGCCGCACTGCACGTTCAAGCTGGAAGGGAGATGGCACACGCGCTCTTCACGGCATGTTCAACAAACTATCGCGCCCTAGGCTTTGACCCGCGCTTCTTTGTTTTCTTTTGGGACACCGCGAGATTCGAGGTGCTTGAGAGCGCACGCATCACACTCGGCAAAGAAGCGGACGAAAATGGCCTACAAGGGTTGGTGAAGGTGCCCAGTACCGCACCTCCAATGGAACGCTGCGCAGCTGTTGTACGCGAAGATACGCCGGCGCACCGTATCGTACCTGGCGCATCGAAAAAGGAGCTAGAGCTAATGCGTACTGCGTATCACGCGACCAATCCCGACTCACATGTCGCTCGTAACAAGAGCCTATTGAATGATTGCGTGAAGGCAAATTTCAACGCCAGGCAACTCGATTTCGATCAAGCAATGAAAATCTGTGATTGCACCGTCGCTGCTGTGCACACAGTTCCGCATGACGAGTTTGATCAATGGTTCGCGCTCGTACAACTCAATCCCAGTACCTCAATGCAAGAGCAACGTTGGTACCCGGAGTTACTCCCCAAACTTCAGGCTTGCACCACGCAATGAATGACGGTGCCGCGCCCTCTAGTGGGCAGTCAACCGGACACCCAAACTGCTTCGCAGCAGGGGTTCCCTTCGCCGGCGCTCCGATGTCGGTGACTTTTACGTTAGGCCGAAAGGCAATGGTACTCATGAAAGCTATCCTCATTTGTCTCTTCGTGGTATCGCTCGCGGCGTGTGCCACCCGCGGGGATCCCGTTTGGCCCGGATATAACGGCCCAACCGTGCCGACCAAGGACACCGTAATTGAACAAGGAAAGGCGCGTGCTCTCTTCTTCGTAATTCACTCCGTCGACGGAACGAATATCAACAACGCCATTATTGAAAGTCGGAGTGCGAGCTACGGGAAGGGCTATACTCTTGTTGCGACAAACGCCACCAGACAACTTCCGGTCCGACCGATGAAGGTCAAGCTCATCGCTAGAGAGGAGACGGGCGCCCCAATACATGCCATTTTCAGGGGATTGTCCGGTCGAGCCCTGCCATCAGCTTTCGGCGAAGTGGACTTCACGCCCCAAGAGGGTGATCAGTACGCCGTCATGGGAGAAATAACGCTGAATGGGGCGTCTGTGTGGATTCAGGACTTAACAACAAACTCACCGGCAACAGCTAAGGTCGTCTCGGAGACCGAGTGATTTGTACGGCGCCTAACAGTGAAGTCATCTTGACACCAAACTGCTCTACGGTTTCGTTCCCTACGCTGCGCCCCGGTGCTGGCTACTTTCAACGCTAGACGATTTATTCAATGCAATTGCTCAAATCTATGAAATCCCTCGCTCACCTGCTCGTCCGTGCTGTCGCTCTCACTTTATGCGCTTATAGCTTTACCTACATCTTCACTGCGGTGTTGGTGGTCGCTGGTGCATGTCTGCAGCAATGTACAGCCGAAAGCGCCTTCACTAGCAGCGCCAACCTGTGGGTTTCGGGTATCCCCGGCCTCATCATGGGATGCATGCTTTTTGGATTTAGTGGCCCGGTTTCGCGGTTTGTTGCGAAGCCACTAGCCGAGGAACCTGGGAACGCCAAGTAAATACCTCAATTTGGGCGCCAGACTGCTACGCAGTTGGGTGCCCTCCACTGCGGTGAATGTAATGAATAAAGCAGGCGCAATTGCGGCTCTCATAGCGGCAATGAGCACGAGCACATCTGCCGCCACCCTTGATATTGAGGCACCGGGTGGCCACTACCACGATTGCGAGTTGGTCCAACTGGGTAAGAGTGGATCACTCTCTGGCCGGATGACACTTAGTCGCGTCGCAGGGACGCGTGAATGGGCGAGCGCCTTGGCTATTCTTATTCTCGGCCCAACTAAAGTTGAGAACGTCTTCCGCCTAACAACGTCAACGTCCAGCGAGATGGATACACTCCATGTCCGCCATGAGCTTTTTCATGGCAACCGTCGTGCCCGTGTCAAAGACTATCCTGACGTGACTACTGAAAGCGCGGTGCCGTTCTCTATGAATTGGACCGCTGACGGGCGTATAACCTTATCCGCCGGAGGTTCAGAGGAGGAGCGTCTTGATCTGGGGTTTTCTCCAGAACGAGCATTCCTTCTCGTTTCAGGCGGGCGAGGCGAATTCGATTTTGAAGGCTCTCCAGACATCGACTGCAATCGAAGCATTGACGATAACGCACCGTGATTACTGCACCGCCGTCCGCCTCATAAACTCCGTGCGACGCCAACCGCAACACAACGAGCGCGAAATGCGTAACTATCTCTGTTTTCTCGCGCTGTCCGCATCGATTTCGGGTCCGGTTTACGCCGAGTCTCCAACTGCGCCATCGTCCAAATGCGGCGAAGTCGCGGCAACGCCTCCGTGCAATTGCGAGAAGCCAAGGTACCCGATCGAGTCAGCAAATCGAAACGAACAAGGGAAAACCACTCTTCAGTTCCTCCTCACCACTGAGGGACGCCCAACCCGAATCATGGTCGTCAGATCGAGCGGTTACCCAAGGCTTGACGGCGCATCGGTTGCAGCTATAACCAACGCGTGCTTTAAACCAATTGAGAAGGACGGCAAGCTGATCGAGCAGGAGGCATCCATCGACTTTGAATGGAAACTCGACTGACAATCTTATTTTCAACGCCAACACCCAGACCAATAATCATCGTTTGATCTCGCCGCCGCGAACGCGCCGGTTTCGTTTGTTCAATATCAGGACTACCATGGTTCGTTCATTTTCATTCGCACTCATGTCGGTGGCAGTTGTCGGCTGCACGACTCCGACTGGCAATCCGGGCATGCCTGCGCCAGCGCCGCGGGCCGCACCAAAACTCGTGAAGCCGGATCCAAACCTGTGTACTGGCCTGACGAAGTTCGCTTTATTGCCAGGCTCCGCACCCGCATTTCCGGTTGCCGCGTTTCAGAAGTATCAAGAAGGATGGGTGCAGGTGGAATATGACGTCGAAGCGGGGAAGGTTGTCCGTGCCCGAGTAATTGACTCAAGCCCTCCCCAGTTGTTTGACGCAACGGCGCTTGATACCACGTTGCGCATGACCTACTCGGAAGACTCAAACGGCCGCTCCTGCCAAATTGAGCACGAGTACAAACTTGAGCCAACGAGGTGGCAGTAGCAGCGGAACCGTCGCCGCCTCTTGCTTGGCGCGCGTGGCGGAAGTTGTCAGTAAGGATCACGTGATAGACAACGCGACGGTGTGAAGCTGTCGGCAAACACTCCAAGAACCCAAGAACCTTCCAACGCATCGAACACCGCGTCTAGGAACAAACGACGCACCCGACACGCACACTCAAACGCCCGACCAGCAAATGCGCCCTACGTTACTCAACCTCGCCCTCGCCATTCTGTTCTTGTGCTCGAATGCTGCGGGCGCAGAAGGCCCAAGCGCGCCGGATGTACCAAGATACGAACTGAAGGGTCCAGCCATCGGCTGGTCGAAGCCCGACACCATCGCATACGGCGGGTGTTATCCAATGGATCGCCCCTATTCGCGATTTACCGAGAACGAGAAAGCAGTGTTCCGGTCCATGTACCAGGACATGCCGGAATCCGACGAGCCACCGTTTCCCGAACACGGGCTACGAGACATTCTTGAGTCGCTCGCCCGGTTAGCAGGCAATGGACACATTAACGACGAGGTTTCGATCTACGTTACGGTGGACGCAACGGGCGCCGCGACGAACGTCGACTTGGTTGAATACGCCGACGTCGACAACGCAAAAGCGGTGGCCTACGTTCTGGTCAAAGCAAAATACAAACCCGCGAAATGCGGAGGCGAGCCATGCACGATGCAATGGCCCTTCCGAGTCAAGCTCTTGCCGTATTAATGCACGACCACCCGTTCCAATCTTGCCGCGGACGTTCGAATTAGGTTTCTCTCCAGTGTGCATGGCCCCGGAAGTTGCGCCGCCACACTCAGCATTACCCCACGGTTAATGACCTCGAGCATGCGCAGGTACGAGGGCTGACAGCAGCCTAATTCAGCCTATACGCCTCAAACCGAATCACCTCCTCCCCCAGCGACTCGTTCACCTCTTTCATCCGTTCCTGCAACGGCACCACCTCCTTCTGCGCGAACACTTCCGCAGCCTTGCCCGCGTCGCCAAAGCCACCGGTGTTGTGCGGGATGATGACCATTAGCTGCGGTGGCACACAATGGGCGGCCAGTTGGTCGTCGCGGGTCACGCTCTTGATGTTCCAGAATTGATCCTTGGCCGCGATCTCGCTGACGGGGATCACCTGAATCCCATCCTTCTTTCGGTTCGGGGCATACACGAAGAGGTTGCGGAAGTTGCCAAGGCCTTTGCTGCTCTTCAGGGCCTCCCGAAACGCATCGATGTCCGACTGTTGCTGCGCGTGTCCGTCATGTAGAAGACCGCGCCGGCGTGGCTGCCATTGAGGTAGTACTTGCGCGGGTAGAGCGTCGGGGACTCGTTCAGCCAGGCTGAGTTCAGCGCCGACAAATACTCGGGTGGCCCATACACCTCCTGATTGATATCGGGCTCGATCAGGTGGAACACGCTCCCCTTCTCAAACTGGTGCTCCAGTCCGTCGCCGGGCACAAACCAGTACGTATCCAACTCGACGCCTCGCCGCACGAACTTGGCCAGTGTGGGTTCGAGCGAGAGCGGCTTGTTCAGCCGGTTCATGCGTCGCTCTAGGTAAGCATTGCCGAAGATCAGAAACTCGAGGACCCAGCGAGCCAAGGCTGAACGCGACGGCAGCGGGTTCGGGATGAAGGTGCTCACCAGGATGTTGCGCTTCACGTAGATCGGCGAGCTGTGGTGGGCGGTAGCACGGAACGGGCGCGCCAGCCCATCCCAAGAGATCGGCGGTTCGTACCAGCGCCCCATGTTCAGGCAATCAGCAGCGCACGGCGATCGAGCACCGGTATCGGGTCACCGAAGCCGAAGGCCTCGGCCCGCCGCGTTGGTGCCGTGGTTGGCGCGCTCGTCATTCGCGCGGATTGGAGGTGGCGTTTTTTCTTCTTGATCAGCAGAACTCCACAAAACCGCTGCTGGTCGAGTCGGCCTACCCGCGGCTTATTGCCCAGCGCGTTCATGCATGCCCACGCGTGGTCCGCGTGGCTCGTCTGTTCGGACAGCCGGCCTCAGAGGTCACCTGCCGGCCGATCGCCGTAGCGGTCTTCTTGATCGCCATGAAGGCCGCGCCAGGTCGGTCGCGCCGGCATTTAGCTCCAGCCGTCCGTTACAGACCACGTCCATCGCCTTGAGCGCCAGCCGCACCGTTACTTCAACGCTTTGCTGGATGGCTGGGCGCCCGGGAAGAACTGGCGTACGAGCCGATACACGCCCTGCCCGATGCCGATGCAGGTCACGCGGTAGCTGTCGCAGACCTTCTTGAGCCGAACTGCCTGCTCCTCATAGTCCATGCGGTTGAACGGCACACCGTCGAGCACGCAGAATTTGCCGCCGGATGTCAGCGGCGGCGCGATCACAACCAGCCTAGCACTGTCGCCGGTGTGTTTGAGGGTCTATGCCCACGCGGTCAAAGCCGCCCGTGATCGATCGAACGCCGTCGCCAAGTACCACAGCTGACCATCCTCGCACGGCGCCCGTCTTTGACCGCCAGCCCCAAAAGAACACGGAGCGGTCGAGTACTTGGCGACACCCACTAGATGTGAGCGTCGACTCCACCACGCCCGGATTGGTGCGCGAGCACTCTTTGAGCCCGGCGCGATCGAGGAATTGCGTCGGGCTGCGCATAAGTAACTCGACCCACGTCGCCGCGACGCTGCTACTTTGGAACGCGCCACCCGAGTTCGAATTGCTTAAATTGGCGAAGAAATTGGACGCCCGGGCGCCGCGATCGTGACGATTAGGCTGTCGCCAGTACCTCCGTCGCGGCTGGAACCACCCGCACCGCTACACAACTAGCTGGCAGCAAAGGTGAAGAAACGGCGCCAGTTCGCTCATCGATGGCATCCAGCGCTACCGCAAGCTCCTGGCGGAGCTGCAAGACACGCTGAGCACAGCCGTCGTCCGCGCCCGCGAGATCCTTCGACGGCTGATCGGCCCCATCGATATGGTGGAGCGAGACAAACATACGTGACTAGAAAGCGAAACAGGCCGATCAGCTTTCGCTGTCGGCCTGTCTTTACAACTGGTTGCGGGGACAGGATTTGAACCTGTGACCTTCGGGTTATGAGCCCGACGAGCTGCCAGACTGCTCCACCCCGCGTCGGAGAAGAAGAATTATGGATTAACGCGTTTTTAATGTCAACCCACGAATTCGATAATTTTTTTGGTGCCGACAGTAGGACTTGAACCCACGACCTTCGGTTTACAAAACCGCTGCTCTACCAACTGAGCTATGCCGGCGCCGGAGGTGGCGGATTATACCGATTCGCGCTGCTAATGCTACGAGTGTCGTGCTATCTTTTTTCGGCTGCACACCATTACCTTCATGGCAGCCTCAAGAAAGCAAAGCGATGACGCGTCAAGTACTCCGTGTTCTGCTGGTGGAAGACAACGAAGACGACGCGATCCTTCTGCTGGCGCGCTTACGCCGCGCAGGCTTTGAAGTGTTCTCGGAACGGGTTGAAACGCCGCAGGCGCTCGATGCCGCATTGAGCCACGGCACATGGGATCTGATCCTTTCGGATTACAAGCTGCCAGGGTTCTCAGGTATCGCTGCGCTCGAACGAGTGCAGGCTCGCAAGATCGACGTTCCGTTTTTCATCATTTCGGGGACGATCGATGACGAGACCGCGTCGTCAGCCATGCGCGCCGGGGCACAGGACTATTTGAGCAAGGATCGCCTGGACCGGTTGATTCCGGCCGTTGAGCGCGAGTTGCGCGAAGCGCGGATGCGCAGCGAGCGCCTCGCTGCGATCGAAGCCGCCCGCGATCACGAGGCGCGCCTTGGCGCGCTGGCGGCAAATATTCCTGGCGCCGCATTTCAGATGACGCGCGGCGACGATGGCCAGATTTCAATCGAGTATCTGAGCGAAGGCGCCCTGTTCCTCTTCGAAGTGCCGCTGGACGCGCTGATCGGCGATGGCTCCCAGTTGTTGGGGATGGTGCTGGCTGAAGACCGCCCTGGCCTGGATGAGGCGTTGAGTGAATGTTCGCAGCGCCTCGCAACGCTGAACTGGGAAGGACGCATCCGGGTACCGGGGCGCGACATCAAGTGGATCAACCTGCGCGCAACGCCGACTCGGCTTGACGCCCAGACGACTCGGTGGGACGGCGTGATGTGGAACATCACGCACAGCAAACAATCCCAGGCAGATTTGTCTGCGTCACGAGCGCAGCTGGCGGAGCTTTCCAACCACCTGCAGAGCGTCAAGGAAGAAGAGCGGGAGCGAATTGCGCGCGATATTCACGACGTGCTGGGTGGCCTGCTCGTCGGGATCAAGATTGAGCTGTCACTGCTCGCGAGCCGACTGGAAAGCGACCCGGCCCACGGCGCGCGCGCCAAACGCATCGCGGGTCTGGTTGACGAAGCAATCACCACGGCGGGCCGCGTTGCCCGCGAGCTGCGCCCCGGCATCCTGAAAGAGTTCGGCCTCGCGGCCGCCATCGAGAGCCACGCAGAGGATTTTTCGCAACGCACGGGCCTGCGCTGCAATGTGTTGTGCGCGGACCACGACATTGAATGTGCAGAAGACGCGAGCATCGCGATATTCCGCGTCTTCCAAGAGACCCTCACCAACGTCGCCAAGCATGCCCAAGCGAAAGAGGTTACCGTGAGGCTGATGCAGGAAGGCGACGAAGTGCTGCTGCAGGTTACGGACGATGGCGTCGGCATTCGCAGCGCCGATTTTTCGAAGCCCCGCTCGTTTGGCCTTCGCGGCATGCGCGAGCGTGTGGCGAGCCTTGGCGGCAGCGTGGACATCCGCGCGGTGTCACCGCACGGCACACAGATGATATTGCGCGCGCCGGTTGCGCAGTCAGGTAACCATTCGTTCCAGGAAAGCGCCTGAGGTTGAGCATGAACGCACCAACGATTCGAGTACTGATTGCGGACGACCACGCCATCGTGCGCCAGGGGCTGCGTGCGATTCTTTCGGACACCGCAGACATGGTTGTCGCCGGAGAGGCCGAAAACGGCGTTCGCGCGCTCCAGTTGCTGCGGGACGGGGCATGGGATGTGGTTCTGATGGACGTGAACATGCCGGACCGCAACGGGATCGACACACTGAAACTGGTCAAGAAGGAGTTCCCGAAGCTACCGGTGCTGATGTTGTCGATGCACCCGGAAGAGCAATACGCGGTGCGGGCGCTCAAGGCGGGTGCATCGGGCTACCTGTCGAAACAGAGTGCACCGGAGCAGCTCGTCCTTGCGATCAGGCAGGTCGCCTCGGGCAAGAAATACGTCAGCGCCGAGGTAGCGGAACAGCTGGCCACCGCGATCACCGAGGATGACCGGGCACCGCACGAGCGCCTCTCGGATCGCGAGTACCAGACCCTGTGCATGATTGCGTCCGGCAAGACGCTGACGCAGATTGGCGAGGAGCTCAACCTCAGCGTAAAGACGGTTAGCGTTTACCGCGCCCGGCTGCTCGAGAAAATGAAGCTCAAGAACAACGCTGAGCTGACGCACTATGGGCTCAAACACGGCTTGGTCGAATAGGCGACGCGGCATTACTCAAGATGCGCGCGCAGATGCCGTAGGCACTGCATGCCCTTCGACACGCCGGGTGACCAATGAACCAGCCCACCCAAAGCCCTTCTGACATCGCTCGCGAGGTGCTCAAGCGCCTCGCGGTGAGCCGCGTCCCACCGACTCCCGACAATTTCCGCTCGATCTATCACCAGATCGCGGGCACCACACCAGACGAGGAGTTTCCTGCGCGGGAGTTCAAGAGCTTTGCCGCGGAACTGCCACGCGAGCGGCCTGAGCAACTCAGGCTTGCCCGTCGGTTCGAAGGCGCGGTGAGCGAAGGCAACTGGGAAAGCTTTCACAGCCGCATGCTGCAGCTCTTCCAGGAAATCACCGAGGAAACGCCGCCCTGGGCAAGCTTGATCCGCGATCTGCTGACCCAACTCGAACGCCGGCACGCCAACCTGACCCCCAAACGCAAGGCCGAAGCGCTTGAACACGTGCTGGGCTCAAGCCAAGCGGACGCACAACAGTTGTTCAACCGATTGCAGGGTCTGGTTCGCGGTTGGGCGACAGACAGCACCGCCGACACGATCACACTCGTCGACACGCCGGCCGATCTGGCCACCTCTGTCGACGATGCAACCGCTGCCGCCGGCGCAGCCCAGGCACCGGCCGCGGCCAGCGCCACGTCGATCGCGCAGTCGGCGAGTCTTGCCGACAGCCTCGATGTGCGCCGCTTGATCGCACAAGTGCTGGAAGAGGCAATCGGCGGTCTACTGATCGAAACCCCCGAGCTCAGCTCGATGGCCGGCCAACTTGCGACAGAGCTACGCCAGCCGAGTAAGGACTTCGACGCCGAGGGCTTTACGAAGCGGCTGCGCGCCTTTGCCTACAAGGTTGAATGGGTCGTGAGGGATCAGGCTGGCATCCGCCAGGCGCTGCTTCGGCTGCTGCAACTCATTATCGAGAACATCGGGGATCTGGTCGCCGACGATGCCTGGGTACACGGCCAGGTCGAAGGGGTGCTGCAGGTCACCAACGGCCCGCTCGATCGCGACGCGATTGACGAGATGGGCAAGCGCCTGCGTGATGTGATTCTCAAGCAAGGTGTGCTGAAGAAAAGCCTGACCGACGCGCAGGAACGGCTCAAGGCGATGCTCTCGGGCTTTGTGGACCATCTGTCCGACATCTATGTATCCACCGGCGGCTACCGTGACCGCATGGAGCATTGTGCGGCGCAGGTCGCGCAGGCTCAGACGATTGGCGAACTGGCATCGGTCGTCGAGGAGATCATCAGCGAGACCCGCAACATGCAGATCCGCGCCGAGAATTCGCGCGGAGAGTTGAGTGCGCTAAAGCAGCAGGTAGACAGCGCCAACGCGGAAGTTGAGCGCCTGCGCCAGGAACTCGACAACGCAAGCGACCTCGTGCGACACGACCCGCTCACTGGTGCGCTAAACCGCAAGGGGCTCGACGACACGCTGGAACGCGAGATTGGCCGGGCAGAACGCAGCGGCAAAGCACTTTGCATCGCGCTGATCGACGTCGACAACTTCAAGCAACTCAACGATTCGCTCGGCCACACGGCGGGCGACGAGGCCCTGGTTCATCTCGCGCGGGTCATCGGCGACACGATCCGCCCGCAGGACTCTGTAGCGCGCTACGGAGGCGAGGAATTCATCCTGGTACTGCCGGACACGGGACTCGATGCCGCAGTTGGCGTGGTGCAACGCTTGCAGCGAGAGCTGACGAAGCGCTTCTTCCTGCATGACAACAGCAAACGACTGATTACGTTCAGTGCCGGCGTCAGCCGCCTGGACCCGAACGAGCCCGCAAAACGCTCAATCGATCGCGCGGACGAAGCGATGTACCGCGCTAAGCGGGCAGGCAAGAACCGGGTGGAAGCGGCGCGCTAAGCGTGCGTGCCCTCAATCAAGCAGATCCCAGCTGACGGGCGTGCCGCGAGGAATATTCCTTGCGGCACGACGCCCCAAGACCTGAGGCAGGTGGCCCGGCAGCAAGCCCAAACCCGGTCGAATCGCCCTGACCGACTCTGCAGTCAGGCGTTCGCCGGCCGCGACGTCCTTTACAACATAGAGGCTTCGGCGGAACTTCACCGAATCGGCCTCCCGTTCGCCCGGGCCGTAGTGCACCGCGCCGAGCGAAGCCCTCGCCCGCTCGCATTCGGCCATCAACTGACGCACCTCGGCGGGTTCAAGCGAAAACGCACTATCCACGCCACCTTCCGCACGCGACAGGGTCACATGCTTCTCGATCACGGTCGCGCCCATGGCCACCGCGGCAATGGCCGCACCAATCCCGAGCGTGTGGTCCGACAGCCCGACCTCGCAGCCAAATGCCTCCCGCATGTGCGGCAGCGTGCGCAAGTGGCTCTCTTCCGGCGGCGCCGGGTAACTGCTGGTGCATTTGAGGAGCACCAGATCGCGACAACCCGCATCGCGGGCCGCCTCAACCGCCTCCCCGATCTCGCGCAGCGTCGCCATGCCGGTGGACATGATGATCGGCTTACCGGTAGCGGCGACCTTGCGAATCAGCGGCAGGTCGACGTTCTCGAACGAGGCCACCTTGTAGCAGGGCACATCGAGCGTTTCGAGAAAATCGACCGCCGTCGCATCGAAGGGCGTCGAGAATGCCAACATGCCGCGCGAACGTGCCCGTTCGAACAGCGGTTTGTGCCAAGCCCAGGGCGTGTGCGCTTCGTCGTACAGATCGTAAAGCGTGCGGCCCTTCCACAGGTTCTCCGCATCGGCAATCAGGAATTCGCGTTCGGCGATGTCCAGCGTCATCGTGTCCGCGGTATAGGTCTGCAGCTTCAGCGCATGCGCACCCGCGTCCGCCATCGCATCGACAATCGCCAGCGCACGATCGAGCGAACCGCCGTGGTTGCCGCTCATCTCGGCGATGAAGAAGGGAGTCGAGTCCAACCCGACCCGGATATGCCCGATCTGAATCATGAAAATGCTCCCGGCGTTGCGATGACGCGGCGTTCCAAGGATCATCTTGCACGCCCGACCGACGCAAGGTTAGCAATAAATGACGGGGTTTCCCGCGTCTTATCCGCCCACCACTTGCGCACTGTCGCGGCATCATCCACTTCGTAATGCTGCGCCCGGCACACGCTGGCGGCGCACACAGGACACGCGCATGAGCAATCTGGACCAACTCCGACAGACCTTCAGCGACGCGCTGGCGATTCCGCCCGATCAGGTGGTGGACGACCTGCGCTTCAACAGCATCCCGCAGTGGGATTCGGTGGCCCACATGGCACTCGTGGCCGCGATCGAATCGGCCTTCGACATCATGCTCGACACCGACGACGTGATCGACATGTCCAGCTTCGCCAAAGCGCAAGAGATCGTGCGCAAGTACAACGTCGCGCTCTGACTGAATGACGCCCAGGCCACGCACCCTCTTCGTGATCCATCGCTTTGACACCAAGTCGCTGGCGGACTCGGCGGGTGTGCTGGAGGTCATGAAGCCAATGCTGGCGTCCGGCTTGATTGGCGAGCACCGGTTGGTGACGCTCGGGCGCGACACCGACGATTACCGTGCTCTGATCGCGCGACGCATCAATGAAATCTCACGCACAACCGCCGGAGCCCCATGCGTGATCTACGGCGCGGGTGCCCACACGAGGCAGTTCATGGCGGAGCTTGGACGCCTGCCGATCGTGGCGCTTGCGGACCGCGACGAAAGCCTGCAAGGCGGCGAGCGCATGGGCCTACCGGTGATCAGCCCGCGCGACATCCCCATGCACGCAAGGCACGTCGTGATCTCGAGTCGCGCCTACGAAGAAGGCATCGAATCGGATCTGCGCGCGCTGCACGGCGACCGGATCACGCTGCACACGCTGTACGGGCGCAACCCGGACGGCGAGCTTCGCGGCCTTTGGGAGCAAGAGATTCTTGAGTCGGTGCGTAGCTTCCAACCGGACCTGCTGGTACACACGCCGGTTCACCCGCACGAGAACCTCGCCCCGGAAGTTTTCGACACCGCGCGCACGCTTTGCCCCGGCATGAAAATTGTCACCCTGTGGTGGGACTACGACGAAGCCGCAGCGCACGGCAGCTATCTCGATTACGAGCGCACGAGCCTTGGCTGGGCTGATCTGGTGATCGAGAACTCCAACGGCACCCGGCTGGCGAGGATGAAGGCGCACGAACCGCCCTACCAGCACCACCGCCACACCGAACGGGTGATCTTCCACCCCACGGTATTCGACCCCGCCCTCTTCCATCCCGAGCCTGACGCGACGCCGACGTACGACATCGCGCTCTTCGGCAGTTCGGTCGGGCGCCGCCGGGAGTGGATCGACCGGCTTGCGGCCCGCTACGGCGAGCGCTTTCATCACCTCGGCGGCGTGTACGAGCAAGACCGCGCGCCGCTACCCGTGGCCGACTACGCCGCGGCAATGCGCCGCACTAAGATCTGCGTGAACACCCAGACCTACCCGTTCCGCACACAGTGCAAGGGCAAGGTGCGCGAAGCGCTGGGTTGCGGGGTGTTATTGCTTGAAGAGGACAATCCAGAAACCCGGCTACTGCTCGCACCCGGCGAAGGGATCGAGTACTTCCATGACTCAAAGACCCTATTTTCTTTGATCGATAGCTATTTGGAAAACGACCAACTCCGAAAGGAAGTCATAACCCGCGGACAAACCACTTGGAATGCTCGAATGTGTTCTCGACGCTGGACAGCGCGGGTACTCGACCAGCTTTTCGGAGTCTGAAAATGACCGCATCATTTAAGCGATCTGACTTGACAATTGCAATTCCGACAACAGGAAGAGACACAAAACTACTTTGTCGAATTGTTGGCCTGACGCTCGAAGAACAAGCTCACGTCATCGTAGTGTGGGACGGCCCCACTGCTCCCACAAACAGGTTGGTAAGTACTTTGGCCAACCAAGGCGTGCAATTCATTACTCACGATCGTAATCGAGGCCCATCGGCGGCTCGAAACACCGCAGCGAGTTTGATTAGCACCCCACTCGGAATGTACCTCGATGACGACATTGTTCCCGCGCAAGGCTTCGTCGAGACTGTGATCGCGTTCCACAACCAACACCCGGATATCCTAACGATGATGATCGGCAGCGTCACTTGGCGCGGAGGACCCTATGCATCGGCATTAACGGAATGGTTTGAAACACGAGGAAACTGGAACGTCTTTCATTGCGTCCCCGGAGGGAAACCCCACTCAAGCTTTATGACAGGATTCACGAGCTTTAAGACCGCTGCAATGTCGAGCATACGGCTTGACGAAGGGTTTACCCGCTACGGCTGCGAAGACACTGAATTTGGCTATCGATTCTTCTCGCGGGGAGGCCAACTCATTAGTTGGCCAGAACTAACAGGAGTCCACCACAAGCGCCTTGAACCAAGCGACTATATACGCGATCACATTAACGCCGGGTACTCAAAGGGAATTCTAATAACTCGCCATCCAGATGCGACGTTCTCATTACCATGGCTTATAAAATCAATCAATACGACTGCGCAGCGAGACGCTCTCGATAGTCTTTGTATTGCCGCCGACCAACTGACGCATATAGGAGGTGGCCGCGCTTGCATTGAACTCGACATAGCAATGAGATTGATTACTGAGCAGGCAATCCAGATCGGATTCGTGGAATATCTTTGCGATAACTTTCCTGGCGCTAGAGCGTTGCGTGACCGCGCCATCGCAGGCGAATATATTGACGAGCAAACGATAGTATTCGGAATTGAAGACTTTGCACCACTTCTGTTTGAGCGAGCACGACGCTGCACCAATTCATCGACTCGCGCGGCGTTGCTAGCCCGCTGTCAAGCGCTAATTCCGCATTTCACTGCACCACTATTGGATGCCTACGAAACTAAACGTGACGATAGCGCGTTAGTCGCACTCCGCAAGCATCTGGACACACACCATGAACTGCTCGACAGCCGCACAATTAAGAAGCTTCGAATACACCTTGGACTCGACACGACGCCAGCACCCAACAGAGGCACACGAGATTTGTATGCGAACCTGCGTTCAGCTGAAGACGAGCACGACGTGGAAAGTGTTATCGAATTCGCCCAATCAATCCTCGAGATTGACCCAAGCCACACAGGCGCTCTCATCTCGTGGGCGCGTGCGACCATAAACACCGACAAACGCTTCGCAAGGATCCTACTCGCGCAAGCGCAGCATCATGCCGGCTTTCGCCCCTTGCACGAGCAGGAGACGCGACTCCCTGAAATCGCGGCAATGCAGGCAACAATCATTCGGCGAGAAGATCACGAGGTCTCGTAAATGCCCAAGAACATACTGTTGGTAATGCTGGAGTTTGACAACTGGCTTCAAGCTCGCGCATGGTCATATACTGGAGCATGGGCATTTCACGATGGACTAACGGCAATAGGACACAACTGCACCGTCTTTCTTGCCACTCACGGCAAGAAGGATGACAACCCCAAAGAACTGTCGGCCAGGCTCCGAGCAGTTCTCAAAGAAAATTCATACGACCAAGTTTGGATTTGGTGCGTTCACACGAACTTCGATGCAGAGTTTTGGGGGCTACTGCGAGAGACCATACCGATAAGGATTGGGATCCTGATGGAGTCACTTTCAATGACTGCCGACGAAATTGCGATAGTGCCACAATTTTCGGACCGCAAACTCAAGACATACGCTCAACTCTTAAACTGCACCCATGCCTTGGCCGTTGACGAAGCCGACGTAACATCGATCTCCAATGATCTATCCATACCGACACTATGGAATACCGTCTCAGTGCCAAAGAGATTTATCACATCACTACCGCCCCCCGTTGAGGAACATGCAGTATTCATTGGTAACAAGTACGGACCTCGAAAAGAATATCTTGAAGATCCACAATTTGCGCAAATCTTAACAAGACCACATATCCCCGAACGCAACACGACACTACCTGAGCAATACGATGCGGCGCACGCAGCCTATCACGCGCTCAAGGATAGCGGAAATGCGCCACCATCCACTCACAACGACCACATCTCCGTCATCGCCACCATTCGTGCGAAGCTATTTCAACTGCACCTCATGGGAATACGAATGGGATTTTGTAGCGTCGGCCTCCCATCAATTGTAAAGGCTCACACCGCGAGAGTGGCGGAGGCGATGGCAGCATCCACGCCGGTCGTTAACTGGATCCCGCCACAAAGACCTAGATGTGAAGCCCTATTCGTCAATCAGGTTGAATATATCGGATACAGAGACAAAACCGAGCTTCTAAATATATTAGTTACTTTAAAGTCGGATCCAGAACTTCGTCATTCCATGACTATAGCCGGAAGGGATGCACTCACAAACCGGCACACAAGTGAAGTCGCGATGCACAACTTCTCCCTACTTCGTGACAATGCATAGCCCGGCTCGAATCTCATGATCAACAATGTATACCGCGACCATCCAGACTGCACTGCGGCACGTTATGCTCCGACAACGATCAGAGTTATGACGCCAAAAACAGCCGAACACAGTCGACTTTGCGCAGGACAATCACCGCAATGAACGCCAGAGTTAAACCGAGAACCCTATTCCTGACGCATGAACAGCGCGTCCTATATTTTGAAGAACCTGGCTATACTGAAATAATTCAGCCAATGACCGAGTCCAGACTATTGGGTGAAACGTCGATACACAACTACCAGCGGGAATGGAGATGGTTAGAATCGATGCATGCAGAAGCTGGCTTGAGCCATTCGGAACGGCGAAAAAGTATGGAGCGGGCGCAAATTCGCCTTGTTAGCCAAAAGATAGTCGAGACAAATCCAGACCTAGTTATCTATATTGCAACCTGGCCTAGCGAAGCCATTCGGAGCACTGTCCTCAGAGAACTTAGGGGATTACACAAATTCAAATTGTGCTCTGTAATATGGGACAGCGACGAATCCAGCATTGACAGCCAGACGCACGACAGATGCACAATTTCCGTTTCGGACCTAACATTGGTGCTGGACAGCAAATCTCGTGTCGACCGCATTCGAGCAAACACAGGGATCTATTCCGACTTCACCAACGTAGAGCGCGTTACGTTTTTGCCTACAGTACCAAACCCAAATATATTCCATCCGACTTCCAACCGAGTCCATGACGTAAACGTATCTGGATCAATTGAAGGCTTTCGGGGGATAGTATTGACTGAACTGCAGAATGCCGGGATTAGGACATTTAGATCTGGCGGCGTGTTCAACCCTGATAAATGCCTTCCCTTTGCTGACTACGCGAGAGATCTCGCCCAAAGCAAAATTGTTGTAAATACGCAGACAGTAAGCAGTCGAATACAGGTCAAGGGGCGTGTAGCACAAACGTTAGCGTCGGGCGCCTTCTTGTTAGAACAGGACAACCCTGAGAGTCGCTATTACCTTGAAGGCATAGATGTTGAATACTGGAAATCAATAGAAGAATTGGTTGAAAAAATCAGATTTTATCTCGCCAACGACACCACCAGAGAGACAAAGGCAGCAAGGGCTCACGAACAGTGGCGAAGCCGGTATTCTATCGATAATTTTGTCGAAACCATCCTGGCAGGCGTGCACTGAATCCGATGTAAATGCGATGTTTAATAGTGACCAGCATTCATCTCCGGAAAAACGGCTTTATGTTGCAGGCGGGCATGGGCTGCTTGGCGCAGCAATTAGCCGCACCGTATCAGACGAGTGGACCACTTTAATAAGCTCCCGCAAAGAATTGAATTTGCAGGATCCCGCACTCGTTGATTCGTTCATTCAAGTGAAACGTCCCCAACGAGTCATCGTCGCTGCCGCCCGCGTCGGTGGCATTCATGCCAATTCCACCTATCCGGTCGAGTTCCTTGCCGACAACCTCGCGATCTATACCAACGTGATCGAGTCGGCGCGGCGCGCCGGCGTGGAACGTCTGATCTTCGTGGGGTCGAATTGCTCTTACCCGCGAGCGGCCCCGCAACCGATTGCCGAAGCCAGTCTGTTTCAGGGCGAAGTAGAGCCCACCAATTCGGCCTTCGCCATGGCCAAGCTGGCGGCAATAGAACTCTGCCGCGCCTGCAATCAGCAGTATGGCACGCGCTACCTCGCGGTCATGCCGACCAGCCTGTACGGCCCGGGCGACAACTACGACCCGGCGAACTCGCATGTCGCCGCAGCGATGATCCGGCGCTTCGTGAAAGCCGCGAAAGACCGTACGCCGGTGGAAACCATCTGGGGGTCCGGTACGCCTTTGCGCGAACTCCTCTACGTCGATGACTGCGCCGCTGCGATTCACCTTCTTGCCGATCTGCCGGACGCTCAATTCGACGCACTGCTCGCCGCCAGCCGCTACCCGGTGATCAACATCGGCGGCGGCACGGAAGTCTCCATCCTCAAGCTGGCGCAGAAAGTTGCCGATATCGTGGGTTATACGGGCGAGATTCGTACCGACCCTGCGAAACCGGACGGCGTGCCGCGCAAGCTGCTCGACAATTCCCGGATGGCTGCGCTGGGTTGGCAAGCGAAAGTCTCGCTCGATGAGGGACTGCGACTTGCGCTGGCGGACTATCGGGCCCGCTACCCGGCAAACGACTGATCCCCGAACAAACGGAACGCGACATGTATTACGAACTGGCAGCAAGCACCTGGGGCGCCGAGGAAATCGCGGCGCTCCACCGCGTCATCGACAGCGGCATGTTCACGATGGGCGAGAACGTGCGCCGCTTCGAGGAGGCTTTCGCCGCGCGCTTTGGCAAGCGCCATGCGGTGATGGTCAACTCGGGCTCGTCGGCCAATCTGGTCGGCGTGGCGGCGCTCTCGTTCAAGCAACACAAACCGCTGCAGCGTGGCGACGAAATCATCGTACCCGCGATCTCGTGGTCGACCACCTTCCACCCGCTGCAGCAGTACGGCCTCAAGCTGCGTTTCGTGGACGTCGATCTGCAGACGCTGAACATCGACGTCAGCAAGCTCGAAGCCGCGCTGACACCGCGGACCCGCGCCGTGATGGCGGTGAGCATTCTGGGCAACCCAGCCGAGCTGCCCACCTTGCGCGCCTTCTGCGACAAGCATGGCCTCTACCTGTTCGAGGACAACTGCGAATCGATGGACGCGAAGGTGGACGGCCGCTACACCGGCACCTTCGGCGATATCAACACCTTCAGCTTCTTCTTCTCGCACCACATCTCGACGATGGAAGGCGGGATGATCCTGACCGACGACGACGAGTTGTTCGCGCTGTGCCGTGCGATCCGCAACCACGGCTGGACGCGCGACCAGCCGCCCGGCAGCCCCTTGTACGAGAAGCGCGACGACGACTTCTTCGAGGCCTACCGCTTCATCGTGCCGGGCTACAACGTGCGCCCGCTGGAGCTTTCCGGCGCCGTTGGTCTCGAACAACTGAACAAGCTGGACGACTTCACCGCCGCGCGCCGCGCCAACGCGCGCCACTTCCAGGCGCTGTTCGCGAACGACCCGCGCTTCATCATCCAGCGCGAGAACGGCGAATCGAGCTGGTTCTCCTTCACGCTGATCCTGAACCCTGCGATGGACCTCGACCGGCGCCATGTGATGAGCTCGATGAAGGACGCGGACATCGGCTTCCGCATCATCACCGGCGGCAACTTCCTGCGCCACGACGCGATCAAGTACTACGACTACGACTGCGTTGGCGAGATCGTCAACGCGAATACCGCCCATGATCGGGGCTTTTTCGTCGGTAACCATCCCTTCGATTTGCGCGATCGTATCGACACACTGCAGCGTGTGCTCGACACCGCAACCCGCTAACGCGTAAAGGCTTAGACACACCATGAAGATCCTGGTCACCGGCGGCGCCGGCTACATCGGCTCCGTCCTCGTCCCCGAACTGCTGGCGGCTGGCCACGAAGTCACCGTGGTCGACAATTTCATGTACAAGCAGGCCAGCCTCGGCCATGTCTGCGCGCACCCGAAGTTCGACCTGGTGCGTGGTGATGTGCGCATCGAGAACGTGATGAAGCCGCTGATCGCCAAGGCCGATGCGATCATCCCGCTCGCCGCCTATGTCGGCGCCCCGCTCTGCGCGCGCGACCCGGTCGGCGCCTCGAGCACCAACCACGATGCGATCGAGATGATGCTGCGGCACGTGAGCCAGGAGCAGCGCATCGTGATGCCGACGACGAACTCGGCCTACGGCACCGGCGACGAGAACAACTACTGCGACGAGAACTCTGCACTGAAGCCGATCTCGCTCTACGCGATCGAGAAGGTGAAGGTGGAGCAGATGCTGCTGCAACACCCGAATGCGATCAGCTTCCGCCTCGCCACCGTGTTCGGCATGTCGCCGCGCATGCGAATCGACCTGCTGGTGAACGACTTCACCTACCGCGCCGTGAACGATCGTTTCATCGTGCTGTTCGAAGCCCACTTCAAGCGCAACTACATTCACGTTCGCGATGTGGTGCGTGCCTTCATCCACGGCTTCGACAATTTCGAAACGATGCGCGGCCAGATCTACAACATGGGGCTTTCCAGCGCGAATATCTCCAAGCTGGAACTCTGCCAGCGCATCGCCCTTCAGGTGCCGGACTTCACCTTCCTCGAAGCACCGCTCGGCAAAGACCCGGATCAGCGCAACTACATCGTCTCGAACGAAAAGGTCGAAGCCACCGGTTACCGCACCGCCTATACGCTCGACGACGGCATCCGCGAGCTGATCAAGGGTTACCAGATGCTGAAGAACACGCAGTACGGCAATGTCTGACACGCCGATCACCCTCCTCGCTCGCAAGGAGATCGCGCAGAACACGGTGTACCGCGTCTGCTTCGATCACATCCGCAGCTCCAACGGGGAGGAGGTTGGCAGTTTCCTGGCCGTGGTGCCCAAGGCGCTCGGCGCCGGCCAGCTCGGCGGCGTCTGCGTGCTGCCGCTGGCGGTTGGCAAGGTGGGCCTGTTGAAGGTGTGGCGTCACCCGCTCGGTCGCAGTGGTTACGAAATCCCGCGCGGCTTCATCGACGAGGGCGAATCGGCACTGGCCGCCGCGCAGCGCGAACTGGTGGAAGAAACCGGCATCGTCATCGACGCCGCACACCTGGAGCCGCTCGGCTACTTCACGCCCGAGGCCGCGCTGCTGCAGGCGCGCGTGGCGCTGTTCGTGGCGCACCTGCCGGGTGCCTTTGGCGCGGCCGGCCCGGAAATGGGCCACACCGGATTCGACTGGCTGCCCGAAGCCGAGGTACGCGAAATGCTCGCCCGTGGCGAGATTGAAGACCCGGCCACCAACATCGCGTGGCTGCGCTACTCGCTGAACAAGGGAGGCCAGCATGGCTGACACCATCGACGTCCTGCTGATCAATCCGGGCGATCATCGCGGCACCTATCAGGGCTTGGGCGAGACCATCGCCGCGATCGAACCGCCGGTATTCGCCGGCCTGTTTGCGACCTACCTGCGCAAGAAAGGCAAGCGCGTCGCGATCTACGATGTGCCGGCCACCCGCGAATCGGCCGAGCAGGCGGTCACGAACATGCTGGCGCAGTACACGCCGAAGCTGGTGGTGCTCGTCGTGTATGGCCTGCAGCCCTCCGCCTCGACGCAGAACATGCCCTCGGCCGGCAAGATCGCGCGGCTGATCAAGGCACAGTCGGCAGTGCCGGTGATGATGACCGGCACGCACCCGGCCGCCCTGCCCGACCTGACGATGCGTGAAGAGCAGGTCGACTTTGTCTGCAGTCTGGAAGGCCCGGTCACAATCCTGAAGACGGTCGAAGCGCTCGATGCGGGCATGACCGACTTCTCGGACATCCCCTCGCTTTGGTGGAAGCGAGGCAAGCTGGTGATGGCGCCGCAATCGGCTGAAGCCTTGGTGGCTGACCTCGATACAGAGATGCCCGGCATCGCCTGGGATCTGCTCGACATGTCGCGCTACCGCGCACACAACTGGCACTGCTTCGACCACATCGACCAGCGCACGCCCTACGCGTCGATCCATACCAGCCTCGGTTGCCCCTTCAAGTGCAACTTCTGCTGCATCAACGCACCCTTCGGCAAGAACGCCTACCGCATGTGGAGCCCCGAAACGGTAGTCGCCGAAATCGACCATCTGGTGAAGACCTACGGGGTGAAGAACATCAAGTTCGTCGACGAGATGTTCGTGCTCAACCGTCGTCACGTCGAAGGGATCTGCGACCTGCTGATCGAACGCGGCTATGACCTCAACATCTGGGCCTATGCGCGTGTCGACACAGTGAAGGACGACATGCTGGGCAAGCTGCGCGCCGCCGGCTTCAACTGGCTGTGCCTGGGCATCGAGAGCGGCAGCGAGCATGTGCGCGACGGCGCCGAGAAGTCTTTCGGCTCCGACGAGATCATCGACATCGTGCGCAAGATCCAGGCGCACGGCATCCGCGTGATGGGCAACTACATCTTCGGCCTGCCCGACGACACGCACGAATCGATGCAGGCAACGCTGGACCTGGCGCTGGAATTGAACTGCGAATTTGCCAACTTCTACTCGGCGATGGCCTACCCCGGCTCGCAGCTCTACACCATGGCCAAGCGCGAAGGCATCGCCCTGCCGCCTCACTGGGGCGCCTACTCGCAGCACGCGTGGGACACCATGCCGCTCGCCAACAAGGCACTGAGTGCGGCCGAGATCCTCGCCTTCCGCGACCATGCGTTCAACACCTATTTCAGCTCGTCGCGCTATCGCGACATGGTGCAGGAGAAGTTCGGCCAGCCGGTGCTCGACCACCTCGACGAAGTGCTTTCGATCAAGCTGCGTCGCAAGCTGCTCGAAGAAGCGCCGGTGACGGCCTGAGGAGATGCAGATGAACGCTCGAGCCGAATTCCACGATCCCGCCACGCGGGCGCATCTGCTCGCCGACAAGGCACGCTGGGTGCGTGAGCAAACCCTGGCGATCCACCGCCGCGCACCGGAGACTCGCGTCGCATCCTCGCTGTCGGCGGTCGAGTTGCTGACAGTGCTTTACTACAGCGGCATCGCCCGAATCACGCCCGACGAACCGCTCCACGCCGAGCGCGATCGAATCATCATCAGCAAGGGCCACGGATCAATCTGCATGTACCCGATCCTCGCCGATTGTGGCTACTTCCCTATGGCTGCGCTCGAAACCGTGTGCAAACCGGGTAGCTTCCTCGGCGGCATTCCGGACCCGATCATCCCCGGCTACGAGACGATCAACGGATCGCTCGGCCACGGCCTCGGCGTGGGTTGCGGCACCGCGCTGGCACTGCGCACCAAGGGCAAGCCACAGCGGACCTTTGTGCTGCTTGGCGATGGCGAACTCAATGAAGGCGCAGTGTGGGAAGCAGTGATGTTCGCCGCGCACCACCAGCTGAAGAACCTGATCGCGATGGTCGATTGCAACGGCCGCCAGATGCTCGGCTACACCGACAACGTCGTGAACCTGAACCCGCTCGATGCAAAGTTCGCCGCCTTCGGCTGGCAAACACATACCGTCGACGACGGCCACGACGTCGCGCAGCTGCTCGCCGGTTTCGAGGCGCTGCTCGCCTCCGATTCGCCCAAGCCGAAAGTGCTGATTGCCAATACGCTCAAGGGCAAGGGCGTCGCATCGCTCGAGAACGCACCGCTTGCACATGTGATGGGCGTCGGTCGCGCGGAAATCGACGCGATCCTCGGCGACGGAGGTGCGCCATGAAGACCACGATGCGCGACACCTTCCTCGCGACGGTGCTCGAAGAAATGCGGGCTTCGCCCGATGTCGTGCTGCTGTCGGCCGACTTCGGTGCGCCAGCGATCGACGCAATCCGCGCCGAGTTCCCGGACCGCTTCGTCAACGTCGGCATCGCCGAACAGAACCTGATCAACCTCGCGACCGGCTTCGCGCTCGAGGGCTTCCGGGTGATCGGCTACGCCATCGCCCCGTTCATCACGATGCGATGCTTCGAGCAGATCAGGGTGAGCCTCGCGATCCTGTCGCAACTGCGGCCGATGAACGTGACGCTGGTTGGTGTTGGCGCAGGCTTCAGCTACGACGTTTCCGGCCCGACACATCACTGCATCGAAGACCTCGCGGTGATGTCGGCGCTGCCGAACCTGTCGGTGTATTCGCTCAGCGACCACACCCAGGCGCCACTGTTTGCAAAGCACTGTCTCGCCAAGCCAGGCATCAAATACCTGCGCTTCGACGCCAAGCCGCACGAGCCGGTGTGCGACGCTGGCAACGATAGCCTGATCGAGCGCGGCTTCCGGGTGTTGAACGCCGGTCGCGATCTGGCCATCGTCAGTACCGGCTACATGAGCCATGTCGCATGGAGCCTGCTGCCCGAACTCCGCGCGCAAGGCATCGATCCGCTGCTGATCGATCTCGTCGCCTACAACTGCGTCAACACCGCAGCGCTGGAAGCCGAGCTTGCGCACGTACCGCGCACGCTGTTGCTTCAAGAGGCGGTGCTCGATCGCAGCATCGAGAACACGCTGCGGCGCATGGCCGGCGGCAAGCTCGAAGCAATGGGCGTCGGAGATCGCTACATCTTCGAAATCGGTTCGCGCGACCAGATCCACGACGCTGCCGGCATCGGCCGCGCGCAGGTGCTCGATCGCATCCTGCAACATCACGCTGCACTCGCCTGAGGGGACTGCCATGATCATCTGCCGGACCCCGCTCCGCATTTCCTTCTTCGGTGGCGGCACTGACTACCCCGTGTGGTACCGCGAGCACGGCGGCAAGGTGCTCAGCACCTCGATCAACAAGTACAGCTTCATCACGCTGCGCTATCTGCCGCCCTTCTTCGACTACAAGTACCGCATCCGCTACTACAAGCGCGAAGAGGTGAATTGCCTCGACGACATCAAGCACCCGGCAATCCGCGAATGCCTGCGCTACATGGGCGTCGAGCGCGGCATCGACATCGTGCACCACGGCGATCTGCCCGCGATGTCCGGGCTCGGATCAAGTTCCAGCTTCACCGTCGGCATGCTGCACAGCCTACATGCGCTCACGCACAGCATGCCGACCAAGCGCGAACTCGCGGTCAAGGCCATTCACATTGAGCAGAACGTGCTGGGCGAGCAGGTTGGCTCTCAGGATCAGACGGCAGCTGCCTTTGGCGGACTCAACCTGATCCACTTCGGTGGCCAGCAGGAGGTAATTGTCGAACCGGTGATCCTGTCCGCGTCCCGCCTCGCCGATCTGCAGAAGCACATGCTGCTGTTCTTCACCGGCCTTCAGCGCCAGGCCAGCGAGATCGCCGCCGAGCAGGTCAAGGCGACGCCGAAGAAGGCGAGCGAGCTGTCGCGCATGGGCGAGATCGTCGATGAATCGGTGCGGATTCTCGTCAACGTGGATCAACCGATTACTGAGCTCGGTTGCTTGCTGGATGAACAGTGGCAAGTAAAGAAACAGCTGTCGCACCTGATCAGCACGAATACCATCGACCAAATCTACGAAACCGGTATCAAGGCCGGGGCGGCGGGCGGCAAACTCTTGGGTGCGGGCGGTGGCGGCTTCATGCTGTTCATCGCCGAACCCGAACGCCACGCGGCGATCCGCGAAGCGCTCGGGCACTTGCTCTGCGTGCCCTTCCGCTTCGACACGCAAGGCAGCCAAATTGTCTACTACGCACCCTTCGATGATGAACTCGCTTGAGCTCTCAGGGATCGATGCGGTTGTCCTTGCCGGTGGTCTCGGTACGCGGCTGCGCAGCGTCGTTGCTGACCGCCAGAAGGCGTTTGCGACCGTAGGGAGCGAGCCCTTTGCCGCACGGATCTTTCGACAGTTGCGGCGGGCTGGGGTTCGGCGGATCGTTTTCGCGCTAGGCCATCTCGCCGACTCCGCTGCGCCGGTCTTGGACCAGTGGCGCTGCGAGCGTGGCCCCCAGATACTCTCGTCCGTCGAACCGACACCGCTTGGCACCGGCGGCGCACTAAGGCATGCACTGCCGTTGCTTGAGAGCACGTCGGTACTCGTGATGAACGGGGACTCGTTCGTCGATGCAGATCTTGCAGCCCTGCTCGCGACGCATCGTGCCGCGCGTGCCGCCATTACGCTCGGCGCCGTACAGGTCACCGACGTTTCGCGCTACGGCGCGCTTGAGTTCGATCGGGATGGGCGATACGTCAGCGCTTTCCGTGAAAAACAAGACGCCGGAGGCTGCGGCTGGATCAATGCCGGAATCTACCTCCTAGAGCATGAAGTCATCGCCGCAATACCCGCTGGCCGGCCGGTATCGCTAGAACGGGAAGTGTTCCCCGCCTATACGGACGGACGCATTGCCGTGCGATGTGAGTCACGGCCCTTCATCGACATCGGGACGCCGGAAACCTATGCCGCCGGCGCCAAATTCTTCGCGCACGTCGCATGAGTCACGGTGGCGCCCTGTTCCTTGATCGCGACGGCGTGATCAACGAAGACCCGGGCTATGTCCATCGGGCCGAAGACATCCGCTTTATCCCCGGCATCTTCGAACTTGCACGGGCCGCGCACGCCAGTGCCTACCGCGTTGTAATCGTCACCAATCAGGCTGGGATCGGTCGCGGCTACTTCAGCGAGGCACAGTTCAATACGTTGATGCAGTGGATGCGCACTCAGTTCGCGGAAGCCGGCGCTCCGCTGTCTGCCGTGTATCACTGTCCCTGTCATCCGCAGCATGGCCTCGGTGCCTACCGTCGTGAATCCCCGGACCGCAAACCGGCCCCTGGCATGTTGTTCCGCGCACGCGACGAGCTAAAAATCGATCTCGCCGCCTCGGTCCTGGTCGGAGACAAACCAAGTGATACCGAGGCTGGATCACGCGCAGGCGTAGGATGCCGGTTGCTGTACGATCCGCTGCACCGTGCGCCAGATGATCCACACGCCAGTGCTCGGATCGAGCGCCTCTCCGACGCCATCGAATACCTGTCGCCCCATGCATTCCGACACCAGCTTGAATCTGAGTGACCGTATCGCACTCGTAACCGGCGCCACCGGTGGCATCGGCGGCGCCATCGCGCGCAAGCTGATGATGCAGGGCGCACGCGTCGCGCTGGCATCGCGCAATGCCGAGCGTCTTGCCGCGCAAATCGAGACGCTGCGGGCCGAAGGGCTCTCCCCGCTGACGACACTGGCCTATGACCTCGATGATCCTGATGCGATCAACGCGGCGCTGAAAGGCTTTGCGAACACGTACAAGCGCATGGATATTCTCGTCAACGCAGGCGGCATCATGCAGGACGCACCGCTGGGCATGATCAGCGCAGAGGCAATCGAACACACCCTGCAGGTTAACGTGGCCGCAACAATCCACCACATGCAGTACGCGGCGCGATTGATGGCGCGCCATGGCAGCGGCAGTATCATCAACCTCACGAGCATCATCGGCGTAGCAGGCGGCGCGAATCAGACCTTGTACGCAGCAAGCAAGGCTGCCGTCATCGGGGCAACCAAATCCGCCGCGCGGGAGCTCGCACCGAAACACATCCGTGTGAACGCAATCGCGCCAGGTTTCATTGATACCGCAATGACCGCCCATTACAACGAGGCGATCCGCACACGCGTCATGGCCAGCATCGGTATGGGACGAGCAGGAAGCGCCGACGAAGTGGCCGACGCCGCCCTATTCCTTGCTTCGGACCTTTCCGTCTACGTCACCGGCCAGATCCTCGGCGTCGACGGCGGCATGCAGGCATGAGCTTCTGGTCTCTGGCCGGCGATCCTGACGCGCCGGCCCTGATAGCCGGCGCCCCGCCAGACGCGATTACCTACGCTGACCTGCGATACGCGTGCGACCAGTTCAACGCCGTGCTAGGCGAGCGAAAGCAGAAGCGCCTCGGCTTCCTGCTGTGCAGGAATGATGTTCAAAGCGTGGCCGCCTATCTCGGCGCGCTGCGCGCGGGCGACTGCCTGGCACTGCTGCCCGAAACGATCGCCGACGGAGCGCTCGACGCATTGCTGGAGCGCTATCGCCCCGACTGGCTGCTCGGCCCGGAAGAGCGTCTGCACGAACGTGCCGGCAGCAATTGGCAGGGCAAGCGCGTGGTGCTTTGCGACAGTGACGCTCGCCCGATCCATGTCGATCTGGCGCTGCTACTCTCAACCTCGGGCACCACCGGCAGCCCGCGGATGGTGCGCCTGAGTTACGCAAACCTCGCCGCGAACGCCGCGTCGATCGCTGAATACCTTGCTCTTGGAAGCGCCGAGCGGCCGATCACGACGCTGCCCATGCACTACTCGTACGGCCTTTCGGTCATAAACAGCCATTTGCACGTTGGCGCAGCCCTGTTGCTAACTGATGACGCCGTAACCACCCGCCCGTTCTGGAACCTCTTCCGTGACGGAGGCGTGACTTCGCTGGCGGGGGTGCCGTTTACCTGGCAGATGCTTGCGCGCCTGCGCATCGAACGCATGGACTTGCCAACGCTGCGCACGCTGACACAAGCCGGCGGCCGCTTGTCGCCGGAGCTCACCGAGCACTTCAGGCAGGCTGCAGATGCCCACGGCTGGCGCTTCTTCGTGATGTACGGACAAACCGAGGCAACCGCTCGGATTGCTTATCTCCCACCCGACTTGCTCGCATCGAAGATCGGCGCCATCGGCCAGGCGATTCCCGGTGGCGCGCTTTCGATTGCCGACGACGGAGAGCTTCTCTATCGCGGCCCGAACGTAATGCTCGGCTACGCCGAATCTCGCGACGATCTCGCGCTGGGCGATACGCTGCATGGTGTGTTGCGCACCGGCGACCTCGCCCGGCAGGACGAGGACGGGGTGTATTGGCTGACAGGGCGGATCAAGCGTATCGCCAAAGTATTTGGCAATCGCGTGAACCTGGACGAGGTGGAAGCCCTCATTGCAACGCAGTTGGGGTGCGCAGCGGCTGCGCTGGACGAAGACGACGCCCTGCGCGTGGTGCTGACTCAACCCGCACGCGAAGGCGAGGTGCTGGAGATTTTGCGCAACACGCTCGGCGTGCACCCGAGTGGGCTGCGTGTCTGCAGCCTCGACGTGCTTCCGCGTACCAGCACTGGCAAGCTCGATTACCCAGCGCTGCGCGAGCGATTGAAGGCGGCGCGCCATGGCTGACAACGAACAGCCGGTGGGGCCATTTGCAACCCGACAATCGGACAAGCGCGGGCGCCTGCTCGGCCGCCTTCAGGCGCTCACCCTTCATCACCACACCCACTGCACGCCCTACGCTCGGATGCTCGAGGGGCTCCATGGCAACTGGCGCGAGGCCAGCACGCTCGAGGCCATGCCGTGGCTTCCCGTCGGCCTCTTCAAACACCTTCGACTTGCCAGCGTTCCTGACGAAGAAATCATCCGCGAGTTGCGATCCTCGGGTACGAGCGGGAGCCTGCCATCACGCGTGCTGCTAGACCGCGAAACGGCCGCCGCGCAGACCAAAGCACTCGCGCGCATCGTCAGCGATGTGCTGGGCCGCGCACGCCGCCCAATGCTCGTGGTGGACCGGATTGATCTGCTGCGTTCCGGCGAAGCGCTGTCTGTGCGCGGTGCGGCAGTGCTGGGTTTCGGCAATTTCGGGCGGCATCACACTTATGCGCTGGCGCCCGATCTGGCGCTCGATCTCGATGCGGTGAAGGCGTTTCTCGCGCGCTTCAGCGACGAACCCGTGCTGGTGTTCGGCTTTACCTTTGTTGTATGGCGTGATCTGGTCCAGGCACTGCGCGCACGGGGCGAGCGGCTCGCCTTCCCATCAGGAAGCGTTCTACTGCATGGTGGCGGCTGGAAGCGGCTTGTAGATCAGCGCGTGGACAACACACAGTTCAAACATGCCGTTGCCGATGCGCTCGGCATTCAACAGGTCCACAACTACTACGGAATGGCCGAACAGGTAGGCTCGATCTTCATCGAGTGCGAGGCGGGCCGCTTGCATACGCCGGACTACGCCGAAGTCATTGTGCGCGACCCGATAACGCTCTCCCCCATGCCGATGGGCGAGACCGGGGTGATCCAACTCCTGAGCGAACTGCCGCGGAGCTACCCTGGCCACAGCCTGCTGACCGAAGATATCGGTGCAGTTCTCGGTGAAGATGACTGCCCGTGCGGCAGGATGGGCCGTACGCTCCGGGTGGACGGCCGTCTGCCACGCGCGGAGCTTCGCGGCTGCAGCGACACACGGCCGGCGTGAGATGCCTATGGATCTGATTCTCCCCTCCCGCAGCGATGGCGATGCGCACGCCCAGCTCGACGGCCTCGCGGCAAACAGGCTGCACGCCTTCGACGCAAGCACGCTCGCATTCCTGGCCGATTTCTCCGCACGCTTGCTGCAGGACCATGCGCTGCGCAGTGCCCCCGAACTGGTCGCCTTGGGCTACTGGTTCCGCCCTGCGGCCATCGAGACGCTGCGGCGCAGACATGAAGCGCTTGCCGCTAACGGCGTGCTGCGCCCGCGCGGCGTCGTTTTTCATGTTGCGCCGGCAAACGTCGACGCCGTGTTTGTCTACAGCTGGTTCCTTTCCCTGCTCTGCGGTAACCGAAACATCGTCAGGATTTCTCGTCGCGATAACGCGCACCGTGCGACCTTGCTCAAGCTGCTCGGCGACACACTCGCCGCCCATCCGCAGGTAGCCGCCTGCAACGCGGTAGTGGCTTATGAACGCGACGACACTGTGAGCGCGGCACTCTCCGCACACTGTGATCTGCGCGTTGTATGGGGCGGGAACGAGACGGTCGCCCACTTCCGAGGCATTGCCCTGCCACCGCTGGCGACGGAGCTTGTCTTCCCCGATCGTCAGTCGTGGGCACTCATCAATGCCGAAGCGGTCATGGCGGCAGACGACGACACGCTTGCACGGGTCGCCAGCGCCTTCCACAACGATGCATTCTGGTTTGCCCAACAAGCCTGCTCTTCACCACGCGCGGTGATCTGGGTCGGCGGCTCCGCGACGATCGCGCAGGCTCAGACCCGCTTCTGGCATGCCGTGCGCGAAGAGCTGGCGCGCCGCGCAGAGACGCCGGACGCCAGTGAGCTCGCAAATCGCCTCGTCGCTGCACACCGTGCGGCGGCACCCGCAGAGATCAAACTGACTGGACGCCTGGACGACTGGCCGCTGCGGCTCGCAGTACAGGCCTTCACGCCGGAGATGCGGGGCGCGCACTGCGGCTACGGGCTGTTCTGCGAAGTCTCGCGCGACACCCTCGCGGAGACCCGTGAGCTCTTCGCTGCACCGGATCAGACCGTCGCATACTTCGGTTTCGACCGCGCGACGCTCGCAGCGTGGGCGCAGACCTTGCCAGACCGCGCGGTGGACCGCGTCGTGCCGATTGGCGAGGCACTACGCTTTAGCGACTACTGGGACGGGCACGATCTGCTGATGGCGTTCTCACGGCACGTGGTGATCGCATGAGCGCCCAAGGCACAGTGCTGCGCAGGGCGATCGACGCCGACGCAGCAGCAATCCTGCGTTGGCGCAACCATCCGGAAGTACGCCGCGTGATGTTCACGGATCACGAGATCAGCGCAGCCGAGCACGCCCGCTGGTGGACTAGCCTGAAGGTTCGCGACGACTACCATCTGTTGGTGATCGAGCATGGTGGCACCCCCTGCGGCGTAGTGACCTTCTCGCGCTGCGCCGATGACGACACGGCCTGGCTTTGGGGTTTCTATCTCGATCCCGATGGCTTTTCGGATGGCCTGGAACGGCTTCGCGCCTGGAACGGCATGGAGCTCGCCTCCCTCGCCTGGGCCCAGACACAGCTCGGCGCAAGCGAAGTCCGTTGCGAAGTCTTTACCTTCAACACCGCCGTACTTCAGATGCACTTGCGACACCGTTTTCGCGAGACCGGCCGTTACCAGCGCCGGCGCGGCGAGGCCGTATTCGAGGTGGTTCAGCTCGCGCGCAAGCCATAGAGGCGCTGCGCCACACGGCTCGCCCCCAAACCATCGCAACGACGTGCCAAGGCAGCGCCCATGCCTTGCACCTGCACGGGATCGGCCAACATCGACTCGAGCACGGCCGGCAACCGGGCCAACGCGTCGCCCGACAGCATGCCCAGATCAACCCCCTCGCCTGCTTCGGCGAGCCGGCGACTGAGCGCGAGCTGGTTGTCAGCAATCGCAATCGTGATGCCCGGCAGCCCAAGGCAAGCGCGCTCCCAAGTCATGCTGCCGCCGGCGCCGATGAACAGATCGGCCGCCAGCATGCGTTGCGCGATGTCGCGCGCGCCCACAGTGAGATGTGCCTGCGGCAGCCCGGCGCACAGATCGAGAAGTCCAGCCTGGTGCGGGTTGCCCGCGCCGACGACAACGTCGAGTTCGACACGCCGCCCAAGCTCGCCCATCACTTGCAGCACTTGTCCCGTTGCGTTCGGTGCATCGGCGCCGCCAAAACAAACCAGAATCCGCACGACTTCCGACCGGCGCGGGCGCAGCTGCGAACGTGCTGCAGAGAACTCCGGCCGCAGCAGCGCCCATTCCGGGCCGAAAAGCGTCTCGCATTGCGCCGGAACAAGCCCGGCATAGCGCACAACCGGGCTGTCGTGCCAATTCTGGTCGAGTAGCAGTTGGCAGTGATGTGGTCGATCGGCGAGGTCATCAATCACCATCACCGCACCAACCTCATCCGCGATCGCCGTTTCCCAAGCGGCATCGAGCCGGTAGTGATCGACGATCAGCCAATCCGGACGGCACCCCAGTGCCGCAGACGTTGCCGCCACGTCGGCACGCTGATCGTTCTCTGCGGCGTCGATCAAATGTAGCGGAACTCCCGCAGCGCCGATGGCCGTGGCGGCTGCTTCTCCCCCCGGCCGGCTGACAAAGACGCACTCCGCGCCCAGCTTTTTCAACGCTTCTGCGAGCGCGAGACAGCGCATGACATGGCCATGGCCGATCACAGCTGATGCATCGGCGCGGAAAACGACCCTCATTCGCCCGCTTCGCGCATCGCGCGGAACAGCCACTCAGCCCGGCGCCAATCCTCTTCAGTGTCGATGTCCTGCACCCGATGGCGCGGCAACAGGAACATGCGGGAACGCGGACCGAACATCGGCACGTTGTCGCGCCAGTGCTGTGCGTCACCGATGTAGAACTGGCCAGCGTCGTGAAAGGCTTCCGGAAGATCTTGCGAACGTTTCCCGATGTGCTCGGGAAACATCGGCCCCAACTCACCATCCGCGTTCAACGTGATCGCACGAAGGATCGGGAAGTCAAAGGTCGTCGCAGTAAAGACAAAACACGCACCACTCTCCTGCAGCGTCGATTCGGCCTCAACAAGATCCTGCGCGCGAACGAAGGGCGCGGTGGCATACAGGCAGCAGACGGTCGTGGGCGCTTCGCCCGACGCGGCCAGCCAGTCAATCGCGTGAACCACGACAGGCGCCGTGCCGACATGGTCGTCCGACAAGGCGGGCGGGCGAATAAAGGGCACTTCGGCGCCCCACTCCTGCGCCACGGCGGCGATACCCGCATCGTCGGTCGACACCACGACCCGGTCGAACAGCTTGCTCTCAAGCGCCGCCGTGATTGACCACGCGATCATCGGACGACCGGCGAAGGATCGGATGTTCTTGCGGGGTATGCGCTTGCTGCCGCCGCGCGCGGGGATTACGCAGAGCCTCACCGGAGCACCTCAGTAAGCGTGGCGATAACACGATCCTGCTCAGAATCGGTGAGATCCGCATAGATCGGGAGCGACAAGGTGCGGTCGGCGTACCACTCGGCAACCGGGAAGTCGCCCGGCGCAAAGCCCTGAGCACGGTAGTAAGGCTGCAGATGAACCGGGAGGTAATGCACCTGCACGCCGATTCCTGCTTCGCGAAGGCGCTCATACACCTGCCGGCGCTGCTCCGCATCGCGCAGCAGTATCGGATAGAGGTGATACGCCGACAGTGCATTGGGCCTTTGCCACGGCCGCTGAAGCGGCAAGGCCGCGAGCGCATTGTCGTAGCGCAGCGCCAACGCGCGGCGCCGCGCAAGAAATGCGTCAATTCTTGCGACCTGGCTGGCGCCCAGCGCGGCCTGAAGATCGGTGATCCTGTAGTTCCAGCCAAGTTCCTGTTGCTCGTAGTACCAGCCGCCCTCGTCCTTGTTCTCCAAACGAGTCAGTTCGCGCTCAATCCCGTGGCTGCGAAGCCGCCGGGCCGAATCAGCAATGCGCGCATCGGCTGTCAGCAACATGCCTCCTTCGGCTGAGGTCACAATCTTCACCGGGTGAAAACTGAACACCGTGATATCGGCTACCGGTAGCGCACCAACGCGCAAGTCGCCCAGTGTTGCCCCGATCGCGTGTGAAGCATCTTCGATGACCCGGAAGCCAAACTCCGCCTTCAACTTTGCGATCGCTTCGTAGTCACAGGGCTGCCCGGCGAAATCGACACTGACGAGCACATCCGGTAGCGACGCTGATGCGCGCGCGGCTTGCAAGCGCCGTTCAAGATCAGCTGCGTCGATGCAATAACTGCGCGAATCGATATCGACAAATCCGACTTCGGCGCCGCAATAACGCGCGCAGTTGGCCGACGCCACAAAGGTATTCGGCACCGTCCAGACTCGTGAACCGGGACCAACGCCAAGCGCTGCGCACGCGATGTGCAGCGCGGACGTTGCACTGTTAACGGCGACTGCATGGCGAGCGCCGACGTAATCGGCAACCGCCGCCTCAAAGCGCGGCACCGCTGGCCCCTGCGTTAGCCAGTCAGATCGCAGGACTGCCTCAACTGCGGCCAGGTCTTCGTGCGAAATGCTCTGGCGGCCGTACGGGATCATGTTGCGCGGTCGAGGAGACTGCGAATCGCGTCGACGGTCAGGAACTCCGGATTGGTGCCAGAGCTGTATTCAAAACTATCTTCCACCGGCACACCGCGATCGCCCGTTGCATCGATCTCGTATTCGGGCTCGGTCACGAACTGGATGCTCGGTTTGATCACGTAGTGATTCGGAAACTCCAGCGTGTGGAAAGCATCATCCACCGGAACCATCACCTCGTGGAGCTTCTCGCCGGGCCGGATACCGATAATCTTGCGGGCGAGCCCTGGCGCGATGGCGTCCGCTAGGTCGCCGATCCGGGCGGAGGGAATCTTCGGCACGAAGACCTCGCCACCATGCAGACGGGCAAAGCTCTCAAGCACCAGATCAACGCCCTCCTGGAGCGTGATCCAGAAACGGGTCATGCGCAGATCGGTGATCGGTAGCTCGGCCACCCCGTCCGCAACCAGCTTCTTGAAAAGCGGAACAACCGAACCGCGCGAACCGACGACGTTGCCGTAGCGCACGACCGAAAAACGTGTGCGCTGGCGCCCTGCGAGGTTGTTGCCGGCAACGAACAGTTTGTCGGAGGCAAGCTTAGTCGCACCGTACAGATTGATCGGGTTCGCAGCCTTGTCGGTCGACAACGCAATGACCTTCTCCACTTCGTTCGCCAGCGCAGCCTCAATCACGTTCTGCGCGCCATGGATATTGGTCTTGATGCACTCCATCGGGTTGTACTCAGCTGCCGGCACTTGTTTGAGCGCCGCCGCGTGCACGACGTAGTCGACATCGCGCATCGCCTGGATCAAGCGTTGACCGTCTCGCACGTCACCCAGGAAGTAGCGCATGCACGGATCGGTGAACTGCTGCGCCATCTCGTACTGCTTGAGTTCATCACGCGAGAAGACGATCAGGCGCCGTGGCTTGTAGCGCTCCAGCACGGTGGCAATGAAGCGCCGCCCAAAGGACCCTGTGCCACCTGTTACCAGAATGCTCTTGTCTTGGAACATCAATCACACCTCCTGTTTGTCCGGGAGTTTCCCCGTACTTGCGAGGGTGTGCAATGCCAGGATGTTCTCGCGCCCCGCCTTGAGGAAGTCGAGCAGGAGGTCGAAGACTTCCCGACCGTATTCAATCGCTGCCGCCTCGTCTTTGATCAGCGAAAAACAGTCATTGGCAAAGCGTCCCATGTGTTGCATCGAACCCCGCACGAGCGGAAATACCTGACTCTCTTGATGGCGAGGCAGGAAGAAGTAGGTATGCATGTCGGCCAGCCGAACGAACAGATCTGCTTTACGCGTGATCGGCCGCGCGAAGAGTTCCGACAAGTCTTCAATCACCGCATCGAGTTGGGCCAACAGGTTGGCGATATTGCCCGGCATGTCGTCGAGAACACCCCGCATGAACGCTCGCGATACTGCGGCAATTGAAAGCTGCCGAGATTCTGGCGTTGCGTCGATGTGAATCTCTTCCGGCTGGATTCGTTCAGTCCAGGCGATCCGGGCACCGTCGTTCGGGTTGTAAACAACCGCGTCAGGGTGCGCCGCGATAGACACCTGGAGGATGTCCCGCGAGTACGTCAGTTGATCGGTCGACAAGACGGTCTCGCAGAAATTGCCGGGTACCGGCTTGCCATTGCTGTGCATCCAGTGCGTGCCGGCGACCACCCCTGCAAGGTAGCCCTCCTTCGCTTCGCCGTTGTAGTAGATCGAGTTGCGTGAGTGGTGTACACCGTCCGGATGGAAGCCGAGATCGACCCCGAACAGGAAGACCTTGCGGAACCCCATTTGCAGCGCCAGATCCAGTCCCCCATTTGTACAGGTTGGATTGGTACGTACCCGCGGCAAACGACGGTCGAAGTCCAGCATGTTCGAGCCGAAGTCGATGTCCTTGAGAAACATGGCCGGGTTCGGCGACAGATCAAATACTGCGGGACACATGATCGCGGAGGTCAGCAACGGGGTGCGCGCGAGCACCGCACGGGTCCGCGGTGTGTCAAGAATTCGGTAGGTGGCGGCGGTCCGCTCGATCTCCACATGAAAGTCCGGATCAACGCCGGCATTGGCAAGTGCCGAGATCGCGGTACCGCAAGAGAACACGACAACACGATCGCGGTACGCCCGCAACACCGGCAGCAGTGTGTCGAGCGAGGGGCCAGCGCCTACTACAACGGCAACCGCGTCGTCTGGCACCGACGCGCCGCCCACAAAAACCGGGCGGCGTGCCAGCGCGTTCTCCACGGCGTGTCGCAGGCCGAGCATCTCATCGTCAAAGAAGCCCCAGCCCCGGAACAGCTTGCCCATGTCGGCGCTGATGCGCTCCCACAGGTCGTGAACGCGTTCGGAGTCGTAATCGTGGAAGAACAGCGCCGCCCCTTGGACCATGTACGGCGCGGCGTGCTTCTGGATTGTCGCGAGCACACTCGCCGCCAGCAGTTCGTTGTCATCATGCAACGCAATCGAGAAACTTCGACCGTTGCGCTCGAAACGTTGGTGCAGAGCGATGTAGTCAACAAAGTACAGCGACATGTTCAGGCGTTCGACATCAGTGTCGACGATGAACAAGTGAAAGATCTCGTACTCATCGACAAGACGTTCGAGGTGCCAGCCGAAGCCGCTGCCGAACACGATCACCACCGGTTGCACGTGGTCGCCGAACACGGGCCGCCGGTGTCTTTGTTCCGGCGACGGGCAGCGCGCCTGGAAGCGGCGAACGATCTCCCCGCGATACACCTGTTCAACCGGGCGGAAGAAGTCCGGATTCGTCGCGTAATCGGTGATCTCTGCCGGGTTCTCGAGGTAACCGGCCTCCACCCAGATGCGAGTTCCGTCAGTGGCCAGTTCGAACTCGCGCAGCAGTACCCGGCCCAGGTCGGTGAAGTCGCGCACACCACCGGCATGTTTGCCGCTAAAGATCGTGATGCCTGCGTCCGGGCTCACCTCGAATGGCGCGGGCAACTGCGTGGCCATCAGAGTGTCGAAAACGGCCGGGAAATTTTCCCGCAGGAAGTAGAGATTCGCCTGATAGGTCGCATACAGCTTGCGGATGTAAGCCTCCTGTAGCGGCGTCCATTCGGTCTGTGCGGTGTTTTCAGCTTCAGTCATGTTGTTGCCATCGCTCCTGATTGGCCACGCTATTCCCGGACGAATAGGGCGCCACCACCTACGATTGTGTGCCAGAACCGGCAGCTTGTGGCGCCGGATAACAACGGGAAAGCCCCTGTATTCCTGAGCTTCCGGCCGAAATCACACCCTCAGGTTTATCTGCCCCTAAACCCAAGCGCATATACGCCGTAGTAGCACTTAATGCGGCGCACAAAGCTTGGTAAGCCGAAGAAATTCCTAAAGTTTTCCAAGCAAACGTCGCTAACAAATACAAGCGCAACGACGCTTGAATCAACCGGCAAAGCCGGTTGCCAAATACATACGGAAACGGAACGACAAGGAGTTTCATCATGGCACTGACCATCAACACCAACGTTTATTCGTTGAACGCGCAACGCAACCTCAACACGACCCAGACCCAGCTGGCCAACCCGCTGCAGCGCCTCTCTTCCGGCCTGCGCATCAACAGTTCGGCGGATGACGCCGCTGGTCTCGCGATTTCGGAACGCATCAGCTCCACGATCCGCGGCCAGAACGTCGCAATGCGTAACGCAAACGACGCGATCTCGATGGTGCAGGTGGCGGACGGCACCGCATCCAAGATCAGCGATAACCTTCAACGGATGCGCGAACTGGCCGTGCAGGCTGCCAACGGCACTTACACCTCCAGCGACCGTGCAAACATCTCGGTTGAATTCGTCGCGCTGCAGAAAGAAATCACCCGGATCGCGCAGAACACGAAGTTCAACAACCTCGCACTGACGAACTCGTCGGCGCAGAGCTTCAGCTTCCAGGTCGGCGCAGCCACCAGTTCTGACAACCAGATCTCGGTGACAACCAAGAACCTGATGGCCAGTAGCGGTCTGTCGGTTGGCTCCAGCAACATCAACGTGGGTGGTGCCGTTAAGGCCTCGCTCGGCGCAGCCCAGGCGCTCAGCGCGATCGCAGCCATCGACAAGGCGATCAACACGGTTACAACCAACCGCGCAGATTTCGGTGCCGCCATCAACCGCACCCAGGCTGTCATCAGCAACCTGTCGATCGCAGTCGAGAACCAATCCGCTGCACGCGGCCGCATCACAGATGCCGACTTTGCGGCTGAAACTGCGAACCTGACCCGCCTGCAGATCCTGCAACAGGCCGGCACCGCAATCCTGGCCCAGGCAAATGCGATCCCGCAGCAGGCACTGAGCCTGCTCCGCTAACCCTGAAATCGAATCTCTCCGGCTTGGGCGGCCCTAACCGGGTCGCCCAAAGGCGGACAGGGTAGGAGAAGGCAACATGACGACAATTCCATCTATAGGGTCTTCGCCTCCAGGGGCGCTCCCGCCGTCGTCGGGTTCGCCAATACGGAATAGCGCAGATGCAAGGCCCACCGCCCAGGCAAGTCCTGCCGGCGGTGTCTTGCCTTCGGAGTCCGTCAAGATCACGCAAGCGGACAACTCATCTGAGCCAGTGGCGTCGCCGCAAACGCAGACCGCACAGAAGCAGCCAGATCGCGAGGCGGTCGAGCGGGCCATGCAGGAAGTGAAAAAGGCCGTGGACCCGATGGCACGTAACTTGCAATTCTCGATCGATGAAGACACTGGCCGCACGATCGTCCGCATCGTAGATACGGCCACGAAAGAAGTGATCCGCCAGATTCCAAGTGAAGAGGTGCTTGCGATTGCGAAGGCCCTCGACCGAATGGACGGCGAGAAGAAAGCAAGTGGCGTGTTCCTGAAACAGAAGGCCTGAGCGCCAAGCCCCTGGCATGGCACTCAGGACAGGGTGAGTAGCATGGCTTCATTCAGTAGTCTCGGAATCGGATCAGGTCTCGACCTCAATACCCTCCTTACGGGTTTGATGAACGTCGAGAAGCGTCCGATCACCATTCTGCAAAACCAGCAGAGCGGGCTGCGGTCCCAGCTGTCGGCAATGGGACAGATCAAGAGTGCCGTGTCGTCGCTGCAAACAGCCTCGGACGCACTGAAGTCGTCGGCAAGCTTTGCCGCCTACACGGCAACAAGTACCGACAGTTCGGTCGTAACTGCCAGCGCCACCACTGGAGCCGTCGCCGGTTCGTATAAGGTTGAAGTCACCCAGCTGAGCCAGGCCCAGAAGGTCATGGCTGCTTTTGCCTCAGGAACAAGCTTCACCGGCACCCTCAAGCTTGAACTCGGCAAGGCCGATGCAACGGCCGCCGACGGGTTTGCAGAAAGCAAATCCGTCGACATCGACCTGACCGGAAAGTCGCTCGCGGGGGCGCGAGACGCAATCAATGCCGCAGGCCTCGGCGTAACAGCCACCATCATCAATGATGGCACCTCGACAGGAACCCCGTACCGGCTGGTCGTAACCTCGCAGAACGGCGGTACAGGCAACCAGATCCGGATGTCAGGCGTATCTGGCCTGAACTACACCGACTACGCGGGGACTGGCGGCCCAGGCACGAAGGACGCCAACGTTACGCAATCGGTCGCAGCGCAGGACGCGCAGTTCAGCGTCGACGGCGTCGCCATGTCCCGCTCTGGCAACTCTGTCACCGATGCGATTGATGGCGTGACGCTGAACCTTGCCAAGCAGACGACCGGAACACCGGTGACCGTCACGATCGCCAAGGATCCGACTTCGGTCGCCTCAAAGATCAACACCTTCGTCAAGGCCTACAACGACCTCAACAAGGTCTTGCACGATCTGACCGCATACAACGCAGACACGAAGACTGCGGGGGCACTGAGCGGCGACTATTCGGTGCGCTCGATTCAGCAACAGGTGCGGACGGCAACCGTCAACACCGTTTCCGGGGCGCCGGGGGGTTATTCCCGGCTTGGCGACATCGGGATCTCGTTGCAAGCCGACGGCTCACTCGCGGTCGACAGCACCAAATTGAACGCCGCGATTTCAGATCCCGCAAAAGACATTTCACAGCTCTTTACCGGAGTCTCCGGTACCGATGGTGTTGCGACGCGCATCTCGAACACGGCAAAGGCCCTGCTCGACACCGGCGGATTGGTCACCTCGCGCACAGACGGGATCAACAAGAGCATCAGCGCGCTCGACGGCCGAATCAGCGCCTTGCAGGACCGCGTGACGGCCATTGAGGACCGCTACCGCAAACAGTTCACGACGCTCGACACAACAATTGGCCAGATGAACGTCACGAGCGCCTACCTACAACAACAACTCGCCCGCCTGAAATAAGCGCGTCGGCCACATAACGGAACGAACCGAGGATGTATCCCACCATGCAATCACCCGCCAATGCATACAGCCGCGTCGGACTTGAGTCGAACGTGGCGGCCTCGAATCCGCACCTGCTGATCGTCATGCTCTTCGACGGCGCAATTCTCAACGTTAACAGCGCGGCCGTTTCGATCGCACATAACGACGTTGCCGGAAAGGGCCAGGCCATATCGAAGGCCATCGAGATCATCAACAGCGGACTGAAGGCAAGTCTCGACATGAATGCCGGCGGCGAACTCGCACAGCGCCTTGCGGCACTCTACGACTACATGGTTTCGCGACTGCTCTACGCCAACCTGCACAGCAGCGAACCCGCGCTCAAGGAAGTTGCCGGGCTCCTGCTTGAAATCAAAGGCGCCTGGGAAGCGATTCGCGACCAGGCCAACGCGGCCTGAGGGAGGCTGGCATGACGACGCTGACCCTGTACGAAACGATGAGCACCCTTTCGGCCGACATGGCAGTTGCTGCCCGCGAGAACGACTGGGATCGAGTTACCGAACTGGAAGGCAAGATCACCCGCCTGCGGAACGATCTGCTGACGCTAGACCCGCTTGAGCGCCCGGCGGCGCCGTTGTCCGACGCCGAACGCCGGCGCAAGGCGGAGCTGATCAAGAAGATCCTCGCCGATGACCGCGAAGTGCGGCGCCACACAGAGCCTTGGCTCGACGGCGTGCGTACGCTTCTCGGTGGCGCGTCGCGCGGGCGGGCGATGCGTGCCGCCTACAGCGCCATAGCGGACTGAACCTCAGCGGCGGCAGCCAGGCACATTGATGCATGATCCCCACCGACCTGGCCACCCGCCTCAGAGCACTGCTTGACCTTCCGCTTCCGCAGGTCGGAAGCGTTACGCCCACTCGCAGCGTCTCGCCTGAGCTTTCGCCGGGCCAGCGCTTCACCGCACAGATCGCTCAGCCACTGCCAGACGGCACTTTCAAGGCTCTCGTTGCCGGCAGATCGCTAACGCTCTCGTTGCCGCAATCAGTCAAGAATGGCGACGTTCTGGAGCTGGTCGTCACCCACAGTACGCCGCAAGCTGTATTTGCTCGGTTGCTTGAGCCGGCAGCGCAGGAGCAATCCAAGGCGAACCTCTCACCCGCCGCGCGCCTGATCAGCCAGCTGCTCACCGGCAAGGAAAGCGCCGAATCGCCGACCGCACTGAACGAGGGCAACCCGATCCTGCAGCGGCCACCGCAGAACGGCGCGCAACTCGCACCGTTGCTGCAACGCGCGGTCGCGCAAAGCGGCATGTTCTATGAAGCGCACCAGGCGCAATGGGTGGAAGGCAAACTCAGCACAGCCCAGCTTCTTGCTGAACCGCAGGGCCGTCTCGGCCAGACCGCATTACCGGCCGGGCCGGAGCAATCTGCTAGTGCCCAGACCGCGCAAAATCGGGTGCCAAACGAGGCATCTACGCAAGCACCATCACGACCCGTGACGGTGGCACAAACCAATGCGCAGACAGAGCGGGCAGAAGTTGCCGACGCCGCCGGCCGCACCGCTGCATCGACCAGTGAAAAAGGGCTGGTGTCCCAGATGGTGCCGCGCGAACTGGCGCCGATCGTGTTGAATCAACTGGACGCCCTCACCACGCAACAGCTGACATGGCAAGGCCAGATCTGGCCGGGGCAGACCATGGAGTGGCGGATCGAACAACCGCCCGACGACGCGCATGGCCGGGGAGCCGATCAGGAACCAGCCGAATGGCGAAGCTCGCTTCGCGTCACCCTACCCTCCCTCGGCGGTGTCGAGGCACGCCTGTTCCTTACGTCGGCCGGTGTCGCGATCCACTTCGCCGCAGATTCGGAAGCATCGGTCGGCCGCCTCAACGCCGCCCTCAATGAGCTTGGGAGCGCGCTCGACGCGGTGGGCGTGCCGCTGACCGGGGCCGCCGTGGCACATGAAACCGTCCGCTGACACCGCCCAGCCGCGCGCACAGGCCGTCGCACTGGCCTACGAGACCGGCGATACGGCACCAAAAGTCGTCGCAAAGGGACGCGGCCTGGTCGCGCACGAGATCATCGAGCGCGCAAAGGAAGCCGGGGTTTTCGTGCACGAATCCCCGGAACTGGTATCGCTATTGATGGACGTGGATCTCGACGCGCAAATCCCTCCTCGCCTATACATTGCGGTCGCCGAATTACTTGCGTGGCTCTACCGCGTCGAACAAGGCGGCACGCCGTCCGGTAAGCCCTGAAGCATCACCGCTGCGTGGTATATTTTCCGCAGGGTCTGTCCGCAAAACATCACCACTGAAACCTCCTGTGCCGAACTCATCGAACGTGCGTTTCGAGCTGCTTGAATCCGACAGTCAATACAGCCAGTACCTCGTGCGAGATCCGCGCGAAGTCCGCTTCGTGATCAAGCAGCTTGCTGCAAAACGGGCGCTGATATCAGCCTATCCCGATGATTCACCGAACTTCGGGCTGACTTCCGTCCTGGAAGCAGGAGGAAACGACCAGAGCTTCGTGCTCGACGTGGCTGCCGACGCGGGTCTCAACGAGGCGCTTGAACGCGCAGATAGCGTCATCTGCATCACACAGCTCGATCGCGTGAAGGTGCAATTCCGCCTCGAAGGCCTGGTGCGGGTGCAGCACAACAACGCACCGGCCTTCTCAGCACAGTACCCAGACAAACTCCTTCGGCTGCAACGCCGCGAGTACTTCCGCCTCGTCGCGCCGGTCGCACACGCGATCAATTGCTTCATTCCGATGCCCACGGCAACGGGTGATCGCGTCTATGAAGCCCGCGTGCTCGATCTCTCCGGCGGCGGCTTGGCGATTGTCGCGCCGCCGAGTGGCGCCCAGTTGCATCCGGACATGGAGATCCCCAACTGCCGGCTGGAGATTCCCGACAGCCCGCCGATCCTGATTACGCTGAAGGTCCGCAACATCTTCCGGGTTACCCAACGCAACGGCACCGAGGTGCTGCGCGCAGGCTGCCAGTTCGTTGGACTACAGACCGCAACAGCGAACATCATCCACCGCTACATCCTCAAGGTGGAGCGCGACCGCGCCTCGCGCGTCGCGCAATAAGGCCAATGACGGATACCCCGACCACCGCTGTCGGGCGCAGCGCACATCACTACGCATACCTTTCGATCGCCGCAGCGCTCGCCACGATCAGCCTCAAGGCTGGTGCCTGGTGGGTGACCGGCTCGGTCGGCCTGCTCTCGGACGCGCTTGAATCGGTGGTGAACCTGGCCGGTGCGGGCTTCGCCCTGTGGATGCTGCTGATTGCGAACAGCCCACCGGACGACAAACACCCGTGGGGTCACAGCAAAGCAGAGTATTTTTCGAGCGGCTTCGAGGGCACGCTGATCTTCGTCGCGGCCATTGCGATTGCCGTTACGGCCACGCCGCGCCTGATCCATCCCGAGCCGCTGGGCAGCCTAGATATCGGTCTCGCGCTATCGGTACTCAGCACCCTGATCAACTTTGCCACGGCGCAGACCCTCTTTCGCGCTGGCCGGCGGCTTCACTCAATCGCGCTTGAGGCCGACGCAAAACACCTGATGACCGATGTGTGGACGACAGTAGGTGTGCTGGTCGGCGTCGTTCTCGTACCGCTTACCGGTTGGCTGTGGCTTGACCCAGTCATCGCCTTGTTGGTGGCAGCGCACATCCTCAAGGAAGGCGCCCACCTGATGCGCGGCGCCATCGGCGGCCTGATGGACGAGGCAATGGATTCGCAGGAACAAGCCAGCGCTGTCGCTGTGCTCGACGGCTTCGTCAAGCTGGGCGTGCGCTGGCAGAACCTTCGTACGCGTCGCGCTGGGAAGGATCGCTTCCTGCACCTGGATCTGCTGGTCCCACCGGACTGGACCGTCGAGCGCGCGCACCAGCTTGCCGACGACGTCGAAGCAGCGATCGGCGCCGCAATTCCTGGCGCCCAGGTGACCACGCACGTAGAGCCAATGCGGGCGCCCTTCGTACACTGAAGGGGCGCCCGCTAGGCGCTCCCAAAAAGCGATCAGTGATTCAGTGGTTCGCCTTCTGAACCGGAATCGCAAACTCGACCGCTTGCCGACCATCCCGCGACTTGACCGACACCACCTTGCCTTGCATGAGGTAGGGGCGCAGGTTCTTGTCTTCACGCTGCAATGCGAAATGCAGCGTCGCCGGCTTACCCGCCAGTGCCTGCGCCGTCAGATAGCTCACCAGCGCATGCTCGAACGAGTGGTAGCCATTCTTCCACTGGTGGATGCGTAGGCTATTCGCTGGCGCCGCACCGGTCGGATCAACCCAGCCGTAGATCTCGCCGCCGTTCGGGGCTGTCATTTTGGTCAGCCAGAAACGCCAGCTCGACTCCAGGCGCGATGCCAGCTCTGGCCGCTCCAGCGCGAGGAAGCTCGCCATCTGGTCCAGTTCCGCATAGATCCACCAACTCTTGGACGTATCCACCTCTTGCCCGTGCCAAGCTGATCCCCAGGCACCACTCTCGGCATCCCAGGCCCGATCGAGGACCTTCGCGCCGCCATCGTGGCCAAAACGCTCAAGCTCGGCATCACCGAGTTCGCGGCCGGCCAGCATCAGCATCCAGTAGGCCTTGATCGTGTGGCCGAAATCGTTGTGCCGAGCGCCGTCGCGCCGGCTTTCCGCACCGCGTTCCAGCGTGCCATAGAAGATGCCACGCGCCGGATCATGGAACTTGTCGATCAGCGCCCTCGCCACACGCCGGATGTCTTCGTGCCATGCCGCTCGCGCCTCGGCCGGCAAGTAGGGCACTACAAGCAGCATGTAGGCGTTGAGTTGATCGAGTTGCGCCACCAGCTCTTGCTTGGCGGCTTCATCCGCCGGCCCTTCCTTGGGAACCCAACGCAACATGCTCCAGTCCGCATCCCAGTAACGGCTGAAGACGTAGCGCTGATGGGCGATCAAGGCCTGCTCCAATGCCGGATCACGCGTCAGGTAGTAGAGCATCGCAATGCCGACCACGGCGTAGGACTGATCCTGCGCGGTACGCGCGGCAGGTTCCGGGCCGCCCCGACCCGCCTCGAACCATGTCGGCGAGCCGGACTGCGGATCCAGCAGTGCGACGGTACGCCGCGCGCCGGCGCGCGCCAGTTCAAGCCAGCGGACATCACCCGTCAGATGGTAGGCAACGCCGTAGGCATAGGTCTGGCGTGCCTGCATGCGAACGTAGCTGCGCCCGAGTTCGGGGCGTATCCATGCGGGGGGCGATTTCAGCTCTTCGCACGGCGCCTCCGGATCGAACACGCTGCCGTCGTTGCAGCGGAAGGTTGGGAAGTTGCCGATCGGCTTGCCCATCGCCGCCGCGCCGGACCAGAACGGCAGCAGATCCTGCTTCACATGTGTCAGCCAGCGCTCGCCCGTGGGCAGCCCTGCAAGTGCCCCACCACTTGCCAGCAAGCCGGCAAGCGCGCAACACGTCGCCAGCAACATCCGTACAACTCGACTAGACATGTCGTCTCCTTTTCTTGATGAGCGGTGCCCGAATTCATCGCCATGACGCTGCAAAGCCTAACGGCTTCCCATGCGGATTGTCAGATCAGGATCAGAGTCCGGCGACTTCGCCGCCACAGCGACCGCAATTTCGCTACCGGACATTGCTAGCCTCTCGCGCTAAAATTCACGCCATGTACTCACTTGCCCGCCCCTTCTTCTTCCTGCTCGACCCCGAAACCGCACACGATCTGACGATCTGGAGCCTGCATCACTTCGGCGGATTCGTTCCGTCGGTGTGCAATGCGCGTGGCAAACCGGTCGAAGTGATGGGTCTCAGCTTCCCGAACCGGATCGGCCTGGCTGCCGGTCTCGACAAGAATGGCGAGGCCATCGATGCCTTCGCCAACTTCGGGTTCGGCCACGTCGAAATCGGCACCGTCACCCCGCGCCCGCAACCCGGCAATCCCAAGCCGCGTCTGTTCCGCCTGCCGCGCGCTGAAGCCATCATCAACCGCATGGGTTTCAACAATGCCGGCGTCGACAACCTAGTGGCGAACGTTCGCGCCGCCAAGTTCAAGGGCATCATCGGCATCAATATCGGCAAGAACTTCGACACCCCGATCGAAAAGGCCGCGGACGACTACCTCGCCTGCCTCGACAAGGTGTATCCGCACGCCAGTTACGTCACCGTCAACATTTCGTCGCCCAACACAAAGAACCTGCGCCAGCTGCAGGGCGCTTCGGAACTCGATGCCCTGCTCGCCGCGCTGAAAGCCCGCCAGGCTCGACTGGCGGATGAGCACGGCCGCTACGTGCCGCTCGCGCTGAAGATTGCGCCCGATGTTGAGAGCGAACAGTTGGGCGAAATGGCCGACGCACTGCGCCGCCATCGCATCGACGCAGTCATTGCCACCAACACGACACTGGCGCGCGATGCGGTGGCCGGCCTGCCGCACGCGCAGGAAACGGGTGGCTTGTCCGGCGCTCCGCTTCGTCAGCGCTCGACTGAAGTCGTCGCACAACTGGTCCGGCAGCTCGCAGGCGAACTGCCAATCATTGCCGTGGGTGGCGTGTTCTCTGGAGCCGACGCGCTCGAAAAGCTCCAGGCCGGTGCCGAGCTCGTACAGATCTACACTGGGCTCATCTACAAGGGCCCAGGCATGGTTGCCGAGGCCATCCGCGCCACGAGCGAGTTCACCCGCTGACACCGGTGTTATTGCTGCGGATCGGTTGACGCGTGACAAGCGCGCGTCAGTTTCGGTCCGCGGCTTGAGGATCGCATTGCGTTGCAGCGATAATCCCGCGGTTACACCCACCCCCTTCTAGCCCATGGCGCACTACATCTTCCTGCTGCTTGGCGCGGTTCTGGTCAACAACGTCGTGTTTGTCCGGATCCTCGGCCTGTGCCCGTTCATGGGGGTTTCAAAGAAGCTCGACACTGCGCTGGGCATGGGCATGGCGACCACGTTCGTGCTTACGCTGGGCTGTGGATCAAGCTACCTGATCGACCACTTGCTGCTGACGCCGTTCGATCTGGGCTATCTGCGCACGCTGGCCTTCATCGTCGTGATCGCGGCAATCGTGCAACTGACCGAACTGGTGATCCAGAAAACCAGCCCGGTGCTGCATCAGGTCTTGGGCATCTATCTGCCCCTGATCACCACCAACTGCGCGGTGCTCGGCATTCCGTTGCTTTCTGTGGCACTGAAGCACAACTTCATGGAAGCCCTGCTGTTCGGGTTTGGTAGCGCCGCAGGCTTCTCGCTCGCCCTGATCCTGTTCGCGGCAATACGCGAACGGATCGACGGCGCTGATGTGCCACTGCATTTCCGCGGCACGCCGATCGCGCTGATCACCGCCGGGTTGATGAGCCTTGCCTTCATGGGCTTCGCCAGCCTCGACCGCTTCAAGTGAAACCGACACCACGATGCTGAGCGCACTTCTCGTGATGGCCGGTCTGGCCATCGTCATTGGCGCGGCGCTGGGTTTTGCCGCGGTCAAATTCCGGGTCGAGGGTGACCCGCTGGTCGACAAGATCGACGCCATCCTGCCGCAAACGCAATGCGGCCAGTGCGGCTTCCCTGGTTGCAAGCCTTACGCTACCGCGATTGCCGGCGGCGAAGCCGATATCAACCAATGCCCACCCGGCGGCGAGGAAGGTATCCGCAAACTCGCTGACCTGCTGGGCCGCGAGTTCAAGCCGCTCAATGCAGAGAACGGTGTCGAGAAACCCAAGTCCGTCGCTGTGATCGATGAGAACACCTGCATCGGCTGCACGCTCTGCATCCAGGCCTGCCCGGTCGACGCCATCGCCGGCGCCGCGAAGCAGATGCACACGGTGATCGACCCACTCTGCACCGGTTGCGAACTCTGTCTGGCGCCCTGCCCAGTCGATTGCATCACGATGGAACCGGTTGGTGAAACCGTCGATACCTGGAAGTGGCACTACCCCGTGATTCCGATCAGGACAGCCGCCTGATGCTGCGCAAACTCTTCAAGTTCAACGGCGGCGTCAAGCCGGCCACAAACAAGGCCGACTCGACGCGCGAGCCCATCAAGGCTGTGCCGCTTCCGGCGCAACTGATCGTTCCTCTGCATCAGCACGTCGGCGGCACACCGCATCCGCTGGTCGCACCGGGCGACGTCGTATTGAAAGGCCAGCGCATCGGTGCTGCGGACGGTAACGTTTCCAGCGCGGTCCACGCCCCTACGTCCGGGCGCGTCGTGGCTGTCGAACCGCGCGTCATGGCGCACACCTCCGGTCTCTCCACGCTGAGCGTCGTCATCGAGCCGGATGGAGAGGATCGCTGGATTGATTGCGAACCGATATCGCTTCGCGCAATGGGCGCCGACGAGGTCCGCGACGAATTGCGCGACGCGGGTGTCGTCGGCCTGGGTGGCGCGGTATTCCCCAGCCATCTGAAGCTGAAACCCGCCAAGGGCGGCACCGACACGCTGGTTATCAATGGCGCCGAGTGCGAGCCCTTCATCACCTGCGACGATCTGCTGATGCGCGAACGCGCCGACCAGATCGTCCGTGGTGCCGAGATCATGCAGGAGCTGCTGCAGGCCCGTCGCGTATTGATCGGCATCGAGGACAACAAGCCGGAAGCCGTTGCCGCCATGCAGCAGGCCGTCAGTGCGCGCGGCGCAGGCACGATGGAAGTCGTTGCCATTCCGACCCGCTACCCGGCTGGCGGCGCCAAGCAACTGATCCGCGTGCTCACCGGTATCGAAGTACCCCACGGCCGCCGCTCGACCGACTACGGCGTGCAGTGTTTCAACACCGGTACCGCGTATGCGATTGCGGATGTCTTCGATCGCGGTCGTCCGCTGGTTTCGCGCATTGTGACCGTCGCTGGCAACGTCGAACGCCCCGGCAACTACGAAGTGCTGTTCGGCACGCCGATGGACCATGTCGCCGCACTGGCCGGCGTCAAGCCCGGTACCGACCGTTTCATCATGGGCGGCCCGATGATGGGCTTCCGCATGCCGGCTTACGATGTGCCAGTCGTCAAGGCGACCAACTGCATCCTGGTCGGCAGCCCCGAGTTGTTCCCGGCCCCGGCGCCCGAGATGGCCTGCATCCGCTGCGGCGAGTGCGCGCGCGCCTGCCCGGCTGATCTGCAGCCGTTCGAGCTGTACTGGCATTCGCGTGCGAAGAACTTCGGCAAGGCGCAGGAATACCACTTGTTCGACTGCATCGAGTGCGGCTGCTGCGCCTACGTCTGCCCGTCGCACATCCCGCTGGTCGATTATTACCGGTTCTCCAAGAGCGAGATCTGGGCGCGCGAACGGCAGAAGGATGCGGCCGATGTGGCGCGCGACCGCTTCGAGTTCCGCAACGAACGAATCGAGCGCGAAAAACGCGAGAAGGCCGAAAAGCTCGCAGCCAAAACGGCGGCCGGTCGCGCCGCTGTGAGCACTCCAGCGACCGACACGGCAGCGGCTGCCACGCCGGTCACCGGTTCGGACAGCGCCGAAGACTCCAAGAAAGCGCTGATCGCCGCCGCGATGGCGCGCGCCAAAGCACAGCGCGAGGCCATCGCTCCGCAAAACACCGAAGCGCTGACCCCCGATCAACAGGCGCAGGTCGCCGAAGCGGATGCGCGCCGCGCCGCCCTTGCGCCTGCGGACGGCGACGCTGCAGCGCAGCCCACCGAACAAAGCGCCCGCTGAAGGCTGACGACCACGATGTCTCTCAATTCACCCTACCTGCGCAAGCCCACCAGCGTTACTCGCGTGATGGCCGAAGTGCTGCTTGCGCTGATCCCAGCGGTCGCGGTCTATGCCTGGTTTTTCGGCGTGGGGATCCTGGTTCAGATCGCGCTCGCCACCGTGGCGGCAATTGCGTTTGAGGCGGGTTTCCTCAAGCTGCGCGGGCGCCCGATCGGTCGCTCACTGGCAGACCTTTCGGCCGTCGTCACCGCGTGGTTGATCGCGTTGGCCTTCCCTTCCATCGGCCCCTGGTGGCTGGTCGTCGCCGGCACGGCATTCGCCATTGTGGTTGCCAAACACCTCTACGGCGGCCTGGGGCAGAACCCGTTCAACCCGGCGATGGTTGCGTATGCGGTGATGATCGTTGCCTTCCCCGCGCTGATGTCACAGTGGCCCGGCGCCGGCCGCTTGGACGCATCCGCGCAGCTGGACCTGATCTTTGGTGGCGCGCGGGCTGTCGACGCCATCACCGCCGCCACCCCGCTCGATGCACTGCGCACGGGCCTGCGCGCCGAAGGCAGCAGCGTGAATGCACTGCTGCAAGGCGAGGGATTTGGCCTTTTCGCTGGCCATGGTTGGGAGTGGATCGCCGTCGCCTTCTTGATCGGCGGGCTCTACCTGCTCGCACGTCGGATCATCACCTGGCACATCCCGGTCGCGTACCTCGGCAGCCTCGCGGCACTGGCGACAATCGCCTCGATCGCAGCGCCACAAAGCTATCCCGGCCCTGTCTTCTCGCTGTTCTCGGGTGCCGCGATGCTTGGCGCCTTCTTTATCCTGACCGATCCGGTTTCAGGCGCCACCACGCCGCGCGGCAAGCTGATTTACGCCGCGGGTGCTGCCTTGATCACATGGATCATCCGGCACTTCGGAGCGTTCCCCGACGGTGTTGCGTTCGCGACCTTGCTGATGAACCTGTGTGTGCCGCTGATCGACATGAAGACCCAGCCACCCGTGTTCGGCCACAAAACCAAGAACTGATCCGACGCCATGAACGAACCGACGGCCGGCGGCCTATCCCTTCGCACCGCTCTGGCGATGCTGGTGTTTACCTTGGTCTTCACCGCCTTCATGGCAGGTGGCTACCTGCTTACGCGCGACCCGATCGCGCGCAGTGCGAAAGCTGAAAAGCTGTTACTGATCGACCAGATCCTGCCACGCAGCGGGTATGACAATGCGCTGCTCGACGACGTGATCAGCCTGCCGCCTACGCCGGAGCTCGGCCTCGATCAAGGCGGCCAGGTATGGCGTGCACGACGCGCAGGCCAACCGGCCGCCCTGGTGATGGAAGCGGTGGCGCCAGATGGCTACGCTGGGCGCGTCGAACTGATCGTGGCGGTCGCCGCCGACGGCCAGGTACTCGGCGCCCGCGTCACGCAGCACCGCGAAACACCGGGCTTGGGCGACTACATCGATCCGCGCAAGGACAAGAACAAGGCGCATCCGTGGATCAGCCAGTTCGAGCGTCCTGCACGCGATTTGCCACCCGCGGCATGGACGGTGAAGAAGGACGGCGGCGCCTTCGATTACAACACCGGCGCAACAATCAGCGCACGTGCGGTTACCCGCGCGGTCGGCCGCGTCGCAGCCTACGCGGCAGCGCACCGTGACGCCCTGTTCCAGTGAGGCAAACCCAATGAACCTGCAGCATCTTCGCGAAATTGCCCACGCCGGTATCTGGAAGAGCAACACCGGCCTCGTTCAACTGCTCGGCCTGTGCCCGATCCTCGCGGTGTCCACCAATCTGATCAACGGCATCAGCCTCGGGCTGGCTACTGCGGTCGTGATGGCCATATCCGGAGCCGTCGTCGCGGCGCTGCGCAATCTGATCCCCTACGAGATCCGCATCCCGGTGTTCATCCTGATCATCGCGGCGCTGGTCACGGTGCTCGACCTCGCTTTCAACGCCTATCTCCACAGTCTCTATCTGGTGCTCGGCATCTTCGTACCGCTGATCGTCACCAACTGCATCGTTCTTGCGCGCGTCGAGGCGTTTGCTGCCAAGAACGGGCCGTTGTCCTCTGCGGTTGATGGCTTTGCGATGGGCGCGGGCCTTGTTTGGTTGCTCGCACTGCTGGGAGGCATGCGTGAACTGATCGGCACGGGCCATCTGTTCAACGGCATCGACATGATCATCCCGTCGGCCCAACCTCTGCGCGTGCTGCCCGAGGCTTATCCCGGATTCCTCGTTGCGATCCTGCCACCGGGCGCCTTCATCTCGCTCGCCTGTCTGATCGCAGGCAAGAGCTGGCTGGACGCGCGCGCGGCCAAGCGCGCTGCCCAGGCCCGCCCGGCTGCAGAGCCCGCCTCCGCCTGAGCAATGCCCAAGTTGATGCCGCGCGCCGCGGTCGCCGAGGCGTTTCAGCGCTGGCAAGCGGCCAACCCGACGCCGACAACCGAACTCGAATACGGCAACGGCTTCCAGTTACTTGTAGCCGTCGTCCTCTCGGCGCAATCCACCGACAAGGGCGTCAACCTCGCCACGCGCCGCCTGTTCCCGGTTGCGCCCGATGCGGCCACCATGGCAACGCTTGGCGAAGCGGGCATCGCGGAGCACATCAAGACGATCGGCCTTTACCGCAACAAGGCGAAGAACGTCGCGATGCTCTCGCGCATCCTGCTCGAGCGACATGCCGGCGAAGTGCCGGCTGACCGGGATGCGCTTGAGGCGCTACCCGGCGTCGGCCGGAAAACCGCCAACGTGGTGCTCAACACCTTGTTCCGCCAGCCAACCATGGCGGTGGATACGCACATTTTCCGTGTCGCAAACCGGATGGGCCTGGCACCCGGCAAAGATGTGCTGGAGGTCGAGAAAGCCCTGCTCCGGCGGGTACCCAAGGACTTTCTACTGGATGCGCATCACTGGCTGATTCTCCATGGCCGCTATGTGTGCACCGCGCGCAAACCCTTGTGCGGCCAGTGCATCGTTCGTGATCTATGTGAGTATCGGGACAAGACCGACTGAATCAGTCCTTACCGCGTCGCCCCCACTTTTCAGAGAGCCAACACCGTGTTCAATCCATCACGCGACCAAGCGCGCCGTTTCTTCATCGACGCCTGGCAGAAGCATCGCCAGCGCACCGTGCTCGCGCCACTGGAACAGGTCGCCGCCGAACTGATCGAGCAGCACCCGGAATACCACGCGCTGCTTGACGACCCAGAGAGCGCGGAAAAGGACTTCTCGCCCGAGGACGGGCAGATCAACCCGTTTCTGCACCTGTCGCTTCACCTGGCGATTCACGAGCAACTGTCGATCGATCAACCGCCAGGGCTGCGTGCCGCCTACGACGCCTGCCTCGCGGTGCGGGGCGACCGCCATGCAGCGTTGCACGACGTGCTCGAATGCCTCGGCGAAACGATCTGGCAAGCGCAGCGCAGTGGTACAGCGCCCGACGCCGTTGCTTACGTCGAGGCCGTCTGGCGACGCTCCCGTCTGGCCTAGAACGGTCCCATTCCGGCTCCTAAGCTTTGGAAGTAGCCTTCCGCGCCTGCGCCTGAGTATCGCGCGGACACATCGTTGCCACGAGGGACCAATACATTGGCCCCCAAAAGTTGATAGAGAACGCGCAAGCGTGCCTCGAAAATTGGCATGGACGAGCCAGCGCTTGCTTACCTAACTTTCGTATTGGTCGAGAACGGCAGACCAATACACTGTCGAATGCACTCTCGCACTGGCTCGCCTACGGTTCGACGGCGCTCCACCAGCAGTAATCCCCCTATCCGCGAACGCGATACCCTCCCGTCGCAGCCTGCAGTGAACGCTTAACGCGCAGGCTCCGGCATCCCGTGCGCCTCGCGCCGCATCTGTGAAACCAGCCTGCCCACCGGTTTGATCTATCAGCGCAGCCCTGCGCGCCGATCCTTAGAGCCGCCATGCTCCGGTCGGACGAATCTATGTGCTCTATTGCCTAGGCTAGACACCTTGGGTTCCCCATTTCTGATTTCAATCAATGGAATTCAATTTCTTATTGCGAAACGTCGTTTCACGCATCACAATAGCCCTGCTGCTAACAAGGATGAAGGCAGCACTGATCAATCTCGTTTTCTGGAGACAGACATGGCCTCGACCGAACAAGTACAAAACCTCGTCGGAATGCTGGACGCCTACTTCGGCTGCGAAGGCTTCCACGTCAACATCAACGTGCTCAACCGCGACATGCTGATCGACGCCATGGAGAATCCGGAAAAGTACCCGCAGCTGACGATCCGCGTGTCCGGGTATGCGGTGAACTTCACCAAACTCACGCGCGAGCAGCAGCTCGACGTGATCAACCGTACGTTCCACTCGCACTAAGCGCGGACGATCGCGGGCGGGGCGCCCTGCGCCGAACGCCCGCCTACTCATCAGAATCCCCTTGGGCCGGCGAGCGCCTATAATTGCGCTCGATTGACTGGGGGATTTTGATGGGACATCGCCTTTCGCGCATTGCCACCCGCACTGGTGACGATGGCACTACTGGCCTTGGAGACGGCAGTCGCGTCGCCAAGGATTGCCCGCGCATTCACGCGCTTGGCGAAGTAGACGAACTGAACTCGCTGCTTGGCGTGCTGCTGGCCGAGACACTTCCGGACGACGTCAGAACCTTGCTGGATCACGTCCAGCACGACCTGTTCGACCTTGGCGGAGAAGTTTGCATCCCCGGCTATACGATGGTCACTGAAGCACATGTGCTGCGGCTGGACGACGCCCTCGCCCACTACAACGCATCGCTTCCGCCACTCAAGGAGTTCATCCTGCCCGGCGGCTCCCGCGCTGCCTCGTTGGCGCATCTCGCTCGTACCGTTGCACGACGTGCCGAGCGCGCAATCGTCACACTTGCCCACCAGGAGAGCATTCACCCGCCGGTGCGTCAGTATCTGAACCGGCTCTCGGATTTACTCTTCGTGCTGGGGCGCCATCTGAACCGTTGCGCAGGTGGCAGCGACGTGCTTTGGAAGCGCGCAAAACCAGGCGAAGCCTGACAAAACAGAAGGGCCGCGATGCGGCCCTTGTCATTTCTGTTGCGGCAACTGGACGTAGGTCTCGTTCGGCTTCACAAGCCCGAGGTCGTAGCGGGCACGCTCCTCGATCGCTTCGTAGCCGGTTTTCAGATCCCGTACCTCGGCCTCAAGGCCCGCATTGCGCGCCTCAAGCTTGGCATTGCTCTCGCGTTGCGCCTGCACCTGCTGGTCAAGCTCTCTGACGCGGGTCCACCCCCCTTTGCCGAACCACAACGGGTACTGCAACACACCGAGCAGTGCGACAAGAATCAGGGCTGGCCACTTCATGTGGAACCGATCGTCATTAGAAGCTGAAAACGCGCGAATTCTATCGGAATATCAAAGAGAAAGGGCCGCTCAGCGGCCCTTTCCAGTGATTCGGCAACCGGCTTGCGCCGGCAGTCGATCAGCGATTACGCAGGTTGTAGAACGCCGACAGACCCGGGTAGAACGCGACATCGCCCAGATCTTCTTCGATGCGGAGGATCTGGTTGTACTTGGCGATACGATCCGAACGCGACAGCGAACCGGTCTTGATCTGGCCAGCGTTCAGGCCGACAGCGATGTCAGCGATGGTCGAATCTTCGGTTTCGCCCGAACGGTGCGAGATCACGGCGGTGTAGCCGGCGCGCTTGGCCATTTCGACGGCAGCGAAGGTCTCGGTCAGGGTACCGATCTGGTTCACCTTGATCAGGATCGAGTTGCAGATGCCCTTGTCGATGCCTTCCTTCAGGATCTTGGTGTTGGTGACGAACAGGTCGTCGCCCACCAGCTGAACCTTCTTGCCCAAGCGGTCGGTCAGCAGCTTCCAGCCTTCCCAGTCGCCTTCGGCCATGCCGTCTTCGATCGAGATGATCGGGAACTTGTCGACCAGGCCAGCAAGGAAATCAACGTTCTGAGCCGGGGTCAGCGACAGCTTCTCGCCTTCCATCTCGTACTTGCCGTTCTTGAAGTACTCGGAAGCGGCGCAGTCCAGGCCCAGGACGATGTCCTTGCCAACCACGTAGCCGGCCTTCTCGATCGCTTCAACGATCAGTTCCAGCGCTTCGACAGCACCAGAGACGTTCGGGGCGAAGCCACCTTCGTCGCCAACCGAGGTCGGGTAGCCCTTCTTGTCCAGGATCTTCTTGAGGTTGTGGAACACCTCAGCACCGTAGCGCAGCGCTTCCTTGAAGGTCGGCGCGCCGATCGGCAGGATCATGCACTCTTGGAAGTCCAGGCTGTTGTTGGCGTGGGCGCCGCCGTTGATGACGTTCATCATCGGCACCGGCAGGCTCATACCGCCCGAACCACCGAAGTAGCGATACAGCGGCAGGCCGGCTTCTTCAGCAGCAGCACGGGCAACGGCCATCGACACGGCCAGCAGCGCGTTCGCGCCCAGGCGCGACTTGTTCTCGGTGCCGTCGAGGTCGATCATCGTCTTGTCGATGAAAGCCTGCTCTTCGGCGTCGAGGCCCACGAGCGCTTCGCAGATCTCGGTGTTGATGTTGTCGACAGCCTTCTGGACGCCCTTGCCCAGGTAGCGAGCGGCGTCGCCGTCGCGCAGTTCGATCGCTTCGCGCGAACCGGTGGAGGCGCCCGACGGCACCGCTGCGCGGCCCATCACGCCAGATTCGAGCAGCACATCCGCTTCAACCGTGGGGTTGCCGCGCGAATCAAGGATCTCGCGGGCGACTACATCAACGATAGCACTCATGGTTTTTCCCTTTTCTCTATCAAGACTGTGCCGCCTATGGGGGCGGCATCCCTCTCACCCGCCGGAAAACCGGCGGTGCGGCGCCCGCTGACGGGGGAGTGTCCCGGACGCGCATGACCGATGAAACTTTTTAATTTTAAGCTGCCGAGTATGTCGGCGCTTTGACCGTGCGCAGACTTCAGCTTTCGAGATCGCCGAAAGCCAGGTCCGAAATCGGCTCCCACAGCGCGACCACCTTCAGATGCTCTGGATGCACAAAATAGGCTTCCAGCGCTTCACGACTGTCGAAGCCGGAGACCAGCACGTAGTCCCAACCGCACACGTCCGGCGTGGTATTGAACCCACACTGCCATGTGCGGATCTGCGGCACCTTGGTCGGCAGCGCGCTCATGGCCGCATGGGCTTCGCGGGCAGCGGTGGAATCGACCGCTACCCCCGGCCTGAGCTTCAGCAGGACGACGTGCGTGATCACAGTGTCGTTTCGATGAAGCCGTGACGCTTCACCAGCTGATCGATTTCCTTGAGCGTCGCCAGTAGCGCACGCATCTTCTGCAGCGGCCAGGCGTTCGGGCCATCGGACAGCGCCTTGGCCGGATCCGGATGGGTTTCCATGAACAGGCCCGAAATTCCGGTTGCAACAGCAGCACGCGCCAGCACCGGCACATGTTCCCGCTGGCCGCCGCTCTTGTCGCCTTGCCCGCCCGGCAATTGGACCGAGTGCGTTGCGTCAAACACAACCGGGCAGTTCGTTTCGCGCATGATCGCGAGCGAACGCATATCGGAAACCAGGTTGTTGTAACCGAACGAGGCACCGCGCTCGCAGACGAGAATCGTGTCTGCGCCACCGGCGGCTTCCTTGGCCTTTGCGACGACGTTCTTCATGTCGCCGGGGGCAAGGAACTGGCCCTTCTTGATGTTTACCGGCTTACCCGTCGCCGCAACGGCGCGGATGAAGTCGGTCTGACGGCACAGGAAAGCTGGCGTCTGCAGCACATCGACGTATTGCGCGACGATCGGGGCTTCCTGCTCGGTATGCACATCGGTGACGACTGGCACCTTCACCGTTTCACGCACTTCGGCGAGGATCTCAAGACCCTTCATCATGCCCAGGCCGCGGAAGCTATTGCCCGAGCTACGGTTGGCCTTGTCGAAAGACGACTTGTAGATGAACGGAATGCCCAGATCGGCGGTGATGCTCTTGAGCTCGGCCGCGGTGTCGAGCGCCATCTGGCGGGATTCGATCACGCACGGGCCGGCCATCAGGAAGAAGGGCTTGTCGAGACCGACTTCAAAACCGCAAAGATTCATCGTTGTTTCCTCGCTACCCGCTGCGCATGCATCTGCCATGGCAGTGGGCGAAAAAATGGCCGGCTTGAAGCCGGCCATGTGATTTTCGGCTTACCGCTTGGCCGCTTGCGCCAAGGCGGCGCGTACGTAAGCGGTGAAGAGCGGATGCCCCTGGCGCGGGTTGGAAGTGAATTCCGGATGGAACTGCACGCCCACGAACCACGGGTGATCCGGCAGTTCGATCATCTCACACAGGTCGGTACCAGGCGCGCGACCGGATACACGGAGACCCGCTTCTTCCAGCTTCGACAACAGGGTGTTGTTGACCTCGTAGCGATGGCGGTGACGCTCGACGACTTCCGGTTTGCCGTAGATCTCGCGTGCCAGCGTGCCTTCGCCGAGCAGACAGGTCTGACCGCCCAGCCGCATCGTGCCGCCGAGGTCGGAATTTTCGTCGCGCTTTTCGACCTTGCCGGTGCGGTCCTGCCACTCGGTGATCAGGCCGATCACCGGATACGGCGAGTTCTTGTCGAACTCGGTCGAGTGGGCGCCCGCCATGCCGGCCACGTCGCGAGCGAACTCAACGACGGCAAGCTGCATGCCGAGGCAGATCCCCAGATAGGGCACCTTGTTCTCGCGCGCAAAGCGGATCGCGGCGATCTTGCCCTCGGTGCCGCGGCGGCCAAAGCCACCCGGCACGAGGATCGCATCCATGCCGGACAGCACGCCGGTGCCATCCTTCTCGATCTGCTCGGAGTCGATGTAGTGGATGTTCACCTTGCTCAGCGTGTGCATGCCGGCATGCGACAGCGCCTCGGTGAGCGACTTGTAGGACTCGGTCAGATCGACGTACTTGCCGACGAAGGCCACGTTGACCGAATGCTCGGGGTTGTCACGTGCGAACACGAGCTTGTCCCACAGCGACAGATCTGCAGCGCGCGCAAGGATGGCGAGCTTGTGGCAGACGATCTCGTCGAGCATCTGGTTGTGCAGCATCGCCGGGATCTTGTAGATCGAATCGGCGTCCAGCACTTCGATGACCGCTTCCGGCATCACGTTGCAGAACAGCGCGATCTTGCGGCGCTCGTCGACCGGGATTTCACGGTCAGAACGGCACAACAGCACGTCCGGCTGGATGCCGATCTCGCGCAACTCCTTGACGGAATGCTGGGTCGGCTTGGTCTTCAGCTCACCGGCCGTCGCAATGTACGGCAGCAGCGTCAGATGCATGAAGCAGGTGTTGTTGCGGCCTTCTTCGATGCCCATCTGGCGGATGGCTTCGAGAAAGGGGAGCGACTCGATGTCACCGACGGTACCGCCGACTTCGATGATCGCCACGTCGGCGCCTTCAGCGCCGCGCTTGACGTAGCGCTTGATCTCGTCAGTGATGTGCGGGATGACCTGAACGGTCTTGCCCAGATACTCGCCGCGGCGTTCCTTCTTGATCACGGCGTCGTAGATCTGGCCGGTCGTGAAGTTGTTGCGCTTGGACATCTTCGCGCTGGTGAAGCGCTCGTAATGCCCGAGGTCGAGATCGGTCTCAGCGCCATCCTCGGTCACGAAAACTTCCCCGTGTTGGAACGGGCTCATCGTGCCTGGATCGACGTTGATGTAGGGATCGAGCTTGAGGTGGGTAACCCGGAGGCCGCGGGATTCGAGGATGGCCCCCAGCGAAGCAGCTGCAATGCCCTTGCCTAGCGAGGACACCACGCCGCCGGTGACGAAGACGTACTTGGTCATGGCGAAACGGGATGCTGGTAAAAAGAGATGATAGCGCATCCGGCCCGCCCCTCCAAACCGGACGTCTGAAGCCCCGCCGCGAAAGCCTCAGAGCGGCCGCCGCACCTCTTCGAGCAGCCAGGCCCGAAACCGCTGCACCAAGGGCAGTTCGGACGAGGCCGGCGTCGTGACGATCCAATAGCTCGATGGCAAGGGGCGCACGCGGTCGAACAGCTGAACCAAACGACCAGCGGCAAAATCGGTGATTGCGAGGCTGCGCCGCGTCAGCACCACGCCGGCGCCCTCAACGGCAGCTTGCAGCGCGAGGCTGGAGTCGTTGTAGGACAGCATCTTCGGGCGTGCCGACAAACTCAGCCCCTCCGCCGCAAACCAGTCGGGCCAATCCTCCCCGTGGCCATGCAATAGCTGAACATCGCGCAGATCGGCCGGCGCGCGGGGCAAGTCGCCACCGCGAAAGCCCGGACTCACAGCGACGAGCAACTCGTCAGCCATCAGAAACTCGCTCAAGAGCCCCGGGTAGCGCCCGCCGCCGAAGCGGATCGCCACATCAACGCCTTCGGCCAGCAGATCCACCAAGGCTTCCGACGAGCGAATGTTCAGCTCGATATTGAGCTCTCGTTCAAGGAAGCGACCGATGCGTGGAGACAGCCACCGCGCAGCGAAGGACGGCATGGTCGTAACGGTGAGGCGACGCGGGTTTGTCCGGCGCCGCAGCGCGGCGGTGCGCTCTGCGATGCTCAGCAACGCATCGTGGGCGGTCTCGGCGAGGGCGGCGCCCGCCGCCGTTAGCGCGACGCCGCGGCCCTTACGTTCGAACAGCGCGACGCCAATCCACTCTTCCAGCGTCTTCACCTGCTGACTGACGGCACCGTGCGTCACCGACAGCTCTTCAGCCGCGGCCGTCAGGCTGCCAAGGCGAGCAGCCGCCTCAAAAGCACGCAAAGCGCCAAGCGGTGGCAATGGCGGCAAGGCCGATCTGTTAGCTGATCTCATGGCTGAGTTAGAAAGTATCGGAGCACGGTTTTTCCTGAAACAGCAGACTTCGAACTACCGAATCGACGTTTCAGGAGCCCCCAGTCATGAAAGTCAATCTAACACAGACACAGTTGTCGCTTGAATCAGGAAGCGTGCTCTCACTCACCGACGCCGCAGGACTGGCGCTGCGCTGCGAGGCCGGCCGCCTGTGGCTGACAACGCCCGACCAGCCCGGTGACCACATTCTCGACGCCGGCATGAGCTTCCCGGTTACCGGTCGCGGAAAGCTGGTGATCGAAGCGATGGGAGCGAGCCGTGTCTCGATGCAACGCCCGGCTCCCGCCGTCGCAAACCTTCTCCCCCAACCGCCCAGCCTGCAATGGGCAGAAAGCTGAGGACATCATGGCCTTCGAACTTTTCCTCGCGCCGGTTTTTGTCGTGGTAGTCGCGGCCGCGGCCGATGCGGTCATCCGTACGACGAAATACCGCCTCCCCCGCGCTGACCAGCCGCGCCCGCGCGCCGACTGAAGCAACCGCCCGGTCCAACGCCGGGCGGTTACAGCGCCCGCGCAATCAGCTCCTTCATGATCTCGTTGGTGCCGCCGTAGATCTTCTGTACCCGGGCGTCAGCCCAAAGCCGCGCGATCGGGTACTCGCTCATGTAGCCGTAGCCACCGAAGAACTGCAGGCACTCATCCAGCACCTTGCATTGCTGCTCGGAACACCAGCTCTTGGCCATGTAAGCCGCGGTGGCATCGAGCCGGCCGTCGAGCAGGCGCTGGATGCAGTCATTCACGAAGACGCGCATCACATGCGCCGTGGTGGCGCATTCGGCGAGCTTGTGGCGGGTGTTCTGGAAATCGAACACCGTCTGGCCGAAGGCCTTGCGTTCCTTGGTGTAGTCGATCGTCAATTCGAGTGCGCGCTCGATCACCGCAATCGCCAGCACCGCGAGCAGCATCCGTTCGTAGGGCAGCTGGCTCATCAGCTGCGCAAAGGCCTGCCCCTCAGCGCCACCCAGAAGGTTGGCCGCCGGCACGCGGACATCGTCGAAGAACAGCTCGGCGGTATCCGAACCCTTCTGACCGATCTTGTCGAGGATGCGGCCGACGCGGAAACCCGCCAGCCCCTCAGTTTCGAGGACGATCAGCGACAGCCCCTTGCCGCCCTTCTCGGCGCTGGTGCGCACGACAACCACCAGCAGGTGCGCGGTGGCGCCATTGGTGATGAAGGTCTTGGCGCCGTTGATCACGTAGTCGTCACCATCGCGCACCGCCCGCGTGCGAATGCCCTGCAGGTCGCTGCCGGCATCCGGTTCGGTCATCGCGATACCGGCCAGCAGTTCGCCGCTCGCCATCTTCGGCAGCCAGCGTCGCTTCTGCTCGTCGGTGCCGTAGTCGAGGATGTAGTGCGCGGCGATCGTGTGCACCGAGGTACTGACCGGCACTTCGGCGCGACCCAACTCTTCGACCATCACCAGCTGATGGGCGAGGTTGCCGCCGGCGCCGCCCCACTCCTCGTCCAGTTCCGGCAGCAGCATCCCCATCTCGCCGACCTTGCGCCAGACCTCGCGGTCGACAAAACCCTGCTTACGCCAGCGCTCGCAGTGCGGCGCAAGCTCGCCCTCGATGAAGCGGCGCGCGGCGTCGCGGAACATCGCGATGTCCTCGGTCATCCAGGGCAAGCGCGTGGTTTGCAGCGGGATCATGCGGCGTTCTCCGGGAGTTGTTCGATGACGCGGGCGGCGAGTAGCGCGTCGAGATCGGCGTCGGAGAACCCGAACGCGCGCAGCAGTTCCACAGTGTGTTCGCCGGCCAATGGCGGCTCGCTTCGCACCGAGGCGGGCGTGGCCGAGAGGCGCGGCGCGGGCGCCGGCTGGCGGATGCCGGCCACCTCGATGAAGGCCTCCCGCGCCTGCAAGTGCGGGTGCTCAGGCGCCTCGTCCATGTCGAGCACCGGCGCGATACAAGCGTCCGAATCGGCAAACATCGCGGTCCAATGATCTCTCGGCTGGCCAGCGAAGATCGCGGCCAGCCGCTCGCGCATCCGCGGCCAGTGCGCGGCGGTGTATTGCTCAAGCACCGGGAAGTCCGGGTCGTCCTCCAGGCCCAGGGCCTGCAGCATCAGCGTGTAGAACTGCGGCTCCAGCGGCGCGACCGACAGCCACTTGCCGTCCGCGCAGGCATAGACGTCGTAGAACGGCGCGGTGGAATCGAGGATGTGCTCGATGCCCGGATAGCGCTCGCGCTTGGCATGGACGTTGTAGAGACCATGTGCGAGCAGCGCGGCGCCTTCGGTCATCGCGGCGTCGATCACCTGCCCGCGGCCGCTGTGGCGCGCTTCGAGCAGCGCGCAGGCGATGCCGAACGCGAGCATCATGCCGCCACCGCCCATATCACCCAGCAGCGAAGGCGGCGCCCAGGGCGCGCCGCCGTGCCAGCGGCCGGCGTCCAGCGCGCCGGAGAGCGCGGCGTAGTTCAGGTCGTGCCCGGCGCGCGGCGCCAGCGGGCCGGTCTGGCCCCAGCCGGTCATCCGTGCGTAGATCAACCTCGGATTGCGAGCCGCGCAGACGTCCGGGCCCAGCCCGAGCCGCTCCATCACGCCAGGGCGGAAGCCTTCGATCAGCACATTGGCCTGCTCCAGCAACCTGAGCACCACCTCGGCCGCGCCCGGCGCCTTCAGGTCGATGCCCAGCGAGCGCTTGCCGCGGTTGGCCACCGTCTCGCGCCCACCGCCGAAGAGCTGGCGCGCCAAAGTGCCACCGCTGCGTTCGAGCAGCGCCACGTCGGCCCCCATGTCTGCCAGCAACATGCCGCAGAACGGCGCAGGGCCGATGCCGCCGATCTCGATGACGCGCACGCCGGCCAGCGGCCCGGTACTCGGGTTCATTCGGACTCCTTCAGGAACAGTTGTGCCAGCGTGTCGACCAGCGCGTCGATGGTGTCGCCGCGGTCGGGGCGGAACCATTGCACCGCCCAGTTCATCGCGCCCATCAGGGCCATGCGCGAAAGGCGCGGCGAGTCAGTGCTACGCCAGCAGCCAGCGGCGATCAGCGCGTCGATCTGCGCCTCCCACATCGCCTCGTAATCGCGACGCAGCTGCCGCACATGGCGCTCGGCGGCCGAAGGCAGCGCGCGGGTCTCGTAGAGCATCACCGTCATGTGATCGGCATCGCGGTCGAGGATGCCCTCCAGATGCCGCTGCGCCATCTGCCGGAAGGCCGCGACCGGGCCACCGCTCGCCTGCGCCGCCGACACCGCAGCATGCACATCGGCCATGCCCTCCTCCATCACCGCGACGAGGATCTCCTCCTTGTTGCGGAAGAAGTAGAACAGGCTGCCGGACTGCATGCCCGCGGCCTCGGCCAGCTCGCGCACAGTCGCCGCACGGAAGCCCTTCTCGCGGAACAGCCGCGCCGCCGAGCGCACGATGCGGGTGCGGCCGTTGTCCGGCCCCGGTGGCGCCTTCGGGCGGCCCGGCTTGCGCGGCGTAGCGGGTTCAGCGGAAGGCGTCGCCACGGGCAGCCTTTTCGCGTAGCAGTGCCGGCGGCGCAAAGCGTTCGCCGTAGCGCGCTGCCAGCTGTTCGGCGCGCGTGCAGAAGGCTGCCACGCCGGTCGCGTTGATGAACTGGATCACCCCGCCCGTCCAGGCCGGGAAGCCGATACCGAAGATCGAGCCGACATTGGCCTCGGTGATCGATTCGAGCACGCCCTCCTCCAGGCAACGCACGGATTCGATCGCCTGGATGAAGAGGATGCGGTCGCGCACGTCGTCCAGCGGCACCGCCTCGGGCCGCACCGGGAATGTGTCGCCCAGCCCCGGCCACAGCGCCTTGGGCTGATCGACGGGGTAGTCGTAGAAGCCCGCTCCCGCGCTGCGGCCGCTGCGGCCTGCTTCGGCCAAGCGCCGCACCACGTCCAGCCCCGAGGGTGGCGTGTAAGGCAAGCCCGCCTCGGCACAATCGCGTGCGGCCTGATCCGCGACGGCGAGGATCAGCGACAGCGTCACTTCGTCCATCACCGCCAGCGGCCCGACCGGCATGCCCGCCTGCTGCGCAAGGTTCTCGATCACTGCCGCCGGCACGCCATCGGCGAGCAGTGCCGCGCCCTCGTTGGTGAAGGTGCCGAACACGCGACTGGTGAAGAAGCCGCGCGAGTCGTTCACCACGATCGGTGTCTTGCCGATCTGCTGCACGAAGTCGTAGGCCTTCGCGAGCGTCTCGGGCGAGGTGCGCGCGCCCTTGATGATCTCGACCAGCTGCATCTTGTCGACGGGCGAGAAGAAATGCAGGCCGATGAAACGCGCCGGGTCGGCCGAGGCCTCGGCCAGCCCGGTGATCGGCAGGGTTGAGGTGTTCGATGCAAACACGCCGCCGGGCGCGAGCATCGGCTCGGCTTCGCGGGTTACGGTGTTCTTCAGGGCGCGTTGCTCGAACACCGCCTCGATGATCAGGTCGCAGCCGTCCAGCGCAGCGACGTCGGCTGCAGGCGTGATGCGTGCCAGCGTCGCGTCGCGTTTCTCCGGCGTCGTGGCGCCGCGCGCGAGGCGTTTGTCGAGCAACTTGCGCGAGTAGTCCTTGCCCTTCTCGGCGCGATCGAGCGTGACATCGCGCAGCACGGTGGCTATGCCGCGACTTGCCGCCGCCCACGCGATGCCGGCGCCCATCATGCCCGCGCCGAGCACGCCCACTCTCTTCGCCTGCCACGCGGGCACGCCCTGCGGCCGGCGCGCGCCGCGCTTGATCTCATTCAGCCCGAACCACAGGGTGCCGATCATGTTCTTGGCGATCTGGCCGGTCGCCAGCTCGACGAAGTAGCGGGTTTCGATGCGCAACGCGGTATCGACATCGACCCGAGTCGAATCCACCGCCGCCGCCAGCACCGCTTCGGGCGCCGGATAGCAGCCGCGTGTCTTCGCCCGCAGTGCGGCAGGCGCCACCGAAATCATCTGCGCGGTCTTCGGGTTCTCCGGCCCGCCGCCGGGGATGCGGAAGCCCTCCGTGTCCCAAGGCTGCTGCGCAACGGGCGACTCGGCGATCAGGGCGCGCGCCGCCGCGACCAAATCCTCGCCGGCCGGCACCAGACGCTGCACCAGCCCAGCCGCGAGCGCATCCGCCGGGCGGAAGCGTTGCCCCTCCAGCAGGTAGGGCGCTGCCCGCTGCAGGCCAAGCAGCCGCACCATGCGCACCACGCCGCCGGCACCGGGCAGCAAACCCAGCGTGACTTCGGGCAGGCCCAGCTCGATCCGCGCGTCGTCCGTGCAGATGCGCTGATGCGCGCAAAGCGCCAACTCCCAGCCACCGCCCAGCGCGGCACCGTTGATCGCCGCCACCACCGGCCGGCCGAGACGTTCGAGCCGGCGCATCGCGTGCTTCAACGCTTCAACCGCTGCGAACACCCGCGGCGCGTCGTCGCGCCGGTAGCCGATCAGCTCTTCAAGGTCGCCGCCGGCAAAGAAGGTCTTCTTCGCCGAGGTCAGGATGATGCCGGTGGTCGTCTCGCGCCCGGCTTCGAGCTGTGCGACGAGTTCGATGAAGTCCGCCTGGAAGCGGGCGTTCATCGTGTTCGCGCCCTGCCCCGGCATGTCGATGGTGACTACGGTGATACCGTCTTCGCCGCGCTCGATCCGGAAACTCTGCAGATTCGTCATGCTCACACCCGTTCGATGATCGTGGCGATACCCATTCCGCCGCCCACGCACAGCGTGACCAGGCCACGGCGCAGGTTGCGGCGCTCCAGCTCGTCGAGCAGCGTGCCGACCAACATCGCGCCGGTGGCGCCAAGCGGGTGGCCCAACGCAATCGCGCCGCCATTCACGTTCACCTTCTCGTGCGGCACGTCCATCGCGCGCATGAAGCGCAGCACCACTGCAGCAAAAGCCTCGTTCACCTCGAAGAGGTCGATGTCCTCAACACTCAGTCCGGCGCGGTCCAGCGCCTTGCGGGCCGTCAACGCTGGCGCGGTGAGCATGATCATCGGATCGTCGCCCGCCAACGCGGTGGCGACGATGCGGGCGCGCGGCGTCAGCCCGTTCGCCTTCGCCGCCGCTTCGTTGCCGATCAGCACCAGTGCGGCGCCATCGACGATGCCGGACGAATTGCCGGGGGTATGCACATGCCGCACCCGTTCCACCTGCGGATAGCGGCGCTTGACCAATTCATCGAAGCCCAGCCCGCCCATGGCCTCGAACGAGGGCTTGAGTTTGGCCAGCGCCTCGCGGGTCGTCGCCGGCTTGATGAACTCGTCCTCGGCGAGGATCACCTGTCCGAGTCGGTCCGTCACCGGCACCACCGAGCGAGTGAAATGGCCTGCCGCGCGCGCAGCGGCAGCGCGCTGCTGCGAAGCCAGCGCGAGGGCATCGACCGTGTCGCGGTCGTAGCCGTCCAGCGTGGCGATCAGGTCGGCGCCCACGCCCTGCGGCACGAAGTGGGTCGCAAGACTCGTCTCGGCATCCAGCGCCCAGGCCCCGCCGTCGGACATCATCGGCACGCGCGACATCGACTCGACGCCACCGGCCACGACCAGATCCTCCCAGCCCGAACGCACCTTCTGCGCCGCGAGATTCACCGCCTCCAGCCCGGAAGCGCAGAACCGGTTGATCTGCACACCGGCCGCATTCCAGTCCCAGCCTGCGGCCAGCGCAGCGATCTTGGGCAGGCAGGCACCCTGGTCCAGCACAGGCGTCACACAGCCCATCACCACATCGTCCACCCGTGCGGTGTCGAAACTGTGCCGACGCACCAGCTCCTGCATCAGCCCAACCGTCAAAGCGATCGGCTTGACCTCATGCAGGCTGCCGTCGGCCTTCCCCTTGCCACGCGGCGTGCGTATCGCCTCGAAAATGAATGCTTCGCTCATGCTCCCCTGAACTCCCCCGAATTGCTTCGGGCAAGTTAGTTGAGCAAGCAGTTGCTTGGCAAATTATTCCAGAGCTCGGTAAGCGAACGCTCGCCGCGCCGCAACGCGGCGACTCGCCTGGCCAACAGCATGCTCCCGGCTCTCCAACCGAGCCGGGAGCGCCATCAGAATTTGTAGCCGAAATTCAGGCGGAAGCCCTTGAGGTCGTGGTCACCGTGGGTATAGGTAATCCCCAGGCTCGATTGTTCAATCGTGACACCTGCGAAGTTCACACGGGTACTCGCGGCGATCCCGAACTCCTGGTACTTCTCGATGTAGAGCGCGTCGCCCGAGTAGCGCGTGTCGATGATCCATGCACGCCACGCCGCCGGGCGCCCGAGCAGGCTTGACGGCAACGAGCTGCCCACATCGATGCCGTTGCGCAGCATCGTGTTCGAAAGGTCATAGTCGATTTCATAGTCACCGTACTTGAGGCTCTGCGTCCGGTACAAACCGACCATGTCGGTGATGCCGAACTGCCAGTCGCCCAACGCAAAGGCATAGCGGCTGGACAGACTCGCCGAGTACATCACTGCCGCCGCGCCAAGGTCGGACGATCCGGTCGCGCCAACCCGCAAGGCTGGCGTGAGCACCCAGCCCTTGAGCACCGGCACCCGGAGCGCGCCACCCAGTGCAGCGCTGCCGCCCTTGGCGCCTTCCGCCGTGGTGTAGGTCAGCGGCGCCTCGAGCTTGAAGTGGTAGCCGTTGCCCAGGTTCCAGGTCCAGCCGAGCGGTAACTTGGTGACGTTCTGCGAGAATCCGCCGGCGCTATAACGCCCGAACTCCAGTCCGACCAGCGCATAGTTGTTGCCAGCCATGGAGCTGCCCGTTGTGTCGTCGACGAACACCGAGTCGGCCGCCGTCGAGAAGTCGGCTGCACCCATTTGCCCCATCAGGCTGCCAGGGTTGCCAGCGACCGGGTCGACAGGCGAAACATGGGCGAGCTCTTTCAACATCCGTGTCAGAAGGTCGGCGCCCTCGCCCTTCATCCAGGTTTCGAACTGGTCTTCACTCGCGCTGCGGGTGCCGCCGGCGAAGGTCAGGTTGATGCCGAGTGAAGGCACGCGAAAGTTCAGCGTCGGCGATCCGGATGCGTACTCCACCTGTGCTGGCAAGCCCCGGATGTAGAGCGTCGCCACGGCAGCAGACGTCTCGGTATAGGTACTGACAACGCCTTGCAGCCCGCTTGCCGAAACGGCATCGAGCAGATCGCCGATTGCGGAAAAGCCAGCCTTACCCTGTTGCCCACTCTCGCGCACCAAGGCGTCGAGTTCGAACAGATCCTTCGCCTGCACGCCAGTGCAGCAAGTAGCCATTGCAACGGCCAATGCCCAGTTCCGCATATGTGCCCCCCTCTTACTCTGATCCGGCGGCTGTGCCGCCCATGAAATCGGAATATATCCCGGCGACCTCGGGCGACGCGAGAAGCGGAAATCCAATGCGCCAAACACGTCACGCAACGCATGGCGCCGCTATCTCGTTCTGATTGAATTGCCCACTACCCACGCAATCCCACCAAGCCTTACAGCAGGACGACCGCGCACCGCGGGCCGTCGACGGCGTCATGTGCGGGTCCCTGCTAGACTTGTCGGCCCAGCAGAGTGCATTCACAAGAGGCGGAGAGATGAACATCATCGATGACATCCGCGCACGGCAAGGCGAGCTGTCGCGCATTCGACGCGATATCCACGCTTATCCGGAACTTGCTTTCGACGAACACCGGACCGGTGATGTGGTCGCGAGACACCTGGAAGCGCTTGGGATCGAGACACATCGCGGCATCGGCCGCACCGGCGTGGTTGGCGTCATCCGTGCCGGGAGCAGCACGCGGGCGATTGGCTTGCGCGCCGACATGGATGCGCTCCCGATCACCGAACGCAACACTTTCGAGCATTGTTCAAGGCACGCCGGCCGCATGCACGCCTGCGGGCATGATGGTCACACCACAATGCTGCTCGGCGCCGCCGAATACTTGGCGAAGCACCGCAACTTCGACGGCACGGTGGTGCTGATCTTCCAACCGGCCGAAGAAGGCGAAGGTGGCGCGCCGGCGATGCTGGCGGACGGCCTGCTTGAACGCTTCCCGTTCGAGATGGTGTTCGGCATGCACAACTGGCCAGGGTTGCCAGTCGGCAGCTTTGGCGTCTTCCCTGGCCCGGTGATGGCAAGTTCAGATCAATGGGAAATCCATCTGCACGGCCGCGGCGCACACGCCGCCATGCCTCAGCAGGGCTTGGACCCGATTGTTGCGGGCGCGGCGCTGGTGCAATCACTGCAATCGCTGATCACGCGAACGCGCGATCCGCTCGAACCTGCGGTGCTATCCGTTACCCAGTTTCATGCGGGCGAGGCCTACAACGCGATCCCGGATCGCGCCTACCTGATGGGCACCGTGCGCGCCCTGTCGCACCATGAACGCGACCGCCTGGAACATGCCATCGGTGTCGTGACCGACGGTATCGCGGCGGCCCACGGCGTTCGCGCCGAATACACCTATCGGCGCGGCTACCCACCGACGATCAACGATGCTGCGGCCGCGGCCGTGTGCGCACAAGCCGCAGCCAAGGTGGCCGGCGCGACCGGCGTACTGGCCAATCTGCGCCCAAGCATGGGTGCGGAAGATTTCGCCTACTTCGCCCAGGCGCGGCCGGGTTGTTACGTGTGGATCGGCAACGGACCCGGTGAAGGTGGCTGCACCTTGCACAACCCGAATTACGACTTCAACGATGAAGCCCTGCCGATCGGTGCGAGTTACTGGGTGAGGCTGGTCGAAACTGCCTTGGCGCCCGCATGAGCCCCGACCAGATCCTGCTCTTCATTGGCGCCGCGTTGCTGCTCGCTGTCGCGCCGGGCCCCGACAATTTGGGGGTGCTGGCGCTTGGGGTATCGCGCGGGCGCAGCGAGGCACTCGGCTTTGCACTGGGCTGCGCAGCCGGCTGCTTCAATCACACGCTGCTGGCAGTGCTTGGCGTGTCCGCGCTGATAGCGGCCTCACCGCTCGCGTTTCGCGCGCTCCAGCTTGCCGGAGCAGCCTACCTTGTCTGGATCGGCGTTCAGGCCTTGCGCTCACGCGGCGCCCAGCTCGCCAATCTCGACACACCATCGGCTGAGGCTGGCTTCCTGCCGTATTTCCGCCGCGGCTTGATCGCCAATGCGATCAACCCCAAGGTCGCTTTGTTCTTCCTCTCATTCCTGCCCCAGTTCATCCGCGCGGACGGCTGGCCGGCCCCGCTGCAGCTGGCGGTGCTCGGTGCGCTCTTCGCAGTGGTCGCCGCCATAGTCTTCGGCGGCATCGCGCTGGCTGCGGCGCCGCTTGGCGGCTGGCTACGTCGTCGCGAACGCCTTACGCGCTGGCTCGACCGTGCTACCGGCGGGCTCTTTGTCGGCTTGGGGATCCTTACCGCCGTGGGGATTCGCTGATTGCCTGTCGCGGCAGTCTGAGGCATCCTCGCGCCCTCGTTTTACGGGATTTGGTTTCATGCACGTTCACACCACGATTGCCAGCCTGCGCAAGGCGCTCATCAACGCCGACCGCGTTGCCTTTGCCCCGACCATGGGGAACCTGCATGAGGGCCACATCAGCCTGATGCAGCGAGCGCGCCACCACGCTGGCGTGGTTGTCTCCAGCATCTTCGTCAATCGACTGCAGTTCGGTCCGAATGAAGACTTCGACAAGTACCCGCGCACCTTCGAAGCGGACTGCGCCAAGCTGCGCGACGCCGGCGTCGATCACTTGTTCGCGCCAGACGAACGCGAGCTGTACCCGCAGCCGCAGCAGTACTTCGTGCAGCCCGCTCAGGCACAGGACGCCATTCTTGAAGGCGCTTGCCGCCCTGGGCACTTTCAGGGTGTCGCGACTGTCGTCTGCAAACTATTCAATATCGTGCAGCCGGACGTTGCGCTGTTTGGCAAGAAGGACTACCAGCAGCTCATGGTGATCCGCAACATGGTGCGCGAACTCGCCATGCCAATCGAGATCATTGGTTGCGACACCGTACGGGCAGCGGACGGGCTTGCCCTGTCCTCCCGCAACGGCTACCTGAGTGCCGACGAGCGCGCCGAGGCGCCGCGCCTGCACCGCCAACTCGCCGCGATCGCCGAGTCCGTGCGCGCTGGCCGCCATGATTTCGCCGCCCTTGAGGCCGCCGCAGTCACGCATCTAAATGAAGCGGGCTGGCGCCCGGACTACATTGCGATTCGTCGGCAAGCGGATCTGCAAGCCGCCGAGGTCGGCGCTCCGCTCGTCGTGCTCGCCGCAGCCCGGCTCGGCAACACCCGTTTGATCGACAACCTGGAAATCTGACCGGCGCCGGCGCTGCACCGGCAAGGCCGGTGTTCGCCAGAAACTATCCGGTGACGTGCGAGATCCGCGAGCGCGACGATTCCGGCTCGAAGGGCCGCTCGTCGTCATGTTGTGCAATCTCGTTGATCGCACGTTCCGGATTCTCGGCGCCGCGTTGCAGCGCGACACCCACCGCGAGCACGTCGATCACCACCAACTGCAGTATCCGCGCAATCATCGAAATGAAGGTTTGACCGTCTTCCACATGGTCAAGCCCGATACTGACCGTCGCCTTGCGCGCTAGTGGGCTCTTGCTCGCGGTGATCGCAATCACCTCGGCACCTGCTGCCATCGCGGCATCGACCGAGCGCAGCAAATCCGCCGGCCGGCCTGAGGTCGAAATCACCACGACGACATCGCCCGGCCCGAGCAACTCGGCAGACTGGATCTGCATGTGAGTATCGGAGTACGCCACACAGGGCACGCGGAACCGGAAGAACTTGAACTGTGCATCGAGCGCCACAACCGCCGCATTCCCGATCGCGTAGAACTCGATCCGGCGGGCGCGGCGCAAAAGCGTCGTCGCCTCTTCAATCGCGGCGACGTTGATGGTGTCGCGCAAGCGCAAGATCGCCGATGCGGTGTTCTCCATCACCTTGGCGCTGATGTCGGGCGCCGAATCGCCATGCCTCACCTGACTGTGACGAACCGGAACGGTGCCAGTGAGACCTGAAGCGAGCTTGAGCTTGAAATCGGACAGTCCCTGGAATCCAAGTGAGCGGCAGAAGCGAATCACGGTTGGCTGGCTGACCTCAGCCTGCCGGGCAATCTCGATGATCGGATCGTTCAACACGGTCCGGGGGCGCGCGAGTACCAGCTGCGAGACCCGCTGCTCAGCCTTCGACAAGGTCGGGCCCGCCGAGCGAATCTTGTCCAGCAACGAACTGTCGCCAGTTGCGCGGCCACGCAGGTGATCAGCCAGGATGGCCGAAACGCCGTGGAACGCCGGATACGGCGCAGTGATCACGTAGGTCGGCACCTGCGACAGGTAATCCGAGAAACGCCCTTTTGCCTCGAAGCGCGCGCGGAACGGTGAATGCAGGAAGCGTGGCCCGAGCCGCGGGACGATGCCACCACCGATGTAGATACCGCCCAGCGCACCCAAGGTCACCGCCAAGTTGGATGCAACCGTGCCAAGCATGCCGCAGAAGCAATCGAGCGTTTCCACGCACACTGGATCACTGCCAGTGAGCGCGGCCTCAACGATATCCTTGGCCTTGCGCGGCAAGGGCGGCACGCCGTCTCGCTCGGACAAGGCGCGATAGGTCAATTCGATGCCGGGCCCGGAAATCAGACGCTCGCCAGACACATGGGGGTACTCACGCCAGCAATAGCGCAGCACATCCATCTCGCGCTCGTCGTTAGGCGCAAAACTTGTGTGGCCGCCTTCACTGCCCAGCGTTACCCACCGATCCTCGGTGGGGATCAGTGCTGACACGCCAAGGCCGGTGCCCGGCCCAAGCAACCCGATGACTGAGTTAGGCTGAGGTTCACCACCGCCAACCTGCATACGCTGGTCGGCATTCAGATGCCGCAGCGCCATCGCGAGTGCGGTGAAGTCATTTACGACCAACAACGTGGTCAGGTCGAGCCGCTGACGCACTTCATCGATAGAGAAAGTCCAGTCGCGATTGGTCATTCGGACCAGATCGCCGCCGATCGGATTGGCAATCGCAATGCCCGCGTGACTCACACGGAGCACACCAACCTTGCGCAGATAGGCCCGGGTCACGTCGACCAGGCCGGCGTAGTCGTCACACCGCAACACTTCAATCGACGCAAAGACGCCGGGCGCCATCTCCAGCGCGAACCGTGCATTCGTCGCACCGACGTCCGCGAGCAAGCGCGGGCCATCTAGGTACGGTTTGGGGTGCGAGAGCATGGGCACAAATCCGGCAACCGAAGCCGGTGTCACACCACGCTGCGGCCCCCTAGCCATCATGCGACCTCGCAACCCATCGCAGCCTCAAGCAGCTCGTACCAATGCTGACGATCAAGGCTGTGGTTGGCAGCGGCGATGGCCAAACGAACCCGTTCAAGCTTGCCAGTACCGATAACCGGCACCACACCTGAGGGATGGCGCATCAACCACGCAAGCGCAACCTGCTCCGGAGTCAAACCCGTTTCCCGCCCGATCCGCTGCAGAACCTCGCCCACGGCGAGCCCGCGCTCATCGCCTTGCGAGAAAAGCCGTCCCGCCGCCAGTGGTGACCATGCCATTGGAACAATCCGCATCTTCTGGCATTGATCGAGCGTGCCATCCGCCAATGGGTCGGTACGCAGCAGCGAGAATTCAATCTGGTTTACCACCAAGGGGAACGGTAACCTCGATTGCAGCAGCTCGACTTGGTGAGGATGATAATTCGAGACACCAAAGGTCCTGACCTTGCCCGATTGCTTCAGCGCGCAGAACGCCTCGGCAACCTCGTCCGCATCCAGCAACGGGTCGGGGCGATGCAGGAGAAGGAGATCGATACGATCGGTCGAAAGCGATCTGAGCGAGTTCTCAACCTGCGCGGCAATGTAGCCACGCGAACAGTCGTAATGCTTGACGCGCAGATCCGGCCAGCGGGCCGACTTCAGGCGGATTCCGCACTTGGTAACCAGTTGCAGGCGATCGCGCAGGCCGGCAGAACGCCGGAGTGCATCACCAAGTGCCGCTTCGCCTTGGTAATCGCCGTAGATATCCGCTGTGTCGACTGTCGTCACCCCGACCTCAGCCGCGCCTTCGACAAAAGCGGCCATTTCCGCCGCTGTCATCGACCATTCCTGGAAGCGCCAGGTTCCAAGCACGATCGGAGAGATCTTCCCGACATGGCGGGACGCAATCATGGCCTCGCCTCCAACAGCACCACGCCCTCGCCCAACACTTTCACCTTGCCCCCACTCACCGTCACTTCACGTCCCGTATAGGCATCGCGCAAGCTAACCCCATTGGCAAATACATCGCCAACGGAAAGCTCCTGATCACCGTTTACACCAATCGCCGCAACGATACGATCGCTGCCGTCAGCGGCAACTCGCGAAAACACGTAGGGACTGGAAGAAAGCTTTGCATGCCGACCGCGTGCCACAGCAGGGTGGCGAGCGCGGAACTGAGTTAGCTTCGTCCAATGCGCGAGCACGGAATCATTGATCGCATTCCAGTTCATGTCGGAACGCGTAGCCTGCTGCGGATCGGAATTGGTGAACGGACCCGGCGGACGGGCTGTTTCGTCACCATAGAATATCTGCACCCCGCCCGGCGCCAGCAAGAGCGCCGTGCCGCCATCGATCAAGCGGCCGCGGGGAAAGAGCTTCGTATCGTGAGATGAAATATACGAAAGCACGTTATAGCCCGGATCACCTGCCAGCTTCGCAGCGTAGTCTCGATAGACGCCGTCGAGATCGCGAAGGTTGGCCGCGCGACCCTGAAAATCGAAATTGATCATGGCGTCAAAACCATTGGCGTACAGCGCGCTCTTTTCGACGCCGTGCCCCCAGTACTCGCCGACCATCCAGAATGGCTGATCGTCAATTTTCTTCGTCGGGTTCTTCGACTTCCACTCCGCCAGCGCCTTTACCGCATCGGATTTGAGGCGCTTCCATGCAGCCGGTTCTACATGCTTGACGGTGTCACATCGGAATCCGTCCACACCGTAATCCCGGACCCAATTGCTAAGCCAGGTTACCAAATAGTCGCGGACGGTCGCGTTCGGGAGCGTCTTAGCCTGCGTATCGCGTTTCGCTTTAAGAAACGGGGGAAGATCAACCTTCTCCGTGCTTTCAGTGCGGAAGTCCGGCAAATAGGCGAGTTGTTTCGTGTAATCGTCGCTGCCCTCTGGCGCGTAGCCCGGCAATCCGGCTCGTACCCAGGCCCCCCCCCACCATTGAGCCCACTTTTTCTTGTCGGCGTTGTAGTCGATAAACTCGTGGTAATCACGCAGGCCGGCCTTATCCGCGCCGCGCCAAAGAACGGGGATACGAAAATCGAGGGCGCTCTGGATATCGAGATAGCCCGGGTGATTCATGACAACATCGAACACCACCCGAATACCCTGTGCATGCGCGGTATCGATCATTTCGCGCAATTCATCCGGGGTACCCATGTTGCGATCCAACACGGTGAAATCGGTCGCGTAATAGCCGTGGTAGGAGTAATGCTTAAACTCCTGGTTCCCACCAACCACCCAACCGTGAATCTGTTCGTACGGTGCGGTTATCCATATTGCATTGACGCCTAGCGCCGAAAACCAGCCAGACTTGAGCCGTTCGGTAACGCCGGCGAGATCCCCGCCATGAAAGGTGCCGATTTCGTTCAGGCCGTCTCTCTTGCGACCGTAGCTGCCGTCGTTATCCGGATTGCCGTTCTTAAAGCGATCCGTAACGAGGAAATAGACAATCGGATTGTCCGCGAACTCCGATGCCGCGAAACACTGACTACTCAGGACACATCCAAAAGCAACAAAGATCGCAAAGATCTGGCGCATAACGGCCTCGCGGGGACCAAATAAAATCCGCCGCCTCAAAGGGCGGCGGATCGTCACACACGCAAATTACTTTGCCTGGCGAGCCTTGATTGCTTCTTCCTTGGACGTGTAGATCGCCTTGTCGCCAGCATTCACCCAGATTTGCTTGATGGTGTTGCCGTCGAAGCGCTGATCTTTCCCGCCCTGCTCTTTGGTATCGCCCTTGTGAATGATGTAGTTCACGAAGCCGCTCTTACCAAACGCCGACAGCGGAACGTGCCAGTACACGCCAGCATCGTCCGTCTTGCCCTTCGGCTTCAGCGGACCAAACCAGTCCACACCATCAATCGGCGTACCCGGCTGACCAGGGTTGCCAATCCATGCATGCAGACCCCAGCCGGCATAGTTGCCATCCGGGCGGAAGTAGTTGATCGCGATCTGACCTTCGGCCGGATCAGAAGCATCCGCCGCGAAAATCGGCATTGCTGCCACGCCCAGAGCCAGTGCAGTAACAGCCTTCAGAAAAAAACGCTTTGTAGTCATGGGTTGTCCTCCGGTGGAAAGTACTAAGCAGGGATATCCATTTCGCACAGCGAGACTATCCGTAGGCGCCGAATCGCGACGGTGCTACACCGTCACGTCGGCGCTCTTCTTATCGAATCAAACCAAAACAGTCCTTAACCCTTGACGCCACCAGCCGTCAGACCGCCGACCATCCAGCGCTGACTGAGCAGGAACACGAAGGTGATGGGCAAACCAGACAAGATCGCGGCCGCCGCGAAATCGCCCCATAGATACTTCTGTTCATACAAGAACAGCTTCGAACCCACCGCAAGCGTCAGGTTGGCCTCTTGATGCAGAAGCACGGAGGCAACCGGGTATTCGATGATTGCGCCAATGAAGGCCAGCAAGAATACAACCATCAGAATTGGCTTCGCCATCGGAAGCAGAACGTACTTGAACGCCTGCCAGTGCGTCGCACCGTCGACGACCGCAGCTTCCTCGATTTCCACCGGAATGGTGTCGTAGTAGCCCTTGATGGTCCACACGTGCAGCGCAATACCGCCAGCGTAGGCAAGGATCAAAGCCCAGTGGCTATCAACACCCAGCCATTTCACATAGCTACCGAGGTAGTCGAAGATCGAAAAGATTGCGATCAGCGCGAGCACCGTCGGGAACATCTGCATGAGCAGAAGTGCAGTCATCCAGTGCTTCTTGCCACGGAATTTCATTCGAGCAAAGGCATATGCAGCAGTCGTCGACAACAACACCGCGATGAATGCGGAAATCAATGCAATCTTGATTGAGTTCCACAGCCAGAGCAGCACCGGGAATGGCGGCGTAATCAGTGAACCATCTTCCGCCTGATACGAAATGCCAAGCGCGAGCTTCCAGTGTTCGAAGCTGATTTGGGCGGGGATCAAGCTGCCAACTGCGAAGTTACCCGGCCGAAGCGAGATCGACAGAATCATCAAGAACGGAAACATGCACAGCGAAATGAACGCAATCAGCCCCAAGTGAGCCACCACGACACGCCAGCGATGCGATTTATCCAGAACGATAGCCATACCAAAAACCTTTCAACTCGTTAGCAGGGAGTCAGCACAGCGCGCGACTCCCCTCTTGACCTGCGGTTCGCCGAGATCAGCGGGCTTCCTGTTGATTCACCTTGGTCAAACGCAGGTTGATGATCGAGAGGATCGCAACCATGATGAAGATGACGGTCGAAATTGCCGCGGCCAGACCAAACTGCTGCCCCGAATCACCGAACGCGATACGGTAGGTGTAGGAAACGAGGATGTCCGTCTCACCTGCCGGAATCTTCGTATCGAGGAAGTCCGGGCGGCCGTTGGTCAGCAGGCTGATCAGCACAAAGTTGTTGAAGTTGAACGCAAAAGACGAGATCAACAATGGCATCAACGGCTTCAGAATCAGCGGCATCGTAATCTTGAAGAAGTTGGTGAGCGGACCGGCACCCGCCAACGCGGAGGCCTCGTAAAGATCCGCTGGAATCGACTTAATCAGGCCTTGGCACAGCACCATCATGTAGGGATAACCGAGCCAAGTATTGACGATCAGGATCATCACCTTCGCCAAAGTCGGGTCGGAAAACCATGGCGGCTTCACACCGATCAGTTGGTCGAGAATCAGGTTGATTTCGCCAAAGTTATTGTTGAACAAGCCCTTGAAGACCAGGATCGAAATAAAGCCTGGCACCGCATACGGCAAGAATAGGAAGGTGCGGTACATATTGCGCCCGGCGATCGCTTCCCAGTTCAGCAGCACCGCCAGGAACATGCCAACTGCTGCAGTCAGCAGGACCGACATGAACGAGAAGGTCACGTTCCAGGCAAAGATACGCAGGAACGGTTGCTGGATCGACTCGTCGCCCAAGACACGGCGGAAATTGTCAAGACCGATGCCAACCTTGAAACCCGGTGCAAGCTGATCGCCCTGTGCGGTCTCATAGAAGCCGGTCTTAAAATTCGGCTTAACGATCTGGCCAGTTTGAACGTTGGTCAATGAGCCGTCGGGATTCTTCGAATAGAGCTTCTTGACCGGCGCGAACTCACGCAAACCGGACATCGTCAGCTCAACGCCATCGGGCAATTTGACGATGACTTCCTTGAGCATGTTGCGCAGAGGAATGATGTCGCGCAGCTCAAGCGGATCACCCAACGCAACTTCGGACGACCCGGTCGGCGTCGCCTGCGCCACAACGCGCTCGGCTTTTTTCAGTGCCAACGGGCCGGTAACAAACGAAAGGGCAACGTCTTCGTTATCGAGCTTAAGCCGATACTCGCTGCCTTCGCGATGAATTGTGGTGGCGAATGTCTGACCTTCCGTCTGATAGGTCTCGTCCAGCAGGTACTTTGTTGCGCGGTCGAATTCGAGCAGGTTCTTGGAGCTGTAGTTCGTGAATCCGATCGCAATGGTGTAGACCATCGGGAACACCACGAATATCAACGCGCCCGCTACGCCCGGAAAGAGGTAACGATACGAATAGGCGCCAGGGGCGGTATAGACGTACACCATCAGTGCGACGACAAACAAGCCGACACCAGCGACAACCGTCTGTCCGGACACATACAGCATGAAAACGAGATAGAGACCAGATAGCGCTAGCAGCGCAAGCAGCGCTGGGCCAATCCATTTTGTCAGACGGTCGTTCACGACTCACATCCCTTACGTGCAGATCTCTCACGCGCCGGCAAACGGGCACGAAAGCCAAGGCGCTTGGATCCGATTGAAACAGCCAAAGACCGCGCCAAACACTCGCCGAATAGGCTCGACGAGTGCTGGCGGGCAAACAAGGCGGGTCGCAGACCCGCCGTGAAGCAGATTACTTCGTCACGATCCGCTTGGCAGCGGCGTCGAGACCTTCCTTCGGAGTCTGACGACCCTGCGTGATGTTCTGCAGAGCGGAAGCCATCGACGCCCAGAAACGACCCATTTCCGGGTTGTTCGGCATCGGAGCACCGTTCTTGGCCGATTCCATCACAGCCTTGATGTTGGCGTCGGCAGCGAGTTCCTTGTAGAACGCCTTGTCGGCCGGCACACCCATCGGCACGTCAGCGTTACAGGTCTTCAGGCCCTGCTGGCTCAGCATGTAGTTCTCGATGAATTCAACAGCCAGTTCCTTGTTCGGGCTGGCCTTGTTAACCATCGCGCCGATCACACCGACGAACGGTGCGCCAGCCTTGCCACCAACCTTCGGAATCGGGGCGGTGCCAAAGTTGATCTTCGACTTCTTCAGGTTGTCCCAAGCCCACGGGCCGTTGATCATCATGGCGATCTTGCCTTGGTTGACACCGGCTTCCATGTCGGCGTACGAAGCACCCTTCGGCATCACGCCGTCGGTAATCATCTTCGCCAGCAGCGTCGCGCCCTGAACAGCACCCTTGTTATTCACGCCGGTGTCGTTCGGATCGTACGTACCGTCCTTCTTCAGCTTGAATGCGTAGCCACCGTTAGCAGCAAGCACCGGCCACGTGAAGTACGTGTTGGTGTAGTCCCACAGGATGGCCTTCTTGCCTTCAGCCGACAGCTTCTTGTCGATTGCAGCGATTTCTTCGAAGGTCTTCGGGGCGGTCGGGACGAGGTCCTTGTTATAGATCAGGTGCACTGCTTCGATAGCGAGCGGATAGCCCCAGACCTTGTTGCCCAGCGAGAAGGCATTCCAACCCAGCTGATCAATGGCGTCCTTGGCCTTCTTGCTCGGGGCAAGCGGCTGCAGCAGACCACCGGCGATCCACTCGCCGATACGGTCGTGCGCCCAGATCCAGATGTCCGGACCCTTGCCAGCGGCAGCGGCTTGCTGGAACTTACCCGGGGCATCTTCCGGGTGCTCGACGGAAACCTGAACACCGGTCTTCTTCGTGAATTCTTGGCCGACTTTCGCCCAACCGTTGTAGCACTTGTCGCCGTTGATCCAGATCAGAAGCTTGCCTTGCTCGGCAGCTTGAACCGGTGCGCTCATCACGCCGGACAGTGCCACCACCGCCGAAGCGGCGAACAGCTTCACTTGATTACCGACTTGCATACTTCATCTCCTTGTAGTGGTCCACCCCATGATCGCCATGTCGTGTGCGGAACACGCACGCGACCGACACTTCTTAACGCGCTACGGATGCCGGATAAATCTTTTATATTTTTTTTGGCTATTGGCGCCTGGTTACCAGGTCACCGGGCAAGCCTGCCCTTTTTCGTCAAATGCATAGCAGCGCTGCAGCGGCAGCCCCACCACGATGTTCTCGCCCACTTTCGCGTGCTTGTCACCAGGCGCCCGCACGATGAACGGCGAATCACAGCCAGCAACTTCCAGATAGAAATACGTGGTATCGCCAAGTCGCTCGACAACCTGGATCTTTCCAGCCATCGTGCTATCGCCGGGCTCGACATCGATCGAGGCATGTTCCGGACGAACACCGAAAGTCACCGGTGCACCCGGCTTCAAGCGGCGAGCGTCGACGGCTGCCTTGACCACAGCGCCGCTCTTGAGCTTGATCTGAGCAACTTTCTCGTCAGCCGACACAAGCTGACCATGAACGAAGTTCATCTTCGGGGAGCCGATAAAGCCTGCCACGAAGAGATTTGCTGGGCGGTGATAGAGCTCAAGCGGCGCGCCAACCTGCTCAATGCGCCCTGCCGACAGCACCACGATGCGGTTCGCAAGCGTCATCGCCTCAACCTGATCGTGGGTGACGTAGATCATCGTTGCCTTAAGCTCAGAGTGGAGCTTCGAAAGCTCAACACGCATCTGCACGCGCAACGCGGCATCCAGGTTCGACAACGGCTCGTCAAAGAGGAAGACATCCGGCTTGCGCACGATCGCGCGGCCAATCGCCACGCGCTGACGCTGACCACCGGAGAGCGCCTTCGGTTTGCGCTCGAGCAGATGTTCAATCTGGAGAATCTTGGCAGCACGATCGACAGCCGCCTTGGTGTCATCCTTCGAGGCGCCCGCGAGTTTCAGTGCGAACGCCATGTTCTCTTCCACAGACATGTGGGGATAGAGCGCATAGCTCTGGAACACCATCGCGACGCCGCGCTTCGAGGGCGGCTCGTCGTTGACGCGCTTTGAGCCGATATAAAGCTCGCCAGCGCTGATGTCCTCAAGACCAGCAATCGACCGCAAAAGCGTCGACTTGCCACAGCCGGACGGACCGACAAAGACAATGAACTCGCCGTCCTGGATCTCCAGATCGATGCCGTGGAGCGTCTGCACATCTCCGTACGACTTCTTGATGCCCTTGAGTACCAGTCCAGCCATCTAAATCTCTCCGGTTACAGTGGGTCAAATCGGACCCATACGGCAACACATGCTGCCGACAACGATGGACGCAACGCGCATCCCAAATGAAATCTCAAGACTCCCCGGACCGAAGCCCGGGGAGTGATTCAAACAGTCAGCTCAACTGAGCTGCCGTCCGATTCTTACCACCAAGCTTCGAACTGCACGCCGTACGTGCCGCCGTTGCTAACCAGATCGGTGGTCTTGCCGTTCTGGACGCCAACACCACAGTCACGGCCGGTGCAACCACGATAGCCAGAGTTCTTCATGGCGTCGTTCCAGTTCGCGTACGTGTAGTAAGCGCGGATGGCCGGACGTGCCCAGAAGCTCTTGCCAGCGCTGATCTGACCAGCAACCGTCAGCTTGTTCATCGACTGCTCTTCTTGACCTTCATGCTTGCTCGAATCGTGGCCGAGTTCGCCGCCGATCGAGTAGAGGTCATTGAAGTGATACCAGACGCGAGCGCCAAGGTTCCAAGCCGTCGTGTTCTTGCCGTCCATACCCCACGGCAGGTACTCCTGCTTGGACTTCTGGTAGCCGAACGTGGCGGAACCGTTGACTTGGCCTGCATCGAAGACCAGGTGGTCAAGGAAACGGTAGCCGGTAGCGGTCAGGTCAGACGGAGCCCACCACTTGGCGGTACCGTCAAGGTTCGCACCGTCCTTAGCGTACTGGATCACAGCACGGTTGAAACCGCCCAGAACACCAATGGTGTGTTGTGCAGTCAGAGCGTAGCCGCTCGGGGTTTCGACGGTCGCGCCGGTGTTGTCTTCACGCGAGTTCGGAGCAACGTACTCGAGCATGAAGTCCATCGAGCCGAAACCACCCAGCTGGACAGCCTCAAGGCGCAGGTCATGCGTCGTCGTGGAGGTTGCACCGCCGTTCGTGTAGTTGACGGTTTGACCATCCAGAGCCGGCGAGCCGTAGCCCGGGCCAAAGCGGAAGTAGGCGTACGACAGCTTACCGAAGCCCACATCGACGTTTTCCAGACCAGCACCCGGACCGGTGACTTGGTTGTAGAAGAAGTCGGTCATGTGGATGTCTTGACGCTTGTAGTAGCGCTTACCAGCCCAGATATTGGCGGTCGCGAGCGGGCCGGAGCCGACGTTCGTCGCTTCTGCCCACATTTGGCGCCACGACGGGGCCGACTGTTCCCAGTCTTGCAGCTGTTGGGTACCGCCAGCGATCATGGTGTGCAGGTTGAACTTGGTCTCACCCTTTTCAGCCAGGTTGGCGTCGAAGGCGAGTTCAAAGTACGTGTCGCACTCGTTACCGAGACGGAAGTGGCCCAGGCCGCTCGGACCCCAGTAGCACACCATCGAACCGCCGTCGATCGACGAGCCAACGCCGCTGCGGGCATAGCCGTGGAAGTCAACTGCAGCGGCGCCAGCGCCGGCAGACAGCGTAGCGGCCGCGACGGCGGCAGCGATTGCGCTGAGTTTGAAGTTCATGTCACCTCTCCTGTGGTTTGTAAATGGCAAACCTAAAGATCTGCCGTTACGAAAAAACTGCACTGCAAAAACCTAGACCACTCCATTTGAGCGCACGAATGTGTTCTTCGGGCGTCTCGATACCGCGCCAGCAGCCTCAGGACTACGAGCGCAGTGCGGCTGCCTGTTCGGCCAACCGCGTAATTCCATCCCAGTCGCCCCGCTCCATCATGTCGATCGGCGCGAGCCAGCTCCCACCAACGCAAGCAACGTTCGGCAGTTCTAAGTAGCTAGACGCCGTCTCATAAGTGATCCCGCCTGTCGGGCAAAAAACGACATCGGGGAAAGGGCCGCCCAAAGCGCGCAACATTCCGATTCCACCGGCCTCACGGGCGGGGAAGAATTTGAGTGCGTCAAAACCCATGTCGCGAGCGATCATCAACTCGGCGGGCGTCATCACTCCCGGCAGGAGCGGCAAGGCGGGACCAACCGCGGCCTCCGCCAATTCACGGGTCAAACCGGGGCTCACAGCGAACATCGCACCTGCCGACACAGCCGACTCGAGATCAGCGGGACGCGTCACTGTGCCCACACCTACGATCGCGTCAGGCACTGCATCGCGCATCGCCTTCACGGCATCCAGCGCAACGTCCGTCCGAAGTGTTACTTCAAATACGCGAATGCCACCGCGTGCCAACGCGCGAGCCAACGGTGCCGCGTGATCCAGGTTCCGGATCACGATAACCGGCATAACGGGCCCAATGCGAAGAACGTCTTGTAGGTTCATCTGTATCTCAGTGAAAAGTTTCGAAGACGCTGCCGCCGAGCTCGGCTCCGCCTACCGCGTTGCGGAAGACACCGAAGAGCTCACGCCCCATGCCCCACTCGTTCGCGCGAATATCTGGCGACACTGCCGTGCGAGCACGGAGGTCGGCTTCAGCAAGAACAGCTTCCAGCCGGCCAGTTTCGGCATCCAGGCGAATCACGTCACCATCACGAAGCTTCGCAATTTCGCCGCCCGCCAATGCTTCCGGCGTCAGGTGGATTGCCGCGGGAATCTTCCCGGACGCCCCCGACATGCGGCCGTCAGTCACCAGTGCAACTTTGAAGCCCTTGTCCTGTATGTTCGCCAGCGTCGGCGTGAGCTTGTGAAGCTCAGGCATACCGTTTGCGCGAGGTCCTTGGAAGCGCACAACGACAACAACGTCACAATCCAGTTCGCCCCGCTTGGCTGCGTCGAGCATCGCGTTCTGACTTTCAAACACGCGCGCAGGCGCTTCCACCACGCGATGCTGGGGTTTGACGGCCGAAACCTTGATGACTGAGCGCCCAAGGTTGCCTTGCAGAACCTTGAGCCCGCCGTCGTGGCTGAACGGCTCTGATGCCGGCCGAAGAATCCCAGCGTCGCCACTCTCGGATGGAGCATCCACCCAGACCAAGCGCCCATCCGAGGACAGCGCCGGACTCTGAGCGTAACGGGACAAACCAACGCCCATGACCGTCTGAACGTCGTCGTGCAGCAAGCCCGCAGCGAGCAATTCGCGAATAAGGAAGGCCATTCCACCGGCGCGATGGAATTGGTTCACATCGGCAGCGCCGTTCGGATACACACGAGCAAGCAGTGGCACGACCGCGGACAGCGCATCGAAATCGTCCCAGTCAATGATCACACCCGCGGCACGCGCAATCGCAACGAGGTGCAAGGTGTGATTGGTCGAGCCGCCGGTCGCAAGCAGGCCAACGATCGCATTGATGATCGAACACTCATCGATCATTTGGCCGACCGGCGTGTAGGCGCCGCCCTGCCGCGAGATTGCAACGGCTTGACGTGCGGCCTCTTGGGTCAAGGCATAGCGCAGCGCGGTGCCCGGCGGCACAAATGCGGCACCCGGGAGATGAAGACCGAGAACCTCCATCAACATCTGATTGCTGTTGGCGGTTCCGTAGAACGTGCAGGTACCGGCTGAGTGATAAGCCTTGGATTCAGCCTCAAGCAACGCATCCGAGCCAATCTGCCCCGCGGCGTGCAGCTGGCGAACCTTGGCCTTTTCATCGTTCGTGATACCACTTGGCATCGGACCAGCCGGCACAAACACGGCCGGCAGGTGTCCGAACGACAAAGCTCCGATCAACAGGCCGGGCACAATCTTGTCGCAGACGCCCAGATAGAGCGCTGCATCAAACATGTTGTGCGACAGCGAGACAGCAGTCGCCATGGCGATGACGTCCCGCGAAAACAGTGACAGCTCCATGCCCGGCTGCCCCTGCGTGACACCGTCACACATCGCAGGCACACCGCCCGCCACTTGCGCCGTAGCGCCGACCGAGCGCGCAGCTTCTTTCAACCACTCCGGATAGTCACGCAGCGGCTGATGCGCCGACAGCATGTCGTTGTAGGCGGTGACGATTGCGAGGTTCGGACTGCGAAGCTCGCGGATCGCCAGCTTGTCTTGAGCCGGCGAAGCGGCAAATGCATGCGCAAGGTTCGTACATGACAACTCGGACCGATTCGTCGCCGCGGGTGCCGCGGAAACGCGCGCAAGATAAGCCGCACGGGTGGCAGCGCTACGCTGGCGAACCCGCTCGGTGATCTCGACGATTTTCGGATGGAGTGTCATGTACTTGTGTTCAAGTGTTTCGAACTACGTTTGCGGCGGATTGTAGTAATGCTACAAACCAAAAACAAGAAACCACTGATGCGCCGATACAAGATGTTGATCTAACCCAAGCCCCGCACCCCCACAAAACGCACTAGCCATTGATTAATAAAGACTTTTCAAAATCCTGCCTCGGCATTTTTTTGTTGCTACAAAGCAACACCTCTTGACCACTAAGCGCTGCCGCACCATCCGAGTGATCAGCGCACCAAGGCAGTTCCTTGAAAGCTTGTAGTTTTACTTCTTATACTTTCGCAAACATTGCAACGCCTTCTTCGTCGCGCAGCGCGAACGAGCTCAGGCAAAAGGACCGAACACATGTCTCAGATTCCAGCGCTTGACGTAGTGCTCTTCGGCGCGACCGGGGATCTGGTGATGCGGAAACTCGTCCCCGCGCTCTATCACCTCCATCAAGATGGTGTGCTGTCGCCGGACGTCCGCATCATCGGTGTTGCTCGCAGTGCGTTAACACGCGACGGATTCCGTGAGCGCATGCATTCGCAGGCCAGCGCATTTCTCGGCAGCGCTTACGATGAGGCAACCTGGCAGACATTTGCGGAGCGCATCGACTATCGTTCGGCCGACGCCACCCAACCGGATTCGTTCAAGGGACTGGCCGAGCTGATCGGGAAGTCGGCTCGGCCGTGCGTCTACTATCTATCCACCGCACCCCAGCTTTTCACCCCCACCTGTCGCAACCTTGCCGATGCAGGCCTGATCACGCCTGAAAGCCGCGTCATCCTCGAAAAGCCACTCGGAACGGATCTGGCCTCCAACAAGGCCATCAACGACGAGGTGGGCCAGTACTTCGGTGAGAAGCAGATCTTTCGCATTGACCATTACTTGGGCAAGGAACCGGTTCAGAACCTGCTTGCGCTGCGCTTCGGAAACGTATTGCTGGAGCCGCTATGGCGCGGCCAGTGGGTGCGCGACGTGCAGATCACAGTGGCCGAGCAGCTGGGCGTGGAATCGCGTGGCGAGTTCTACGAGAAGACCGGCGCAATGCGTGACATGGTGCAGAACCATCTGCTGCAGTTGCTCTGCATCACCGCCATGGAGCCACCGGCCTCACTTGAGCCGGACGCAGTACGTGACGAAAAGCTCAAGGTGCTCCGTGCGCTGAAGCCCATTACCGGCGCGGCGGTGGCCAACAACACCGTGCGAGGGCAATACCGCGCGGGAGCGGTGGGCGGTCAACCGGTGAAGGGTTATCTCGAAGAGTCGGGTATCGCTGCAGACAGCAGCACGGAGACCTTCGTCGCAATCAAGGCTGAAATCGGATCTTGGCGTTGGGCGGGCGTGCCCTTCTACCTCAGGACCGGCAAGCGAATGCAGGAGAAGCTTGCAGAGATCGTCATCAATTTCAAGCCGATCCCTCACTGCATTTTCGACACCTGCTACGTCGGCCGACCGGTAAATCGCCTGGTTATCCAGATGCAGCCCGACGAGACAGTGCATCTGCATCTGCTGGCCAAACAACCCGGCAACACCATGCGGCTGGGTGAGGTCGCGCTGGACATGGACTTCTCGGAAACGTTCAAGACGCGTCAACTTGAGGCCTATGAGCGCCTGCTTATGGATGCAATGCTGGGCAACCTAACCCTGTTTGTACGACGCGACGAACAGGAGGCCGCTTGGCGTTGGGTGGAGCCGATCATCAACGCATGGGCCGAGAGCGGCGAAAAACCCAAGTCCTACACTGCTGGAACATGGGGCCCGGCGGCTTCAAGCGCCTTGCTTGGACGTAACGGCCATGCCTGGCACGAGGAGATCTGATGGCGCTACAAGTCCACGCCTATCAATCGGCAAGTGCGCTTGACGCCACGCTCGCACACTGGGTTGGCGCACGCCTGTGTGATGGGATCTCCCAACGCGGCCACGCGAGCATGGTTGTGTCCGGCGGCAAGACCCCGCTCGGATTCTTTGAGCAACTCCGGACTCTTGATCTCGACTGGAACAAGGTCACCGTCACGCTTGCAGACGAGCGCTGGGTTGCGACGGACCATGCCGACAGCAACGAACTTTTCGTGCGTAAGCACCTCCTTGCCGACAAGGCCAGCGTGGCACGCTTCATCCCGCTCAAGTTCGAGGCGGACACCCCATCTGTCGGTGCGCGACTCGCCAGCAGGGCGTTAGCCGCACTGGACTGCCCGTTCGACGTTGTCATTCTCGGAATGGGCGAAGACGGCCACACCGCGTCGCTGTTCCCCGGCTCACCGCAGATCACCGCAGGCTTATTCGATGCCTCCGGTGACGCCTGTCTTGCAACCGAAAACACCAGCAAGGCGCCGCGGTGGCGTATCACGCTTACAGCGCCGCGTCTCCTCCGCGCCCACAACATTGCAGTCCACATTACCGGTGCCGCCAAATGGTCACTGCTCGGCGACGCGCTCGCCGGCCACGACGTGGAACGGCTGCCAATTCGATTCGCACTTAACCAGGAAAGGGTCCCCTGTCATGTCTTCTGGTGCCGCTAGCACCTATCCTCGCCTCCTCGGCGACATTGGTGGCACAAACGCTCGCTTTGCGCTGATCCGCTCTGAGGGCGGGCCGATTGAGGACATTCGCACCCTGCCCGGCGCGAACTACGCTGGCCCGGCGGAGGCAATCGAGGCCTATCTCGCAGAGGTCGGCGGAGACCGCCCGACCTCAGGTGCGATCGGTATTGCAAACCCGATCGACGGCGATCGGATCAAGATGACCAACCACACTTGGGCATTCTCGATCGACGCCGTGCGCCAGCAACTCGGATTCACCCGACTTGTCTTCATCAACGATTTCACAGCGCTCGCGCTGTCCCTGCCCTTCTTGCCCGACAACGAGTTGCATCAGGTTGGCGGCGGCAAGCGCGAAGAGAACCGCGCAATTGCCGTGCTGGGCCCGGGTACCGGCCTGGGCGTATCCGGTTTGGTGCCATCCGCCGAAGGCTACCTGCCGCTCGAGGGTGAAGGCGGGCATGTAACGATGGTGGGCACAAATGCGGAGGAAACCGCTGTGATCGCCAAGGCGCGCGAGACCTTCCCGCACGTTTCCGCCGAGCGCCTGATCTCTGGCCCGGGCTTGGTCACGCTGCACGAATCGCTCGCTACCGTTCGCGGCCTCCCCTCGCCAGGGCTGGACGCACCTGCGATCACCAACGGCGCCCTGGACGGCTCCAATGCACTCGCTTTGGATTCGGTCAACATGTTCTGCGGCATGTTGGGCACAATTGCGGGCAATCTTGCGCTGACGCTGGGTGCCAAGGGAGGCGTGTTCATCGGTGGCGGTATCATTCCGCGACTGGGTGACTTCTTCGACCGTTCGCCGTTCCGCAGCCGGTTCGAAGACAAAGGACGATTCCGGCCTTATCTGGAAACCGTGCCCGTATTTGTCATCCACTCCGCCTACCCTGCCTTTACCGGCGCCGCGGTAGCGCTTGAGCGCGCGCTGGCTCAGCACTGATCTGCTCAGCCAGGACGGCGCGTCGGCCCTGGTCGACGCGCCGTATCATTTTTGTGGGCGGTCGTAGTACCGGCCCAGCAGCAATCTCCCCCTAATCAATAAGGAGTTGTCCATGAATCCCTCTTCGACCGGCGCGTGGAAAGCGCTCGCGCAACACGCTGAACAGTGGAAGAAACTGCATCTGCGTGAAGTGTTCTCGGAAGATCCGGCACGCGCCCAGCGTTATGTTGCCGACGCATGCGGGATTCAGCTCGACTACTCTAAGAATCGTGTCAGCGACGAAACGCTGGCGCTGCTGCGTCAGCTTGCCGACGAAACCGGCGTGCAAGCCCGCCGCGATGCCATGTTCCGTGGCGAGAAAATCAACAGCACCGAAAACCGCGCGGTGCTTCACGTCGCGCTGCGCAATCGCAGCAACACCCCGATCACGGTCGATGGCGAGAACGTGATGCCGGGCGTGAACGAAGTGCTCGAGCGGATGTTTGCGTTCGCTGACACCGTCCGCAGCGGCGCGTGGAAAGGTCGCACCGGAGAATCGATTACCGACGTCGTCAACATCGGCATCGGCGGTTCCGACCTCGGCCCGCTGATGGTCTGCGAAGCGCTGAAGCCCTATGCGCACGACAGCATCAAGATGCACTTCGTGTCGAACGTCGATGGCGCGCAGATCGCCCAGACGCTGCGCAAGCTGAATCCGGCCACGACGCTGTTCATCATCGCGTCCAAGACGTTTACCACGATCGAGACGCTGACCAACGCACACACGGCACGCGACTGGTTCCTCGCGTCGGGCGCGTCCGAAGCGGATATCGCCAAGCACTTCGTCGCAGTGTCGACCAACGGTGCTGCGGTGAGCAAATTTGGGATCTCGACCGACAACATGTTCGGTTTCTGGGACTGGGTCGGCGGCCGTTACTCGCTGTGGTCCGCAATCGGCCTGCCTATCGTGCTGTCGATCGGTCCTGACAATTTCAAGGCATTGCTGGGTGGCGCCCATGCGATGGATGAGCATTTCCGCACTGCGCCTGCCGAGAAGAATCTGCCGATGCTGCTCGGCCTGATCGGCGTCTGGTACGCGAACTTCCTCGGCTCGCCCTCTGTCGTGATCGCGCCGTACAACCAGAACCTGCATCGCCTGCCCGCCTACCTGCAGCAGCTCGATATGGAGTCGAACGGCAAGGGCGTGCGCAGCGAAGGCGACAAGGTTGACTACGCAACCGGCCCCATCATCTGGGGCGAGCCGGGCATCAACGGCCAACACGCCTACTTCCAGCTGCTGCACCAGGGCACGCACCTGATCCCGCTCGATTTCATCCTTGCGCTGGAGCAGAGCGACATGGACCCGAAGCATCACGCGGTGTTGATCGCGAGCTGCTTTGCGCAAGCCGCAGCGCTGATGCGTGGCAAGACCCCGGACGAAGTGCGTGCAGAGCTCGATAAGGCCGGCGTCACCGGCGAACGCGCTGACATGCTGGTCAAGCACCGCACCTTCGACGGTAACCGCCCGAGCAACATGATGCTGCTGGACAAGCTGGACCCGGCGCATCTTGGCGCGTTGATTGCGCTGTACGAGCACAAGGTGTTTGTTCAGGGTGCCGTTTGGGGTATCAACTCCTACGACCAGTGGGGTGTGGAACTCGGCAAACAGCTCGCCAGCGGCATCGAGCGCGCGCTCAAGGGCGGCGGCGGTGAGCTAGACTACGACGCTTCGACCCAGCGCCTGATCGGCACCGCGCGTTCGCGCCTGTCGCTCGACCGCTGACCCCAGCGCAGCCCTTCGCATGGTGCGAAGGGCTGCCTGAAGCCTGAACTGGAGGAGTTTCACACGATGCAACACAAGCGCATGAAGTCGCGCTTCTTGGCGACACTTGCACTGGCGATGACCGCCACTCTTGTAACCCCGACAGTTCAGGCTGGCTGGTTTGACCAGTCTTTGTTCGGCCCGAGCGATGAAAAGCGGCTCAACGAGTGGGCCAAGAGCCCTGAGAAGAAAATGACTTGGGGCGAATGGGATTTCATTCGCCTTGCGACCCGCGGAGACGGCTCAAAACCTAACGCCCACCCGGTACAGCTAAACGTCAAACAGGTCGCCGCAGCGCTCGCTTCGGTTCAGGGCATACCGTTCAAGGACGTGAAGCCACTGTTCTCGGAAAGCGAAGTGGAGCGGCTGTCGCAAGCGATCGTGGCCGGCCTGAAGAATGCAACGCCCGATCAAGAGCTCGTGTTTGTCAGCACGGGTCAGCACTTGTGGACCGGACTCGTCGCGCCTGTCGTCGGCAACTGCGGCCGAATCTTCTTTGCCGATGGGAAGCTGAACATCCTGCTAGGCATGCACCACGCCGATTTTGTGGCCGACAAACAAAGTGGCTCCCGCCAAGACCCGAAGTTCGACTTCGGCTCACGCAGCACCCCTGCCAAGAATGTGAACTTGACGGGCGTAACAGAAGGTCAGGCCACCTTGGTCCGTAACGACTGGATCGCACTTACGCTTCAGCCGGACACAGCACCGGCCGCGACCGGGGCGACCGCGGCAGCAGCCCCGGCGGCCGTGGCACCCAGTACAGACACTTTCTACACGAAGCAGGAAAGCCGGCTCAAGGCACTGCAGCGCCTACGCGATCAGGGGCTGATCACGGAAGCGGAGTTCCAGGCGAAGCGCGCCCAGATCATCAAGGATCTGTAAGGCTGAGGACGGCACCGACCGGTGCCCTTCGTAAAACAAAAACGACGCCAATCGGCGTCGTTTTTGTTTGTGCGGTGCGGATCAGTTGCATCACACCTGCATGTTCATGATGTCCTGGTAAGCCGTGACCAGGCGGTTGCGGACCTGGACCATTTGCTGGAACGAGAGGTTGGCCTTCTGCAGGTTGACCATCACGTCCTGCAGATTGACGTTTGGATCTCCGGCAGAGAACTGCTCGGACATCGCCTTGGCATCGTTCTGGGCTTGGCTGACCTGCTGAAGCGCGCCCTGCAGCACTTGCGAGAAATCGACACCTTCGCCGCCCTCGACGGACGCAGGTTTGCCCGCCGCTGCTTCTGCAGTGGCGCGCATCTGGCCAATCATCTGTTCAATGCCGCGCGTATCCATGGCTGTTCCTTTCCGTCACCTGATCCAGCAAGCTACATGCCAGATTCAGATGTCCGCCCCCTCCGCCCGATATTGCTGAAGCTTGTAGCGCAGGGTTCGCTCGGAGATGCCGAGCTTCTCCACGGCCAGTTTGCGCGAGCCGCCGACTGATTTCAAGGTATCCAGGATGTGCTGCTTCTCCAGATCCCGCATGTTGCTGGGCTTTTCGTCCAGTGCGGGGAGCGAATCGGTCATCGCCACCACCGCGTCAGAGAGCGGTGCGGCACTCGCCTGCGGCAGGCACAAGCGCATGTCCGCCGCTTCAACGAGCTCGCCTCGCGCGAGAATCGCGGCGCGCTGCAATGTGTTTTCCAACTCCCGAACGTTGCCGGGCCAATGCCATGCGGCAAGAATTGCCGCCGCCTCCGGCGACAGGCGCGCGAGCTTGCCGATCCGCTCGCCATGGCGATGCAGGAAATGGTTTGCGAGCGCTGCCACGTCGCGCGGGCGCTCACGCAAGCTCGGGATTGCGATCGGAAAGACGTTGAGGCGGTAGTAGAGATCTTCGCGGAAGCGGCCGCTCTGGACTTCGCGCAGCATGTCGCGGTTGCTGGTCGCCAGCACGCGGATGTCCAGCGACACCGGCTTCTTGCCGCCAACGCGCTCAACCTCGCGCTCCTGCAGTACGCGCAGCAATTTGGCCTGCAGCGGCAAGGGCATTTCAGAGATTTCGTCGAGCAGCAGCGTGCCGCCATCCGCCTGCTCGAACTTGCCTGCCTGCGAGGTCTGCGCGCCAGTAAACGCGCCCTTCTCGTAACCGAATAATGTGGCTTCGAGCAGCGTTTCCGGGATTGCGGCGCAGTTGATCGCGACGAATGGGCCGTTGGCCCGGCGGGAGTGACGGTGGATGTAGCGCGCAAAGACTTCCTTGCCGGTACCGGACTCGCCGGTGAGCAACACCGTTGCATCCGTCTCGGCCACCCGTGCAGCCAACGCCAGCACATCGCGCGTACGCGGGTCTTCGGCCACCATTTCGGACTCGTCCGGCGTGGCGGTAGCGTAGCGGCGCACTTGATCGAGCAGCACCGCAGGCTCGAAGGGCTTGAGAAGGAAGTCGCAGGCGCCCGCGCGCATCGCCGCGACCGCAGTACCCACGTCGCCGTAGGCGGTCATCAGCATGACCGGTAGCTGCGGATGTCCGGCACGGATGGCATCGAGCAGTTGCAAGCCGTCCATCGGTTGCATTCGCAGGTCGCTGACGACGAGGTTGAACGCGTCGCGATCCAGCGCAGCCAGCGCCGCCGGGCCGTCACCCACGGCAGTGACCGCGTGGCCCGCTGTCTCCAGCGTAAATGCGACGGCGTCGCGGATATCCGGGTCATCCTCGACCACCAGGATGTGCAGGGTTTCAATCATGCCGCGTCCTCCCGAACCGGCAGAGGTAGATCGAGCACAAAGGTGCTGCCCTCTCCCGGGTTCGATCGTAGTGTGATGTCGCCACCGTGCGCGCGCGCCACGCCACGGGCGATCGCCAAGCCCAGGCCGGTGCCATCGGCGCGGGTGGTGAAGAAGGGTTCAAACAGTCGTGCCTGGAGTGCGGCATCGATACCGCGGCCATTGTCCTCGACGACAAAACGTACGCGACCATCGGCGTTCGAGGCGAGAAGGCTGATCTGGCCGCCCTCACCCACTGCCTGCAAGGCGTTTTCAAGCAGGTTGGTCAGTGCCCCGGCGATGTCCTTGCGATGCCCAGCGAAACGTACGCCGGGGCACGCACAGCGGCTCGTGAAACGCACCGCGCGACGTGCGGCGACGGGCTCGATCGTGTGTTCGAGTTCGGCCACCAGTTCACACACATCGAAGTCTTCGGTGCCGAGCGCCTCGCCACGGGCGAAGCTGAGCATGTCGCGAATCAGGCGTTCCAGGTGACGCAAACGGTCCAGGGTACGTTCAGCGCAGCGCGCACGATCGGCCGGCGCGAGGCTCGGTTCGGCGAGATTGCCGGCATACAACAAAGCCGCCGCCAACGGGGTGCGCAACTGGTGAGCCAGACCGGCGACCATCTCGCCCATTGCCGCCAACCGTTCGTTCCGCGCGACGTTACGGCGCATCAGCCACGCCTCGGTCACATCATGCAGCAAAACGATGCGGCCACCGGCGGAGTCTTCCGCCGTTTGAGACAGCGAGAGCCGGCGCAGCGAATCTGCCGCGCCACGTTCGAACTCGGCTGGCGCTTCGGTGGGGGTGAGCAAGGTGTCGCACACAGCCTGCCAGTCCTGCCCGACCAGGCCGTCGTCTAGCATCGCTCTGCCGGCTGCGTTCACCTGCTCGATGCGCCCCTGCGCATCAAGTAGCACGACGCCGGCGGGCAGCGCCGCGAGCAGCCCGGTCAGGCGCTCGTTCAGGCGTTCAACCTGGCGTTCCAGCCCGGAATAGGCCTGTGTGAGCTGTGCGGAGGCCTCCGAGAACTGGCGGAAGGCCTCGGCGAGCTGTGCGGCATCGAGCGGCGGCTGGATCGTCTCTTGCATGATCTGGTTGAGCGTCTCGGACCCTTTTTCCGGCCCTGCTCGCAGATTAATGGCAGGCGACCGGCAACAAGCGGCGAATAGGCGGCAAAAACTGCCGCTTAAACGGACTTTGCACTTGCGGCAGCGGCAAGACAATGCACCCATCCAGAAAAGGGCCTTTGCGCCCAAGAGGTCAAGATCATGGCCGAAGCCGAACTGACTGCCGACCAGCCCGCGCCGCCCACATCGCCGCTTGAGCTGATCCGCGACAACTTCAACCGCCTCACCGCGCGCCAGAAAATTGCCGGTGCCGCGGCGATTGCCGTTTCGATCGCACTGCTCACCGGCGTCTGGCTGTGGAGCAAGCAACCGAACTACGCGGTGCTGTTCTCCGGGCTGGCCGAGAAGGACGGCGGCGCCATCATTACGGCGCTGCAGGCGCAGAACGTGCCGTTCAAGGTCACCGACAACGGTTCGGCGATCCTGGTGCCGGCGCAGCAAGCCGCAGAATTGCGCCTGCGCATGGCCAGCCAGGGCCTGCCGAAAGGCGGTTCGGTTGGCTTTGAGCTGATGGAAGGCAACCGCATCGGCATTTCGCAATTCCTCGAACAGGTTAACTACCAGCGCGCCCTCGAAGGCGAACTGGGCCGGACCATCGGCTCGATCAATGCAGTGCAGAACGCGCGTGTGCATCTGGCGATTCCGAAACAGACCGCCTTCCTGCGCGATGAGCAGAAGCCCTCGGCCTCAGTCGTGCTCACGCTGCATGCTGGTCGCGCGCTGGACAATGGCCAGATCGCTGGCATCGTCAATCTGATCTCGGCATCGGTGCCGCAACTGACCGCCTCGGCCGTCAGCGTCATCGATCAGAACGGCAACCTGCTGACGACCAAGGCCGACCCAAGCGGGCTCGATGCCACGCAGATCAAGTATGTGCGCGAACTCGAAGATCGCTTCGTGCGCCGCATCGAGAGCATCCTGGAACCGATCGTTGGTCAGGCCAACCTGCGCGCCCAAGTCACCGCGGACGTGGATTTCGATCAGCAGGAACAGACGGCAGAGAGCTACAAGCCGAATCCGAGCCCCAACCAGGCGATCCGCAGCCAGCAGCTCTCGGATAACACCACGATGCAGCCGGCGCCGGCCGGCGTGCCTGGCGCGCTGAGCAACCAACCGCCTGTGCCGGCGACTGCGCCGATCACGACGCCCGCCGCCCCGGGCACCCCAGGTGCCGCCAACCAGGCGCAGCCGCTTTCGTCGAGCAAGAACTCGACGACAAACTACGAGCTCGACAAGACAGTGCAGCACACCAAGCGCGCGCTGGGCCAGGTTCGCCGCCTCTCGGTGGCGGTGGTCGTGAACCACCGCAGCGAGCGCGACGCCAAAGGCAACGTTCGCACCGTGCCGCTGTCTGAAGCCGAGATGAAGCAGGTCAACGACCTCGTGCGCGAAGCGGTCGGTTACAACGAAACACGCGGCGACACGGTCAACGTGGCCAATGCGCCCTTCACCGAATCGCTGCGCAAGGGCGACGAAGTGCCGTGGTGGAAGGATCCGGAACTGCGCGCGATGGCGCTGGATCTGGCACGCTGGCTCCTGTTGGGCCTGGTTGCAGCCTTCCTGTGGCTGCGCGTGCTGCGGCCGTTGGTCCGTACCGTCGCACCGCCGCCGGTGGTGGCCGAAGGCGCCGAAGCAGGCGAAGAAGGCGGCGAAGAAGAGGAGGAAGGCTACGTGGTCACGCTCAACGAGCAAGGCGAAGTGCCGGACGACCAGTTGCTGCCGCCGGAAGTGCGGATGGAAGAGATCGCGCGCATGAGCTTCGATCGCAAGATCGCGAAGGTGCGCGAGATCGCGGTGAAGAATCCGAAGGTGATCGCAACGCTGATGAAGGAATGGATGGGGAGCCAGCCAAATGAGCGACGCTGAAGAGGGAATCAACAAGGCCGCGTTGCTCCTGCTCACGCTGGGGCCTGACGAGGCGGCGGACATCCTCAAGCACATGTCGCCGCGTGAGGTGCAGAAGCTGGGCCTCGCAATGACCCGGCTGACGCCGCAAGGCCGCGAAGTGATCGAGGCCTTGATCAACGAGGTTGCGATCTACGCCGCGAAGAGTTCGCCGGTGCAGGCCGATGACGAGAAGATCCGCATCATGCTGACCAAGGCACTCGGCGACGAGCGCGCCGCCAACCTGCTCTCGCGCGTGCTGCAGGGCTCGGACACGGCGGGTATCGAGTCGCTCAAGTGGATGGATGCGGCCACTGCGGCTGACCTGATCAAGAACGAACACCCGCAGATCATCGCGACGATCCTGGTGCACCTTGAGTTCGACCACGCTGGCGAGATCCTCAAGCATTTCTCCGAGCGCCAACGCAACGACGTGCTGCTGCGCATCGCAACGCTCGACGGTGTGCAGCCGACTGCGCTGAAGGAACTGAACGAAGCACTCACCCGCGTGCTGTCGGGCTCGACGCAGCTGAAGAAGACGTCGATCGGCGGTGTACGCCATGCGGCGGACATCCTCAACTTTGTCGGCAGTGCGGCGGAGACCGCGATCCTCGACAACGTGCGCGAGTACGACCCGGATCTGGCCCAGCGTATCCTCGACGAAATGTTCGTCTTCGATAACCTGATGGACGTCGACGACCGCGGCATCCAGACGATTCTGCGCGAAGTGCAGTCCGACCAGCTGGTCATCGCACTCAAGGGCGCCAACCCGGAGATGCGCGAGAAGGTGTTCAAGAACATGTCGCAACGTGCGGCGGAAATGCTGCGCGAGGACCTGGAATCGAAGGGCCCGGTTCGCCTCTCGGAGGTCGAAGCCTCGCAGAAGGAAATCCTCAAGATCGCCCGCCGCCTTGCCGAGGAAGGCCAGATCGTCATCGGCGGCAAGGGTGGCGACGACTTCGTCTAAGGCGGAACCGCATAAGCCATGGCAAACGAACTCGTCATCCGCGCCAATCAGGCCACCGGCGCCTACCGCCGCGTGCAGTTCGAGGATTTTGCGGCGCCGCAGGTTCTCGACGAGCCCGAACCAGCGATCGACATGGCGCCAGCGCCGGAGCCCGTCGCCGAGCCGATCATCGAACCGGAGCCGGAGCTTCCCACCGGCCCGATCGAGATCGCACCCGGCGTCCACTTGCCGACGGCCGACGAGGTCGACCAGATTCATCAGGAAGCCTACAAGGCCGGCTACGACATCGGTTACGAAGAAGGCAGCGCACGCGGGCGACTGGAGGCCGCTGAACTGCACCAGTTGCTGGGTCAGTTCAAGGACACGCTGGATCATCTCGACGAGTCGATCGGCGCGGAGATTCTTGCGCTGTCGCTTGAAGTGGCGCGTTTGGTAGTACGGGAGCAGATCAAGCAAAGGCCCGAGAGCCTGCTGGTCGTGATTCGCGAAGCGCTGGCGCAGTTGCCGCAGCAGCATGCGGTGCTGCATGTGAATTCGGCCGACGATGCGCTGGTACGGCAATACCTCGGCGAACAGCACGCCCACGCGGGTCACCGCATCGTGGAGGACGACTCGGTCGAGCGCGGTGGCTGCCGCATCGAAGTTGCAGGCACGCTGCTCGACGCAACGGTCGCAACGCGCTGGCGCCGGGTGGTCGAGAACCTCTCTCGCGAACATCCGTGGGAGGATGAGTGATGCCGCGCCTCGCCGACTCCTGGCGTGATTATCTGGAAGACTGCCGCAAGATGGCGGCGGTCGCCTCCCCCTACCAGGTCGCCGGCCGCCTGACACGGATCAACGGCCTTGTCATGGAGGCCTCGGGGCTGAAGCTACCACTTGGGTCCGGTTGCCGAATCCTGATTCCGGGCGGCGGGTCGGTGGAAGCCGAAGTTGTCGGCTTTACGGGCGACAAGCTGTACATGATGCCGACCGACGATGTGTTCGGCCTCGCGCCCGGCGCGCAAGTGGTACCCAACGATCCGGCACAGCCCAAGCTGAGCACCTCAGAACGCGTCGAACCCCGGCGCCGCGCGTCGGACCGCGCGAAGCATCTACCGGTGGGCAATGAACTGCTCGGCCGCGTCGTCGATGGCGCCGGCCGGCCGCTCGATGGTCTCGGGCCGCTCGAAGTGAAGCACACCCGTTCGCTGCAGAGCCGGCCGTTCAACCCGCTGCTCCGCGCCCCGATCGCAGCAAGTCTCGACGTCGGAATCCGCACCATCAATGCGCTGCTGACGATCGGGCGTGGTCAGCGGATGGGTCTGTTCGCAGGCTCTGGCGTCGGCAAATCGGTGCTGATCGGCATGATGGCGCGCTACACCGAGGCCGAAGTGATCGTCGTCGGGCTGATTGGCGAACGGGGCCGCGAGGTGAAGGAGTTCATCGAACAGAACCTCGGGCCAGAGGGGCGCGCGCGCTCGGTTGTCGTGGCCGCACCGGCAGACACCAGTCCGCTGATGCGGCTGCAAGGGGCGGCCTATGCCACCACGGTGGCAGAACACTTCCGCGATCAGGGCAAGCAAGTGCTCCTGATCATGGACTCGCTGACCCGCTACGCGATGGCACAGCGCGAGATCGCGCTGGCGATCGGCGAACCGCCGGTTACGCGCGGCTACCCGCCGTCGGTCTTCGCGCGCTTGCCGGCGTTGGTCGAGCGCGCCGGTAACGGGCCAGAGGGGGGCGGGTCCATCACGGCCTTCTACACCGTGCTCGCCGAAGGCGACGACCAGCAGGATCCGATTGCCGACTCGGCCCGCGCGATCCTCGACGGCCACATCGTGTTGTCCCGCGCACTGGCGGATCAAGGGCACTACCCCGCGATCGACATGGAGCAGTCCATTTCGCGGGCGATGCACAACCTCATCAAGCCTTCGCATTTCGAGCTGGTAAGGCGCTTCAAGCAACTGTTCTCGCGCTATCAGCGCTCGCGCGACCTGATCGCCGTCGGCGCCTATCAAGCCGGGTCGGATGTGCTGCTCGACGAGGCTGTGCGCGCCTATCCGCAGCTGGAAGCCTTCCTCCAGCAAGGCATCAACGAGCGCGCCGGCTATGAGCAAAGCCTGGCTGCCCTGCACACGCTGTTCGGTGTCGAAACCTGATCGCCCGTGATAGCCGGATCAGGTCAAACCGATGCGTGCTTTTGCGCGCGCGGCCTTGTCGGCGTATATATTGAAAGCCGGCACCCCGCCGGATTCGCTGCATCCCGCGCATGTCCAACGCACTGCAAACCCTGATCGAACTTGCCCAGAGCCGCATGGACGATGCGGCCAAGCGCCTTGGCGCACTGCTCGCAAGCGGCCAGGCGCATGAGCAGAAGCTCGAAATCCTCGTCCAGTACCGCGAGGAGTACCACAACCGCTTCCGCGCCGCCGCGCAGACCGGCATCTCGCCCGAAGCCTGGCGCAACTACTCCACTTTCATTGCGAAGCTCGACGAAGCGGTATTCGAGCAGGAACAGATCGTCGCGCGCGCCCGTGAGCAGGTCGTGGCCGGCAAGCAAGCCTGGGTGGACGAACGCAACCGCAAGAAGGCCTTTGACACCCTCGCCACACGCCAGCAAGCAGTTGCCCTTCGCAAGGAATCGCGGGCCGAACAACGCATTACCGACGAGCATTCGGCCAAGCTCTTTCGAACCAAGCAGGAAGAAGCCCAGGACGATTCCGACAGTACACCGGGCAACGGCTCGATCACGCCCGAAGGGCCCGCGGACCCGACCTGAGCCGCTGGCACGCGCCTTGCTGAAAGCTGGCTGACACAGCCGGCGGCAACCGCCCCGAGGAGCAGAACATGCCAGCAATGAACGTGAGCCCAAGCCCAATGCCCGCCCCGGTGAGCAACACCGCGCCGGTGCAGGCGAATCAGCCGGCAAATGCCGCCGAATCAAGCACGGACAACGGCAAGCCGGCGAACTTCGCCAATGCGCTGGATGGCGCCAAAGCCAAGACGCAGAAGGCGGAGAGCGACAAGGCAAGCGACCGTTCGGACACCGATGCGACGGCGGCCACCGACGATCCGGCGCGGCTCGCGCAAATCGCCGCTGCATTGCTGGCTTCGCTGGGCGCCCCGGTCACCGAGAAGCCTGCGGCCACCCTGCCGACACAAGGCGATGCGCAGGCCGCGCAAACCGGCAGCCCTGACGGCAGCCTCTTGCCGCTGGACGGCAAAGCGCTGCCGGCTGCGGCAGTTCCTGCCGCGCAAGGCAGCAATGGCGAAACCTCGGCTGACACATCGGACAAGGCCGCTGCGGCGAATGCCCTTTTGGCCCAGACCAGCAATCGCACGGCCGCGACAGCCAGCGACGAAAAGCCCAACCCCGCCGTGACCGCGCTTGGCGATTCGGCCAAGCAGCCCATCGCAGCGGTTGTCGCGGAAGCAAGCGGCAAAGCCGCGCAAACCAAGGCTGTCATCGTGGACACGGCAGCTCAGGCAAGTGCCCCGACGCAACCGACGGTGTCACCTTGGGCGGATACGCTCGCCAACCGTACGGCGGAGGCCGCACGCACCGAAGCACCGCAGTTCCCTGTCCGCACTCCGGTTTCGCAAAGCGGCTGGGCAGACGACGTGGGCAACCGAATGGTCTGGATGGCCGGCAAGGAGCTTGGCCGCGCGGAGTTGATCCTCACGCCGCCACACCTGGGCCGCGTCGAGATCACGCTGAACGTAAACGGCGACCAGACCACGGCGCATTTCGTTACCGCTACGCCAGCAGCACGCGAGGCGATCGAACAATCGATCCCACGACTGCGCGAATTGATGACCGACGCTGGGCTCAACCTGGGCCAGGTCAACGTGAGTGCGAACGGCACCAACGATCCGTCGCAGGAACAACGCAGCTGGGGTGGACCCCAACGCGGCGCGCGCCAGGTCGCGGTGGACGACACGGCCGAGGTTGTAGGCTTGGCCCGCCCGGCCTGGTCGCAGTCAGGCCGCGGCATGGTTGATACGTTTGCCTGAATTACCGGTCCGGAAGGCCTCAGTTCGGCGCTTTGATGGCCGTAGACAGAGGGAATAATCATCCCTAGCGGTACCTCAGTCCGGAAACACTCAGGTACCGTCAGGCCTCACCGACTGATCGAGAAGGATTTCTGTAATGTCCAGCAAGCCCGCCAAACCTGCAGCCGAAGGCGAAGCCGCCCCGAAGAAGAGCAAGAAGATGCTGATCATCATCGTCGCGGCGGTGGTGGGGCTCGCGCTTGCCGGAGGCGGCGCCTTTCTCCTGCTGGGCAAGAAGAAGAAGGCTGCGGCCGAAGGGGAAGAAGCTCAAGCCGACGAGGAAAAACCGGCTGCCCATGCCGATCCGAAGGCACCGCCGGTGTTCGTGCCGCTGGAACCCTTCGTCGTAAACCTGCAGCCGGAAAACGGCGAGCAGTACCTGCAGGTGGTGCTCTCGTTCCGCGTGGCGGACACACACACCGGCGACCAGATCAAGCTGCTGATGCCCGAAATTCGCCATCGCATCCTGATGCTGCTGTCGGGCAAGAAAGCGTCCGAGATCGCCAACCCCGAAGGGCGCGAGGCCCTCGCCGCGGAGATCCGTACGGAGGCGAACACCTCGCTGGGCTATGAGCCGCCCAAGAAGAAGAAAAAAGGCGCTGATCACGACGAGGGCGGGCCGATCGTGTCCGTGCTCTTTACTTCTTTCATCGTCCAGTAAGGACAATACGGGACAGACCGGGACTCGACCATGGCTCAAGACTTTCTCTCGCAGGAAGAGGTCGATGCGCTACTCCGTGGCGTCACCGGTGAAACCGATGAAGTCGACCAGGGCGACACCGACACCAGCGGCATACGCAACTACAACCTTGCGACGCAGGAACGGATTGTTCGTGGGCGCATGCCCACGATGGAGCTCATCAACGAGCGCTTTGCGCGCAACCTGCGCATCGGGCTTTTCAACTACATGCACCGCAACACCGAAGTATCGGTGGGGCCGATCAAGGTGCAGAAGTACAGCGAGTTCGTACGCAACCTGGTGGTGCCGACCAACCTGAACCTGATCATGGTGAAGCCGCTGCGCGGCACCGGCCTGATCGTGTTCGATCCGAACCTGGTGTTCCTCGTGGTGGACAACATGTTCGGCGGCGACGGACGCTTCCACACCCGGGTTGAAGGGCGCGATTTCACTGCGACCGAACAGCGCATCATTCGCGGCTTGTTGCAGGTGGTATTCAGCGAGATGGAAAAGGCCTGGGCGCCGGTGTTCGGCATCCAGTTCGAGTACGTCCGCTCGGAGATGAACCCGCAGTTCGCCAATATCGCGACGCCAAGCGAGATCGTGGTGTCGATGAACTTCGCGCTGGAATTCGGCGGCACTCAGGCGGACATGCACCTGTGCCTGCCCTACTCCACCGTCGAACCGATCCGCGATCTGCTCTACAGCACGATGCAGTCTGACCACCTCACGCAAGACAAGCGCTGGGTTGGCCTGATGACGAAGCAGATCCAGAGCATCGAGCTCGACCTCACGGTGGACCTCGCGAAGACAACGGTCAGGCTCCGCGACGTCGTGCAATTCAAGGTGGGCGACATCATTCCGCTCGACATACCGGAGCTGGTGCAGGGCCATGTGGATGGCGTACCGGCTTTCGAGGGCAAACACGGCATCAGCCACGGCTATCACGCCGTGCGAATCGAACGGCTGGTGCCGCCGGAGGACCGCGAGATCAACCTGATCGCGGCCAAACTGGGAGGCCATGATGGCTGAAGACGAACAAATCAGTGAAGACGACTGGGCAGCCGCAATGCAGGAGCAGGCGGTTGCGGACGCGGCGATGGCCGAACCGCCACCGCCAGAGCCCGCTCGTGCCGCGTTTCCGGAATTCGGCGCAGGAGAAAAACCGACGTCGATGAACGACTTCGACATGATTCTGGACATCCCAGTCCAGATCACCGTCGAACTCGGTCGCACGAAACTCTCGATCCGCAACTTGCTGCAGTTGGCCCACGGCTCGGTTGTCGAACTCGATGCGCTGGCGGGCGAACCGATGGATGTGCTGGTCAACGGCACGTTGATCGCGCAGGGCGAAGTGGTCGTGGTCAACGACAAGTTCGGTATCCGTCTCACCGACATCATCACGCCGTCGGAGCGCATGCGTAAGGTTCGCGGCCTCTGACGGTCAGCAAGCAGTCCTGTCCATGATGGGTGCTGGCACGATCTGAACGCCGGCGAACACCCAGGCCAACGGAAAGCGCGCCCGCCAAGCATCGGAATAGGGCCCGCTTTCCCGCGCTAATCCGCGGGCCGGCAATTCTTGCCGGCCGCAAAATGGCATCGCATATCCAGCCGGTGATACCGCGATGTCCAAACCTTCAAGCCTGTCTCTTCCCGCGTTGCTCGCTGCCCTGCTTGCGCCCGCTTCGGCGTCCGCCGCAGTCGCCGATGCAGGTGGCAGTCTGCTGTCGATGCTGTTCGGGCTTGCCGTGGTACTCGCCAGCCTCTACGGCCTGCTGCATGTCGTAAAACGGCTTCAGGCGCGTAGCGGCAGCGGCCAGGCCACGCTGCGCATCATCGGAGGCACCGCCGTCGGGCCACGCGAGCGCGTCGTCTTGGTCGAACTGGGCGAAAAAGTTCTGGTGCTGGGCGTTGCGCCCGGTCGCATCACCGCACTGCAGACACTCGACACCGCCGAGGTCCCTCGCAGTGCGCCGCCAGCCCCGATCGAGGGTGACTTCCAGCGCAAGCTTGCATCCCTGCTGAAAGGGGGTCGCCATGAAGCTTGACCTACGCCGCGCATTGCTCGCGCTGCCCCTTGTTTTCACTGCGCTGCCCGCGCTCGCACAGGCTTTGCCCGCCTTCAGCAGCACCCCCGGACCGGGCGGCGCGCAGACCTACTCGATCACCGTGCAAACGCTGGTGATGATGACCTCCTTGGTCTTCATCCCCGCGATCGTGCTGATGATGACGAGCTTCACCCGGATCATCATCGTCTTCGCGTTGCTGCGTCATGCGCTCGGCACCCAGACCTCGCCGCCGAACCAGGTGATCATGGGGCTGTCGCTGTTCCTCACGTTCTTCATCATGAGCCCTGTTGCGGACCGGGTCTACGAGGACGCCTACAAGCCACTGGCCGAGGGGCGCATCGAGTTCGACGTTGCCTTGCAGCGGGCCTCGGTGCCGGTGAAGGGCTTCATGCTCAAGCAGATGCGGGAGGCGGATCTCTCCCTCTTCGCGCAACTTGCCAAGACACCCAAGGTGAACAAGGCCGAAGAACTGCCGATGCGCGTGATCATCCCGGCCTTCGTTACCAGCGAGCTGAAGACTGCATTCCAGATCGGCTTCATCGTGTTCCTGCCCTTCCTCATCATCGACATGGTGGTCGCGTCGGTGCTGATGTCCATGGGCATGATGATGATGTCGCCCGTGATCGTCTCGCTGCCATTCAAGTTAATGCTGTTCGTGCTGGTCGATGGCTGGAATCTGGTCGTCGCAACACTCGTCAATAGTTTCGCGTAGGGGAAGAACATGACACCCACGACCGTGATCGCCCTCGGGCGCGACGCAATCGAAATCGTGTTGCTGGTCTCTGCGCCACCGCTGCTGTGCGCGCTGGTGGTTGGCCTGGTGCTGTCAATCTTTCAGGCGGCCACGCAGATCAACGAGATGACGCTGACCTTCGTACCAAAGGTGATGGCGATGTTCGTGACACTGCTGATCGCCGGCCCCTGGATGCTGACCACGATCACCGACTACATCCGCCGGCTGTACGCGTCGATCCCCGGCCTGATCGGATAGCACTTCAGGCATGTTCACCTTCACCAGCACGGACTGGGCGGGCTGGCTCGCGATGTACGCGTACCCGGCGTTCCGTATCCTGGCCATGCTGACAAGTGCACCGATCTTCAACAACGTCGGCATGCCTCGGCATATCCGGCTCGTCACCGGATTGGCAATCACCATGGCGATCGCCCCGGTTTTGCCACCCTCGCCCGCCGTTGCGCCCGGTTCCTTTCTGGTCGTTGGCGCAATCGCCACCGAGATGATGATCGGCTTCGCAATCGGCTTCACGATTCGGCTTGTCTTCGTCGCGATCGACCTCGCGGGCGACTTGATCGGTCTGCAGATGGGCCTGTCGTTTGCGATGTTCTACGATCCGCAATCAGCCGGCCAGACCACGGTGATTGCTCAGTTCCTCGGCCTGATCGCGTCGCTGATCTTCCTTGCGCTCAACGGGCACTTGCTGGTGATTGAAACGGTGGTGCGCAGCTTCGAGTGGCTGCCGGCAGGTGGCGTTGGTTTTCCTGGCGATGCAGCCAAGATCATCGTGCGCAGCGGCGGCAGCATCTTCGTCACCGGGCTGATGCTCGCACTCCCGGCGGTCACAACGCTGTTGATCACCAACATCGCACTCGGCGTGCTCACGCGAGCCGCGCCGCAACTGAACCTGTTCGCACTCGGATTTCCGATCACGCTGACGGTCGGCGTAGTGGCGCTGGCAGCCTGCCTGCCAATGCTCGCCGGCGTACTTCAATCGCTGTATGAGCGCGGGTTCGACACCGTCGGGATGTTCTTGAAGATCGCCGCCGGCCACTGATCCGCGGAGAGGCTTCAACGCCTGAGGATCAGATCACCGCTGGCAACGCGCTCGGAAATCCAGTTGGACTCCTGCCCTTCCTCGTAGCGGGCAATCGTGTAGCTGCTGTAGCCCTGCGCCCGCACCATGTCTTCGGCCTGACGCTTGAAGAGCTGCATCGCCTCACCCTCGCCGCCCATGTGAAAGCGCTTCATGCGCATCGCGATGCGGTAGCGGTCTTCGTCGAGCCGCACGGCGCGCAGCGTCCAGTTCGGCGCCAGCGGATCGATCACGTAGTAGGCAACGCCGATCACCGCAGCACCGGCAACAATATCCTCCAGGGCGATGGTCAGCCCGTCCGCAACGTTGATTGCGGCGTTGGGAATCAGCGGTGTGGACGGATAGTCACCCTTGATGCTCGAACAGGCACCGAGCGCGCCAAGCAACAGCACGAGCATTGGCCTACGCATGGCGCTCACCCGATGTAGTTGAAGAGCGACAGGCCCGTGGTCTTGACGAACGCCTGCTGTGCAGCCTGCAAAGCAACTGTCTTCTGCGAGACGTCTGAGCTGGCCTGCGCGTAGTCCAGATCCGTGAGGCGCGAGATCGTGCTTGCGTACTGCAGATCAGCCTGCGAGCCGACCGATTCTGCGGCCTGTACCTCGTTGACCCGCGAACCGACCGAGGCCGTCACACGCAGCACGTTATCGAGCGCCTTGTCGAGCTTGCCCAGAGTCTGCGTCACCTGCGTATTGAGCGCAGCGCCGCTGGAGTTTTCCAGAGCCCCGACGAAGGTCTTGATCGTATTGAAGATATCGGTATAACCGCCGGGATCGATACTGAAGGTATCGCCCGCCGCCGGCGTCCCCGACACCGAAACCTGGATGCCCGCGAAAGCGATCGAGGTACCGCTGACATAGCTACCGCTGCTGATCGGCCCACCGCCTGCCGTCACGTCGTACACGTCATAGCTACCGGGGCCGGTGAAGTCGATGCGGTATTGGTTACCGGTGTAGGTGCCGGTGACCGATCCGTCGTCAATCACGGCAGCGCCGGAATTGCTTGCGCCAGCCGATGTGTGGAAGGCGCCGTTCAGGTTCGGGATGTCCATGAACACCTCGTTGCCCGAATTGCTGACCGGGATCACGCGTGAATCGCTGATCTGCAGCGCCCGCGACCCCTGGTCGCCCTGATAGATGACACCGCTGGCAATGCTGCCAACAAAGGGTTGCGTGTCCGTCTGAAAGCCCGCGAAGAGGTAGCCGCCTTGCGGATCGTTGCTGTTGGCAAGACCGACCAACGCATCGAAACGCGCCCGTACATCAACCGCAATCGACTTGCGGTCAGCTGGGCTGAGCGAGCCATTGCCTGCCTGGATGGTCTTCTCCTTGAGGTAGGCGATCAGGTCGCTGACGCCTGAGAGCTTGCTCTCAACGATCTGCAACGAGTCCTTCGCCGAGCCGCGGTTGGTTGCCCACTGCTCGTTGACGCCCTTCGCCTGCTGAACGATCAACGCCGACGACGCAGCAATCGGATCATCCGACGGGGCCACGACGCGCCGCCCGGTGGAGATCTGCTGCTGGAGTTTCAGCAAATCGCCGGCGCGATTCTGGAACTGGGTCGTTCCATTGTCATAAATCATTCCGGTTGAAACACGCATGGCTTAGCTCCAGTCAATCATCCACGGCCGATCGCCAAAATCTCGTTAAACAGCGTGCTGGCGACCTGCATGACCTTGCCTGCCGCCTGATACGCCTGCTGGTAGCGGACCAGATTGGCCGCCTCCTCATCGAGGTTCACCCCCACCAGTGCCTGCTGGGCATCCTTGGCACGCTCAGCAACCACCTTCTGCGACTCCGAAGTCACCTGTACTTCACGCGTTCGCGAACCGATCTCACCGACCAGCTGCGCATAGGCAGCTTCGTAGCTCGCTGAATTGCCGATCAGCGTCTTCACCTGCTGAAGCTGGCCCAGCAAGACCGCATTGCGGCTATCCGACACCCCACCAGGGTTGCGCTCCATGGTGAAGCTATCGCCGTTCTTCGGTGTGCCGGAAATCGTGAAGGACACGCCGCCGAACGCGATCTTGGCGCCATCCGAATATGGAATCGGCCCACCCGCCGGGTAGCTCGTGCTGGTGCCGTTCGGCTGCGTAACCGTGATCGGGAAACCTGCCGGAAAACCGGAAAGGTTGCCCGCGTTGTACGTGAAGGTTAGCGGCAAGGTCAGCGCGGGCGGCGGCGCGAGATTGGTGACATCGCTCACCACACCCTGCGTAATGCTCGCGGAGCCGGTATTCGCGTTGGTCGCCAGGGTCCGGATCGGCGCGGCGGCTGCGATCAGGCGCGGATCCTTGATCGCCACCGCAAACTGATCGGCTGCTGCACGGGTCGGCTGAATCGTGAAGCTATCGCCTACAGCTGGCACGCCGCTCAAGGTCATCGAAAAACCTTGCGATGGCGCAGCCGCGAGCACCGCAGCCAGCGCGGCTGCGGGTGTGGCACCGGAGGCGGTCCACACCTGCGAATCGGAGCGCCGAACCAACTGGAAGGTATTCGCCGCGGTGTAGGTCAGCGAATAGTCACTGGTCGTGAGGTCGGACGCATTCGTGATCGGCACATCAATCTGAGCCGTACCGGTGTTCGACGGGCTGTTCGGATAGATCGTGCGACCGGCCAGCGGCTGGAAATAGTCGCCACCCAGTGCGCCGTCGAGATCCTGGCCAAGGCGATGCTGGGCATTGAAAGTCTGGGTGATGCCGAGGGCCAGGCGTCCGAGACCATTCTGCACCGAGTCCAGCGATTCGCTACGGAAGTTGAGCAAACCGGAAAGTTTGCCGCCAGAAAATGCCGCATCCGGCAATTCCTGCCCACCGCCGGTCGGCAACTGAATCGCGACGACAATGCGCGACAGGTCGGCACGTGAAGGTTGAGCGGTCAGCGTTGCGACATCGGAACGCACCACCAGAGGCTGACCATTCCCGACGAAAACGTTGATCGAGCCGTCTTCGTTCGACATCGTCGTCACGCGTACCTGATCGTTGAGCTGCGACACCAACTGGGCGCGCTCGTCGAGCAGGTCGTTCGGCGGTTGGCCAGCGCCGATGTTCGACGCGTAGATGATGCGCTGGTTCAGCTCGCCGATCTGGCCCGCAAGGCTGTTGATCTCGGTAACGGTGCCATTGATCTCGCCGCCAACCAGGTCACGCAACTCGTCGATGCGCGTATTGAGCGTCTGGAAGCGCGCGACCAACGCCTCGGATTGCGACAGCATCGACTGGCGCGAAGGGATACTGGTAGCGTTTGCCGCCACGCTCTGCACGCCTTTGAAGAAATCCTGAATGGCCGGCGACAAGCCCGCGCTCGGGTCACCGAACAGGTCGTCGATCTGCTTGACCTGCTCGTAGTAGGTGTTCATCTCCTGATAGCGCGAATTGGCCGTCAGCACCTGCTGTTCGAGATAGCTGTTGTAGCTGCGCTTGATCGTCTGGACATTCGTGCCTTGGCCAAAGTAGCCGGCCCCCGAAAACACCGGTTGGTTGGTGCTCTGGACGATTTGCTGGCGGCTATACCCGGCAGTCGAGGCGTTCGAGATGTTGTGGCCGGTCGTGACCAGACCCGCCTGCGCAGCGTTGATGCCTGAGATACCGATGTTGAGTACGCTGTTGCCCATGACGATTGCCTCGTAATGCCCTTTACGGCACTTCTAAGCAATTCCTTTGCCTGCTTTGCAAACACCTTGAAATACTTGGGTTTGCCCGCGCTATTGCAAAGCGACGACCACGCAGCCGCTCGGCCGCAAACGGCCGCGCCAGTGTCAGTCGGGAGGCGGTTCAGAGACTGTCGGAGGACAGTGCAGTGCGCAGCGTATTGCCGCCGATGATGCGGGTGAGCTTGTCGGCGTACATCGGGTCGGTCGCGTAGCCGCCACGGCTCAGCGCCTGGGCAAAGCCCGCTGCGTCTGCCTGGCCGCTGACCTGCGCGTAGCGCGGATTGGCTGTGAGCAAACGCGCGTAGTCGCGGAACGCCTCATCGTATGAGGCATAGGCGCGGAAGCGCTCGGTGCGGCGAGTCGGCACGCCGCCCATGTATTCGATCGTTGAAGCCTCTACGGTGTCGCCCTTCCAGTCCGCACCGGCCTTGATGTTGAACAGGTTGTAGGAGGGCGCGCCGTTGGCCCGCGTGATCTCACCCTTGCCCCAGCCCGTCTCCAGCGCCGCATGCCCCACCACAAACTGCGCCGGTACGCCGAGCGCCCTCGCGGCAGCCTGTGCGTGCGACCAGATCTTGTCGACGAAACCGTTTGAAGTGTTCCCGGCGGTGTTAGCCGCCGGCGAATTCTGCCCGTTCGCCGGCATCGCGGCAGACTTTGCCGCCACCGCCCCTGGCAACACCGCACGCGCCGGCGGTGCCGGGATGTCTTTCGACAAGCCGGTATCGATGCCCATGTTGGCGCCCATCTGGCGCTCGATCGCGCGCGCCAGACCGATACCCCTGCCCTTGGAGAGATTGAGCGCGAGCTGCTGGTCGGCCATGCCACGGTAGAACTTTGCGGTCTCACCGTCGAAGCTCGGCCCACCAAACGTGGTGCTCTCGCGCATCTGCTTCATGATCATCTGCACGAACAGCGCTTCGAACTGCTGCGCCACCGCCTTGATCGATTCCGGCGAGCGTTCGCTGGACAGCCGCTTAAGATCGGCCAGCCGGCGTGTATCGAAGATCGAATCCTGGACTGGAGCAGCCATGGGCGCCGCCGTCAGATCACTTCCAGCTCGGCGCGCAGGGCGCCCGCGGCCTTCATTGCCTGCAGGATCGCAATCATGTCCAGCGGATTGGCGCCCACCGCATTGATCGCTTTCACCACGTCCGCCAGATTGGCGCCAGCCTTCACGCGGATCAGATTGCCGGGCTCCTGCTTGATGTCCACCTGCGCGTTCTGCACGTTGCGCGTCTGCCCGTTCGAGAATGCGCCCGGCTGGCTGACCTGGTTGTCGGCCGTCACAGTCACCGTCAGGTTGCCGTGCGCGACGGCGCAATCTTGCAGCTGAACCGCGCGGTTCATCACTACCGAGCCGGTACGCGAATTTACGACCACCCGCGCCATGCCTTGCTCGGGCGTCACGTCGAGGTTCTCGATCATGCCGAGGAAGGCGACGCGGCGATCCGGTTCCGCCGGCGCCTTCACCTGGATCCTGCGACCATCCAGCGCAGCCGCCAAGCCGCTGCCGAGGTTGCGGTTGATCGCATCGGCCACTTTCTGTGCGGTGCCGAAATCGGCGTCCTTGAGCTCCACCGACACCGTATCCTCAGCCCCGACCGGCATCAGCACCGCTCGCTCCACGGTCGCGCCACCCGGAATGCGGCCCGCAGACAGATGATTCACGGTGACCTTGGAGCCGCCACCACCGCCGCTCGCACCGCTGATCACAAGGTTGCCTTGCGCCAGCGCGTACACATTGCCATCCGCGCCCTTCAGCGGCGTCATCAGCAGCGTGCCGCCCTTGAGACTCTTGGCGTTGCCGAGCGACGAGGCGGTCACGTCGATCGCCTGGCCCGGCTGCGCGAAGGGCGGCAGCGTGGCGGTCACCATCACCGCGGCGACGTTCTTGAGTTGCAGGCTCACGCCCGGCGGCAACGCGATGCCCATGTTCGACAGCATGTTCACGATGCTCTGCACGGTGAACGGGGTCTGCGTTGTCTGGTCGCCGCTGCCGTCCAAACCCACGACCAGGCCGTAGCCAACCAGCGGGTTGCTGCGCACGCCTGCGAAGTTGGCGATGTCCTTGATGCGCTCCGCACTGGCCGCCACGCTGCCAAGCAGCACCGCCGCGGCGAGCATTCCCCGAATCCATCTGCGCATGTCGTTTCCTCAGCTTCCTGCGTCCCGGGCCCGCGCCGACAATCAGAACGGCGAAATGACCTGGAAGAAGCGCGTCAGCCAGCCCATCTGCTGCGCATCGTCGATATAGCCGCTGCCCTTGTATTCGATGCGGGCATCGGCCACCTGCGTGGAATTCACCGCATTGGCGGCCGTCACATGCATCGGATTCACGACGCCCGAGAAGCGGATGAATTCGTCGCCCTGGTTGATCGCAACACGTTTCTCGCCCGAAACCAGCAGGTTGCCGTTCGGGTACACGTCGATCACCGTGACGGTAATCGTGCCGGTGAAGTTGTTGTTGGCCGACGACGCGCCCTTGCCCGAGAAGGTGTTACCGGTGCTTGCCGCCAGATCGAGCCCCTGCAGGTACTTGAGCGGTACTTTGGTCATGGTCGGAATGCTCGCGCTGATTTCCGAATCGCGGCTCGCGCTGCTGTTGGCGTTTTTCGTTGCGGCAGTCTTTTCGACCAAATTGATCGTCAACGTGTCGCCGACGAGGCGTGCGCGGCGATCTTCGAACATGCCGCGCTGCGCGGCATTGGTGCTGAACAGTGAACCTGCAATCGGCTCGCTCACCGGGCGCGGTTGCGCCCGCGTCGTCATCGGCTGCTGCACGTTGGTCATCGGCGGCGTCACGCAAGCCGTCAGCAACGCGGCCGACATCAGCATGGTCAGTTGAGCGAGCCGGCACATGATCATCCCCTTCAGAGTTGCGAGAGGCGGCCCAGCATCGCGTCTGCGGTACTCACAACCTTGGAGTTGAATTCGTAGGCACGCTGCGTCTGGATCAGCCCGACAAGCTCTTCCGCCACGTTCACGTTGGAGGTTTCAACGTAGTTCTGATTCAGCACACCCGCACCATTCGTACCGGGCGTCGTCGGCGTCGGCGTGCCACTCGACGCGGTTTCGAGGAACAGGTTTTCACCAACCGATTGCAAGCCTGCCGGATTGACGAACGTCGCCACCTGGATCGTGCCGATCTGCGTCGGCGCTGCAGTGCCGGGCGTCGTGACGCTGACGACGCCGTCCTTGCCAATCGTCACGGACTGGGCGTTCGGCGGGATCGTGATCGACGGATCGAGCGGATAACCGCTCGATGTGACCATCTGACCTGTGTTGTCCTTCTGGAAGGAACCGTCGCGCGTGTAACCGAGCGTGCCATCGGGCAGGAGGATCTGAAAATAGCCTTCGCCCTGGATTGCGACGTCCAGGGTGTTGCCGGTCTGCTGAAGGTTGCCCTGGCTATGGTTCTTGACCGTGGCGACCGGGCGAACACCGGTACCCAGCTGCAGGCCGGACGGAATCTGTGTCTGCTGTGAGGACTGTGCGCCGGGCTGGCGCAAGGTCTGGTAGAGGAGATCCTCGAACACCGCGCGAGCACGCTTGTAGCCATTGGTGCTGACGTTCGCAAGGTTGTTCGAAATGACGTCCAGCTGTGTTTGCTGGGCATCGAGACCGGTACGGGCCACCCAAAGTGCGGGAACCATGGTGCTTCTCCTTCTACACGCGTGACACCATTGTCGGCGCCCGCATCAAGCGACCTAGCCCGGATAAGCGGGCAAAGCCGGCTTCAATTCATCGTCCTGGTCAGGTGACCGACAGCACCTGATCCGCCGCCTTCGCGTTCGTATCGATCGCGGTCATCATGCGGGTCTGGGTTTCGAACTGGCGTGCGAGCGAAATCATCTGAACCATTTGCTCAACGATGTTCACGTTGCTCGACTCGACGTAACCACCAGCGACCTTTACCGCTGGGTCGGCTTCGGCCGGCTGCCCGCTGGCGAGGCGGAAGTAGCCATCGTCACCACGCTGGATCTGCGCCTCTTCCGGGTTCACCAGCTTCAGGCGCCCCACCACCTCGGCGTTGTTGCGGCTTCCGGTACGCGGAATCGCACTGATCGTGCCGTCACCGGCAATTTCGTAGCTGTTATCGGGGGGCAACGCGATCGGCCCGCCCTCGCCGAGCACCTGCAGGCCACGCTCGTTGACCAGCTCGCCGTTGGCGCTCACTTCGAATCGGCCGGCGCGGGTGTAGGCCTCGCCACCGTCCGGCGTTTGCACCGCGAACCAGCCCTTGCCATTGATCGCAACGTCCAGCGCGCGGCCGGTCGATTGCAGTGCGCCAGGGGTGAAGTCGTTGGCCACACTCGCATCGACAACAAAGGCGCGCGACGGCAAGGCCTGCGTCTGGACCGGCACCGCCCGCAGGCGATGCAGTTCCGAACGGAAGCCGTCGGTGGTGGCGTTGGAGAGGTTGTGTCCAACCGATGCCTGTTGCAGCAAAGTGCTCTTGGCGCCGGTCATCGCTGTATAGATCGCACGGTCCATTTGTGGTTTCCGTTTCCGTTGGCTTGACTGCTTTGGCTACGTGCGGGTCACAACCCCCCCTCAGCCGACCCTTACCGCAGGTTGACCAGGGTCTGCAGGATCTGATCCTGCGTCTTGATCGACTGCGAATTCGCTTGGTAACTGCGCTGCTGGGTGATCAGATCGACCAGTGCTGCGGTCAGATCGACGTTCGATTCCTCCACCGAACCGGCCTGCACCAAGCCAAGGCTGCCGGAGCCCGGGCTACCAACCAGCGGCTGACCCGATTCGGGCGACTCGCCCCACAGGTTCTGGCCGAGCGAGAGCAAGCCATTCGGGTTGGCGAAGCTCGCCAGCACGGTCTGGCCGAGGATCTTCGACTGGCCGTTGCTGTAGCGGCCCTGCAGCGTCCCGTCCTGCGCGATCGTGATGCCCGACAGGCGGCCAGAGGCGAAACCGTCCTGCAACTGACGGTTGATACCGAAGGCGCTGCCGTACTGTGTGGTGCCGGTGAAGTCGAGTTCGAACGGGATCGGCGACACGGCGCCGAACGACGCAGCGATCGTCGCCGTCATCGCCAGCGGCATCGTCGTCGTCAAGGTGCCGGACGAATCAAAGGCCAGCGGGGTCGCAGCGGAGGCGACACCGCCATCCACCGAGGTATGCATATCCCAGGTGCCGCCACCGGTCTTCACGAAGTACATCGTGTAGATGTGGGAGTTACCGAGTGAATCGAAGATCGATACTGAGGTCGACGAGTTGTACGACAGTGGGTCGGGAAGCGGCGCCGCAGCGGTACTCGCGAACGGCACGGTCGGAACGGTCTGGCGGGAATCCAGGTTGATGCCCATCTTGACCGATTCGGTCTGCTTCGGCTGCAGGTCGGCGGTATTCAGGTAGATGTCGCTCGGTGTCGCCGGCAGGATCACACCCAGCGCGTTCGCCGGATAACCCTGCAGCCGGTAGCCGGCCGAGTTCACAACATAGCCATCCTTGTCGATCTCGAACTGCCCGTTACGGGTGTAGGAAATCGCACCGCCAGGCTGCTGTACCCGGAAGAACCCGTTGCCGTTGATCGCCAGATCAAGTGGGTTGCCGGTCGGTGTGATGTTGCCCTGGTTGAAGAGCTGCGCCACCGCGCCGACGTTCACACCGATACCGACCTGTACACCGGCGGCTGCGCCATTGAGCGCTGCGGCATAGACATCGTTGAACTTGGTCTGCGCGCTCTTGAAGCCGATCGTGCTGGTGTTGGCAACGTTGTTGCTGATGACGTCGATCGCCTTGGATGCGCCGTTAAGCCCGCTGAGGCCTTGCTGGAATGCCATGGTCCTTCTCCTTGCCCGCTCAGGACAGAATCCGCTTGATATCCGACATCGAGAACATGCCGAGCCGGCCTACTTCAATATCCACACCCTTCGCGCCACGCACGATGCTGCTCACCGTGCCCAGCTGCAGAGCCGTGGCCTCGACAGCCTTGTCGCCCTGCACGGCGCTGACCTTGATCGTGTAGTTGCCGGCGGCCGCATCGGCCCCTGCGCTGGTCTTGCCGTCCCAGGTGAAGACATGCGATCCCGCATCGAGATCGCCGAGGTCCAGATTGGCGACCTCTGAGCCGCTCGAATCCACGATCGAAACCTTCACTTTGTCCGCCGCCGAGGCAAGCTCAACGCCACCAAGTGCCTGACCGTTGTAGAGCTGAAGGCCCTTTCCATCGACCAGCACGCCACGGCCGACCATTGCTGCCGCCTGCATCGTCTCGTTGGTCTGGAAGGTGCCCAGCATCGACTCGAGTGTGCTGTTCACCTTCTTCAAACCATCCACCGTGCTGATCTGCGCAAGCTGAGAAGTCATCTGCGAGTTGTCCAACGGATTCATCGGATCCTGATTCTTCAGCTGGGTCGTCAGCATGGTCAGGAATCGATCCTCTGAGACTGCATCGGTGCTCGTGCTGCTCTTCTTCGTCGTGCCGTTGAGGCTGTTGAGCAGATCCGAACTGACGACGCCTGCGCCACTCGTGGTGTTATTCGAGATAAACATCTGTCAGCTCCTGCTTAGCCCTGACCGATTTGCAGCGTCCGCTGCATCAAGGTCTTGGCGGTATTCATCACTTCGGTGTTGGTCTGGTACGAGCGCGAGGCCGACAGCATGTTGACCATCTCTTCAACCACGTCGACATTCGGCAACTGCACATAACCTTCCGGGCTCGCAGCCGGGTTCTTCGGGTCGTACACCATGCGGGACGGCGCAGCCGACTCCACCATCTGCTTTACGTGCACACCCATTGCGCCGTTGCCGCCCATCGGCGTCGCCTCAAAGACCACTTGTTTGGCGCGATAGGGCTGGCCGTCGGACTTCACGACGCTCTCAGCGTTGGCGAGGTTGCTCGCCACCGCGTTGAGGCGTACCGACTGGGCGCTGAGGGCGGATCCTGCGACGTTGAAGACGTTGAGCATGCTCATGATGGCCGCCCGCGCTTACTGGTTCTGGATCGCTTGCTGCATCGAACGCAGCAGGCCGTTGATGAAGGTCAGGCTCGCTTCGTACTGCACGGCGTTCTCTGCAAACGCGGAGCGTTCGACATCCATATCCACCGTGTTGCCATCGACCGCCGACTGCTCTTCCTGGCGATACTTGACGAACGGCGCGAGCGGCGCCTTGGCGCCACCCTCGATATGCCGCTGCGCGGTTGTCGTCAGCGCGAGCGGTTTGACCTTGCCATCCAGTGCGCCCATGAGCGCCTCCTTGAAATCAATGTCCCGCGCCTTGTAGTGCGGGGTATCGGCGTTTGCGATGTTGGCCGCGAGCAACTCCTGGCGATACGCCCGCGTGTTCAGCGCGGCTTGCTGGAACCCAAGGTGGCGGTCTAGAGCGGTCATGGTCATCGCAAATCTCCTGGTGGCCCGGTCTGCGGGAAGCGGTCCGAATCACCCGCCTATCCCTTTGCAGCTTCCGTGCCAGCATTCTCAGCGCAGCCGCCTCGCGGCCTTGCGCCGAAAAGACCCCGATTCAGGCGGCAATTCATGCGCATGCTGCCGCCGCTGCCGGCAAGCCTTGCCGCCATCACGGCAAACGCGACCCGTGTGACAATCGCGCCATGCTCGCGAAGCCAGTCCGAACCATCCTGCTCACCGCCTTGCTGCTGCTGGCTTCACCAGCCCATCCGGAAACACCGGCGAGCGCTGCGCAGGCTGCCCTGCGCGAGGCGGTAACCCAGTTTCTGATGCGCGAGGCATCGCGCAACAGCGGCGCCGTGACAGTCGAGATCGCCGACGCTGCGATCCCCCGCAACGCGAAACCCTGCGATTCGCCGCAAGCCTTTTTGCCGAGCGGCCAGCGCGCCTGGGGACACACCACCGTGGGCGTGCGCTGTCCACAGCCGGCCTGGACGCTGTTCATTCCCGCGCGGGTGCGGGTTGAGGACGACTACCTGGTTGCGGCCCACCCGCTTGCTGCCGGCAGCGTACTCGGCGCCCAGGACTGGGAAGTTCGTCGCGGCGACGTCGCGGCTTTGCCGCCAGGCACCCTCACCCGCCCGGACCAAGCGGTCGGGCGGACGTTACGGCAGGCGGTGCCCGGCGGCACTGCGCTACGCAGCAACCAGCTTCTGGTGGTGCAAGCAGTGGAACGCGGCCAGCGGGTTCAGGTCATATCTCACGGGCCGGGCTTCCAGGTGGGCAACGAAGGCATTGCCCTGACTGCCGCCGCGGACGGGCAGCCGGTCCAGGTCCGGCTCGACTCTGGCCGCGTCCTGCAAGGCATCGCTCGCTCGGGCGGCCGGGTCGATGTCGGCCAGTAACTCGCGACCTGTCAGCGCAATGATGAAAAATGGTTAAAGTTCCGTGAGATAGCGCCGTTAAACCTGACAACAAGCCGAAGAAGACCCTGCAAACGGAGCATGCTCCTGCCCGCTAGGTCTTCGAACAGGCGAAAACAGGAGCGACATCATGAAGATCGAAGGTTCGTACAAGTCCGTCGGCAATGCCGGCGACGTGAAGGCGCGAGGCACTCGCGAGAGCGCGGCAAAACCCAGCGCCGACGCGGGTTCCAAGGTCGACGTATCACCCTTGGCATCGCGTTTGCAGCAACTGGAAGGTACGCTCGCCGGCGTGCCTGAAGTCGATGCCGCGAAGGTGGGCGAGCTCAAGCAAGCAATCTCCGACGGCCGTTTCCGTGTCAATCCGGAAAAGGTTGCCGATGGCTTGATCGAAAGCGTCCGTCAGATGCTGCAGTCCCAGCCGCGCCAAGCTTGACGGCGCGCATTACAAGTCTGCATAGCGCTTGAACCCGACCGCCCTGCTCCAAGCCCAGTTTTCCGCTCTGCTGGCCGAAGTTTCCGGCCAGCTGGAGCGGTTTGTGCGCCTGCTGGAAGACGAGCACGAGTTGCTTGTCACCGGCCAGGTCGAAGCCCTGCTGGGCTTGGCGGAAGACAAAACCGCTGCCGTACGTCAGTTGCAACAAACGGAAAACGCAAGGGCCCTGCTGCTCAGTCGGTCCGGCATTGACGCGCGGGCCAGCCAAATGGCCGAATTCACCGCGCAGCTTCCCGAACAAACCCAGCGGGCATGGCGGCACTATCTCGACCTCGCCGCACGAGCGCAGCAACTCAATTTGCGCAATGGCGAGTTTATCCGTGACCAGCTGCGCGCCAACCAGCAAGCGATGAGCGTGCTGCTCGCGAGCACCGGGCCGAGCCTCTACGACGCAGGCGGCATCACCTCAACGCGCCCAGGCGGTCGGCTCTTCGGCCAAGCCTGAGCCGGCCGGCCAGCCCGCTGACCGGCCCCTCGGCGTTCTGAACGATCAAGTCATTCCGGCAATGTAGCGCCAAGCGCCGCGCCACCCGGATTGGGTGTCACCGGCCCCACCGCCGGTGCTTCGGCGCTGGGCGGCAACATTGATTCCACATGAATGCTGACTCGGCGGTTGCGCTGGCGTCCGTCGGCTGTGCTGTTATCCGCGATCGGTCGCTGGTCTGCGTAGCCCGCCACCGTAAGCCGACGCGCATCGACACCAGTATCAATGAACAAGCGCACCACCGAGCTCGCGCGCACCGACGACAGTTCCCAGTTCGACGCAAACGCTGCGGTCGCGATCGGAATATTGTCGGAATGCCCCTCAACGCGGATCGGGAAGTCGCCCTGTGCCAAGACCTCACCCACGGCACGCAGCGCACGCACCGCGTCGCTCCCAAGGTAGGCCTCACCCGGATTGAACAGCGCACTGGCATTGATCTCGATCGAGATGCCATGCGCGCCCTCATTCACGGACACCTGGCCGCCGCGCACCAGCGGTTCCAACACGCGCCGGACCTGTTCCGCCATGCTGTGCATCTGCTGACGCGCTTGCACCCGCGCCTCGCTCTCGGCGGGCGACTTTTGCACCTTCGCCTGCTGCGGCACCGCACCCGCGATCGACGCACGCGGCACGATCTGCATGCCGTCGGCGTTCGTCGTCACATTACGGAAGGCGCTCACAAGCGAGTTCGAGAGCACCCGGTACTTGCCCTCGTTGATCGAGCTCAACGCGTACATCACCACGAAGAACGCAAAAAGCAGCGTAATGAAATCTGCGTACGAGACGAGCCACCGCTCGTGATTCTCGTGCTCTTCCTCGTGCTTGCGACGACCCATGATGCGTTCCGGTAAATGCGCTTAAGACATAGGAAAGAACGGCGAACGCGACCACAACTTGAGGCGGACGGTTCAGAAATATCTGGCTGCTGAAGCCGGCCCTGAGCCCGCGACGAATCGCAGGACAGAGCCGAGAATGATGAATGTGAATTTGACGCGGCAGCCTAGAACAAGCGCCGCAACACGTCAGGTGACGTAGCCCTGCAAGCGGCTTTCGATAATGCGCGGATTATCGCCATGGGCGATGCCAACCAGGCCATCGACCAACATTTCGCGCACTGCGACGAGTTGCGCGATATGGGCCTGCAACTTTTTCGCGATCGGCAGAAAGATCAGGTTCGCCGAGCCGACACCATAGATCGTCGCCACGAAGGCCACCGCAATACCCGCGCCGAGCTTTGAAGGGTCAGAGAGGTTCTCCATCACATGGATGAGACCCATCACCGCACCGAGGATACCGATGGTCGGCGCATAACCACCTGCAGCCTCCCACACCTTGGCACTGGTTTTCATCTGCTGCTCCCAGGCGCCGATTTCGACTTCGAGCACCTCGCGAAGCCGTTCTGGTTCGACACCATCGACAAGCAGCTGTAAGCCCTTGGCGGCAAAGCTGTCTTTCAGCCCCATCGCCTGCCCTTCCAGCGCAAGCAGGCCTTCCTTGCGTGCGATCCCACTCCAGGAAACGATTTGCTCGATGACGCGGCGAAACGGCGGCACCGGTGGCACGAAGATCCAAGCGCCCATCCGAAGCCCCTGGCGAAACACCGTGAATGGGCTTTGCAGCATCACCGCGCCGAGCGTTCCGCCGATCACGATCAGGAAAGCCGTGGGCTGGACCAGTGAGCCGATGTGGCCGCCTTCGAGCACCTGCCCGCCGACGATGGCCGTCAAGCCGACAAACAGGCCGAGGATGCTGATCTTATCCACGGCGCGTGCTCCGCTCAGATCGACGCGCGGCGTCCGCGCGCACTGGCTGCATGACTACGCACCTGGCCCGAGATGCGCGAGCGCAGGCGTGCGATCGCCTGGCTGTGCAACTGACAGACGCGCGATTCGGAAACGCCGAGCACTTCGCCAATCTCGCGCAGGTTCAGGTCTTCCTCGTAGTACAGACCCATCACCATCTTCTCGCGCTCGGGCAGATCGTCGATCGCCTTGATCAGCGATTCGCGCATCTTCTTGTCTTCCAGCATGTCGAGCGGATCTGCCTCGTTGCCGGCGACATGGCGCTCGAGGAAGTCTTCTTCCTCCTCGTCGCTGAAATCCTCGAAGTAGACCAGTTGATAGCCGCGCGCTTCCTGCAGCATCTTCTGGTAGTCGGCCAGCGTCATGCCAAGCGTTTCGGCCAGTTCCTTCTCCGTCGGCTGGCGGCCGTGGCGTTGTTCAAGCTGGTGGATCGCGCCTTCGATGCGGCGCATCTCGCGGCGCAGGCTGCGCGGCAGCCAGTCGTTTTCGCGCAGGCCATCGAGCATGGCGCCGCGGATACGTTGGACGGCATAGGTTTCGAACTGGGCACCCAGGCCCTCTTCGTAACGCCCGATCGCGTCGAGCAAACCCAGCATGCCGTTCTGGATGATGTCTTCAACCTGCACGCTCGCCGGCAGTTTCGCCATCAGGTGATACGCAATTCGCTTCACCAGTGGAACGTACTGCGTGACGAGTTGGTTCTTGTCTAGCGTTCCCGATGCGGTGTACATCGTGTGACTCTCTCTTCTACGGTCTCGTTCGAGGCTTCGGACGAAGCCTCCCTGCCGTCACTACTCACACTATCGGCCGCCTGAGAGGGAAATTGAGCCCTATTTCAGGATTTTTTCTTCTGGCTCACAGCGCCAGCGCCATCGAGGTACGCTGCCTTCGCCGCGCCAAGCCGAGAACACGATCCAGAAACACGCCGTCCGTCGTAGTGTCAGATGCTGCCGCGGCGGCGGCCGCACAAGCATCCAATCCCTTCACGCGACGCAGCGCGAGGCTCGTTTGCCGATGCCCGACCAGGACCAGGTTGGCCAACAGGGCCTCTGCCTCGTCCTGATCACGGGGATTTGCCAGAGCCAGGTCGATCTGCGGCCACGGACCACCATCCAAATGCTTGATCAGCGCGTAGGCTTCGGTGATCGCCCGCGGCGAGCCATCGACCACGACGACCATCCGGTGCGCCGCACTGGCGAGCGGCGAGAGGCTACGGCGCTCGTCGGCCCGTGCGTGGATCAACCAGAGATCGCAGCCACGCTGCAAGGCGCGGCAGGTTTCGGCGAAACGCTCGCTCAACACCCGGTCGGCGCCATTCAGGGCGCGCGCCAGGCGCGCCGACGAATACAGCGACAGCCCCGGCCCTGCCTCGACGCGTGCAGCCTCAAGCGATACATGGCGCTCCACCGCCTGCAAGAGATCGAAGCGCGCCGCAGCGCCGAGCGCGTCGGCGAGGTTGCCGCAGCTTGCCATCTCGTCGAACACCGTTACCTGGCGACCGCCTTGTGCGCGCGTCAGCGCCTGCCCCGCCAGCCAATGCATCGCACCGGCACCGAAGGCGCTCACCGCGACCACTTGAGGTGGCGCGCGGCGCAGCAGGCGACGCAAGCCAGCAGCCTGATCCTCGAATCCGGGCTTCATGCGCGCGCTCCGTCGTTGTCGCGGTTGCGTGGGGCCGAGCTGAGCAGGCCGGCATCTTCGGGCGTCAGGCGGAAAGGCGAATCAGGCGCCAGTTCGCGCAGCGCACGGTGCGTCAGCCACGCACGATTTGGCAGATGCAGGTCTTCCGGCACGCGCTGGCCGTTTGCAATGTAGTAGGCACGCAGTTCGTGGCGGATCACCACGTCAAGCGCAGGCGCCAGGGATGCAGCCTCGTCGGTCTTGCTCAGGATGCAACCTGCGAGATCCGGGCCCTCGTAGGCGCGCACCACATCTTCCAGCGTGTCGCCGCGGCTCGTCGCATTCAGCAGCAGCAGCCGGCGAACATGGCCAGCGCCCGACAGCATCGCGGCCTGCTCGGCAACCATCTTGTCGCGCTGGCTCATGCCGATCGTGTCGATCAGCACCATGTGCTTGCCCGCGAGATCCTGGAGTGTGCGGCGAAGTTCGGACGCATCGCGCACCGTATGAACTTGCACGCCAAGGATGCGACCGTAAATGCGCAGCTGCTCGTGCGCGCCGATCCGGTAGCCGTCAGTCGTGATCAGCGCGAGCCGATCGGCGCCGTGGCGCACCACGCAACGCGCGGCAAGCTTGGCTGCGGTCGTCGTCTTGCCCACCCCGGTGGGCCCGACAAGCGCATAGACACCGCCGCGCTCGATCAGATCAGCCTCGGACTCAAGCGTCAGCATGCGTCGCCCGATCTGGTTACGAACCAGGCTGCGCGCCTGATCCGCGCTGACATCGACCGGCACCACCTCGGTCAGCTCGCGTGAGAGCTGTGCGGAAAAACCCGCTTCCAGCAGTTCGCTCATGATCTGCGCGCGCACCGGCGCCCCGCGGGTGAGCTCACCCCAGGCAAACCCGGCCAGCTGGCGTTCGATCATGCCGCGGATCGCACCCATTTCGTCGGCCATCTTGGCGTTGGCGGCTTCCAGCGCACGCACCTTCTCGGCCGCAGCCGCCTCAGCGGCCTGGCGGGCCAGCTCCGCAGCCTGCTCCTCCGCCTGGCGGTCGCGCCGCGCAGCTGGGGCGCTCGCGGGGCGCGTCGGGCGCGGATAACTGTCGGCTGCCTCGGCGCGCAACTCTGCGCGTTGCGCCCAGGGGTTCTCGGGCGGCGTCGTGCGCTCCAGCGGCGGTTCCTCCGGGCGGCCGTAGCGGTCAACCCGCGGCGGAATGAAGGGGCGGATCTGGGCGTGCGGATCGCTCACCGCATGCGGCACGCCCTCGGCCAGGCCTTGATTGAGCGATACGTCACCCCCGCCTGCACGGGCGACACGGGTGCTGAGGCTGACTCGGAAATCAGCATCGTCGCTCGCCGGCGCCTGCATGCGAGGCGCAGCGGCGCGCGGTTGCGGCGGCTCGACCCGGATCGGCGCAGCCGTCGGTGCCGGCGCGGGCGGCGCAGCGGCGGCGCGCGTCTGCGCGCGAATACCGGCTTGCACGGCGCCGACCTCTTCGCTCGGCAGCGCCAAGATCTCGACGCCACCATCAACCGCCCGGTTGGAAAGCACCACGGCGTCGTTGCCGAGTTCTTCCTTGACGAGCCGAAGCGCGTCGCGGGCGGTGCGGCCGTAGTAACGCTTGACGTTGATCATCGTGAGCCTCCGGTGCTGCTTGCCTTGCGCGGCAAGGGCCGCGAATCATCTATCCCGTATCAGCAAGTGCCATTCCACCCACGAAGGACGCATCTGGCATTGCCTGGGGCCGATTATTCGCCGCCACACCGGGTAGTGAGCGGCAGAACACGCCGGGAAAAACCGGCCATTTCTGCCGCATGGCTTGCCGCAATGAAAAATGGCGCCCGCAGGCGCCATCGAAAAGCCGAGAACCGGATCACCCCTTGCCACCGATGATCGCGGTGACACGGATGTTGCGCGACTCCGGCACTTCGGAATTGGCCAGCACACGCATGTTCGGCACCGCACGGCGCAGGAAGCGCGCAAGCAGCCAGCGCAGTTGGTTGGGCACCAGCAGCACCGGCGGCAGGCCGAGGTCCTCCTGCCGTTGCGCCGCCCCCGCCGCTTCGCGCATGAGGTTGTCGGCGAGGTTGGGCTCCAGCACCCCTTCGCCACCGCCCGACTGCATGGCCTGCAGCAGCAGGCGTTCGAGCGTCGGGTCCAGCGCCATGACTTGCAGTTCGACGCCCCCGGGGAACATCTGCTGCACGATCGCTCGGCCGAGCGCGGTGCGCACGCGCGCGGCGAGTTCCATCGGGTCTTGCGTGCGGGTAGCCTGCTCCGCCAGCGTCTCGATGATCGTGCGCATGTCGCGGATGTTGACGCCCTCTTCCAGCAGGTACTGCAGCACGCGCTGCAGCACATGCAGCGGCATGAGCTTGGGCACCAGATCCTCGACCAGCTTGGGCGAATCCTTTGCGATGTGATCGAGTAGCGACTGCGTCTCCGTCCGCCCGAGCAGATCTGCCGAGTGGCCAATGATCACGTGGTTCAGATGCGTCGCGACAACCGTGCTGGCGTCCACCACGGTGTAGCCCATCGCGTGCGCCTGTTCGCGCAGCCCAGCCTCGATCCAGATCGCGGGCAGGCCGAACGCCGGGTCGCGCGTCTGGTTGCCAGGCAGCGGGCCGCTGACCCGACCTGGGTTGATCGCCAGATACATGCCGGGGTAGGCATCGCCAGTGCCGATCTCGACCCCCTTGAGAGTGATTCGATAGGCGTTGGGGCGCAATTCCAGGTTGTCGCGGATGTGCACCGGCGCAGCCAGGAAGCCGACGTCCTGCGCAAACTTCTTGCGCAAGCCGCGGATGCGGCGCAGCAGTTCGCCGTCCTGCCCCTTGTCGACCATCGGGATCAGCCGGTAGCCCACTTCGAGCCCCAGCACATCGACCGGCGTTACGTCGGCCCAGCTTGCCTCGTTGGATTCGGTCGGCGCAGTCGGCGTCGGGGCTGCGAACGATTCGGCCGCCTCGGCATCCGCCTTGGCCTTCTTGGTCAGGTGCCAAGCGCCCCAGCCGAAGGCGGAGGCGAGCAGCAGGAAGACGAAGTTCGGCATGCCGGGAATCAGGCCCATCAGACCCAGGATGGACGCGGTCAGCACCATCACCGTCGGGTTGGTGAAGACCTGCCCGACGACTTGGGCACCTACATCCTGGTCGTCACCCACGCGCGACACCACCATACCGGCGGCAACCGAGATCACCAGCGCTGGCAGCTGGGCGACGAGGCCATCACCAATCGCCAGCAGCGTGTAGACCTTGCCGGCCTCGGCGGCGGACAGATCGTGCTGGACGATGCCGACGATGAGGCCACCGAACACGTTGATCACCATGATCAGGATGCCGGCGACCGCGTCGCCGCGAACGAACTTGGACGCACCGTCCATCGCACCGTAGAAATCCGCCTCCTGGCTGATTTCAGAGCGGCGACGTTTCGCTTCCTTGTCGTCGATCAGGCCGGCATTCAGATCGGCGTCGATCGCCATCTGCTTGCCCGGCATCGCATCAAGGGTGAAGCGTGCCCCCACCTCAGCGATCCGCCCCGCGCCCTTGGTGATCACGACAAAGTTGATCACCGTGAGGATGATGAACACGATGATGCCCACGGCCGTGTTGCCGCCAACCAGGAAGTGACCAAACGCCTCGATCACCTTGCCGGCGGCGTCCGGGCCGGTATGCCCTTCCAGCAGCACGACCCGCGTTGACGCAACGTTCAGGGAAAGTCGCAGCAAGGTGGTGGTGAGCAGCACCGTTGGAAAGGCCGAGAAATCCAAGGGCTTGCGGGTGTACATGCCGACCAGCAGCACCATCACCGCGACGGCAAGGTTGAAGGTAAACAACAGATCGAGCAGGAAGGCTGGCAGCGGCAGCACCATCATCGCCAGCACCATCACGATCAGGATGGGGGCGGCGAGCTGCCGGATATTGGCCAGCGAGAAGATCTCCCGCAGGTCTACGACGTTGGTGTTACTCGCCATGCTTCGGCTCCTTCAACGCGGCGACCGCAGCGCGATGCGCGGCGGTCATCCGGACAAATCGGTTTTGCGCAGTCATTGCGGCGCTCCCGAGACGCCGTGCGCCGGGTCAAGCTTCGGCGGCACCGGCAGGTGGGAGGGTTCCGCGGGCGGTGTAGCCCCATGCGCCGCTGCATGGCGCAAGGTGAAGACCCACGCCATCACCTCGGCCACCGCGGTGTAGAGCGCCGCAGGTACTTCGTCGCCAATCTCGGTGTGGCGGTACAGCGCACGGGCCAGCGGCGGGGCTTCGAGCAGTGGCACCTGGTTCGCCCGCGCCACCTCGCGGATCTGCTGGGCCACGAGGTCGCTGCCCTTAGCGACCACCCTCGGGGCGCGCATCGAAGCACCGTCGTAGCGAATCGCCACTGCGTAGTGGGTCGGGTTGGTCACCACCACGTCCGCCTTGGGCACCTCTTGCATCATGCGGCGGCGAGCCATCTCACGCTGACGCTGGCGGATGCGACCTTTGATCTGCGGGTCGCCTTCCTGCTGCTTGAATTCCTGCTTCAGCTCATCCTTGGTCATGCGCAGCTTGCTGTAGTACTGCCAGAGCTGGAACGGCACATCAACCAGTGCGATCAACACCAAGCCGGACACCAACGTGAGAGTCGAGGCCAGGAGCATCTGCGCGAACTCGTACAGCCCCGGCTCGACCGCCATCACCATGAGGTGCAGAGACTGTTCGCCACGCGCCTTCATCACCGAGTAGCCGATCGAGCCGATCAGGATCGCCTTGAGCAGCGCCTTCACAAGCTCAGACAAGCCGTGCATCGAAAACAGCCGCATCAGGCCCGCAACCGGGTTCAGCCTTGAGGCCTGGAACGAGAATGCCTTGGTGGACACATTGAACCCGCCCACCGCGATCGGCCCCGCCACGGAGGCGATCACCAGCACCAGAAACAGCGGCAGCAAGGTCGTCAGCCCGTCGGTGAACAGATCGGACAGCGCATGGATCATCAGCGCCGGGTCGCGCGTCTGCGCGGGCTCGAGCGAAAGCCCCGCGCGGGTGAGCATCGCCATCCGCTGATACAGCCAGCCCCCCAGCACCCACATCGTCGCTACGCCGCCGAGCAGCACAACCAGACTCCCAAGCTCGCGTGAACGGGGGACATTGCCCTCCTCGCGGGCCTGCTCAAGCCGTCGGCCTGATGCTGGTTCTGTACGTTCGAGATCGCTGTCTTCAGCCATGGCGCATGAACTCCGTGTGGCTGATTATCGGCAAGCACGTCACGCACGAGGCCCCGATAAGGCGGGGTTAACGCCCGCTATTCGGCCAGGTACAACGGACTTCCGGCATGGGGCCGATGCGGCGGCCCCCAAAGCCATCCTGCCCGGTCGATTCGGGGCGTTTCACGATCAGGAACCGTGCAGCGCAAAGCCTCCAGCAGATTCCGATGAAACGCAGGACACGTCACCGGCAAGCACTAAGGTCTTTCGGGCGCCCCCAGGAACCATCATCAAGGCCCCTATCCACGCCGCCCAAAGGCGCTCAACAAAAGAAAAGGCCGCCCCGTGGGACGGCCTTCAAGGAGAGAGTCGATGCGTGGGAACCACCCCACGATTTAGTTAACGAACCGAATCTCTCCCAACTTTAGGGCTAAACGAACAAATATCAGCCCTTGGAGCCCTTCTCGATGCCGGCCATGATCTCTCCGATTGCATCTTCCAGTCCGCCCCAGCCAAGCACCTTGACCCACTTGCCCGGCTCCAGATCCTTGTAGTGCTCGAAGAAGTGCACGATCTGGCTGCGCAGCAGCTCGGGCAGGTCGTCCAGGCTCTTGACGCGGTCGTACAGCGACGTGGTCTTGCTGATCGGCACGGCGATCAGCTTGGCGTCCTCGCCGCCCTCGTCCTGCATCTTGAGCATACCGATCGCGCGGCAGCGCACCACGATACCCGGCAGCAGCGGGAACGGTGTCACGACCAGCACGTCGACCGGGTCGCCGTCGCCGGCGATCGTGCAAGGGATATAGCCGTAGTTGCACGGGTAATGCATCGAAGTACCCATGAACCGGTCGACAAACATCGCGCCGGTTTCTTTGTCGACTTCGTATTTGATCGGATCGGCGTGGGCCGGGATCTCGATGATGACGTTGAATTCGCCCGGGGCCTTGCTGCCCGGCGTGACGTTGTGAAGGCTCATGTCGGTCTCTCTGTGTGATTTGGGAACGCGCAGGGCCGAATTTTAACATCCCAAGCTTACGGGTTGCTGCACCGCACCCAAACTCGCGGACTTGCGCTGGATCAGACGCGCCGCGCCGCGCGTTGCGTTGGGGGACGAGCGTCCATTAGGATGCCGCAGCGCCCGCGATCGCGGAGTTCTACGACACGGACGCCAAGAGAGTCGCTTCAGGCAGTTTGACCTTACAAAACAAAGGAGTTGCCCATATGTCGACGACCATGGCGTTGTATCTCGCCTTGGCCTGTGGCCTTGCTGCCGTTCTATACGGCTTCATTTCACGCAGCTGGATTCTTTCGCAAGACCCCGGAAACGCTCGCATGCAAGAAATTGCCGGCGCGATCCAACAAGGGGCTGCGGCTTACCTCGCAAGGCAGTACAGGACAATCGCCATCGTCGGCGTGGTCCTTGCAGTGCTGATCGGTATTTTCCTCGACCTCACAACCGCAGGCGGCTTTGTCGTCGGCGCCATCCTTTCCGGTGCTTGCGGCTTCATCGGCATGAACGTGTCGGTCCGCGCCAACGTGCGCACCGCACAGGCAGCCACCAAGGGCATTGGCCCGGCGCTCAACGTTGCCTTCCGCGGCGGCGCGATCACCGGCATGCTGGTGGTCGGTCTTGGGCTGCTGGGTGTCGGCCTGTTCTTCCTCTACGTCAGCAAGGGCGCAACGGTGGCCGATTCGGCCACGCTGAAGCCGCTGCTCGGCTTCGCTTTCGGTTCCTCGCTGATTTCGATCTTCGCCCGTCTGGGCGGCGGCATCTTCACGAAGGGTGCAGACGTTGGCGCCGACCTGGTGGGTAAGGTCGAAGCCGGCATCCCGGAAGATGACCCGCGCAACCCGGCCGTGATTGCCGACAACGTTGGCGACAACGTTGGCGACTGCGCGGGCATGGCTGCCGACCTGTTCGAAACCTATGCGGTGACGCTGATCGCAACGATGGCGCTTGGCGCACTGATGGTTGCGGGCGCCCCGCTCAATGCCGTGATCTACCCGCTGCTGCTGGGCGGCGTATCGATCATCGCGTCGATCATCGGTTGCAGCTTCGTCAAGGCCAGCCCCGGCATGAAGAACGTGATGCCCGCGCTCTACCGCGGCCTCGCCGTGGCCGGCGTGCTGTCGCTGATCGCGTTCTACTTCGTGACTACAGCGCTGTTCCCGCAACCGGTTCAACTGGTTGGCGGCGCCACGATCACTGCGTTGTCGCTGTTCGGCGCCTGCGTGGTCGGCCTCGTGCTGACGGCCGCGATGGTCTGGATCACCGAGTACTACACCGGCACCGACTACAAGCCCGTGCAGCACATCGCCCAGGCATCGACCACCGGCCACGGCACCAACATCATCGCGGGCCTCGGTGTATCGATGAAGTCCACCGCTTGGCCGGTGCTCTTCGTGTGCGTCGCGATCTTCGTTGCCTACTGGCTCGCGGGCCTGTTTGGCATCGCCGTTGCGGCGACATCGATGCTCAGCATGGCAGGCATCGTCGTGGCGCTCGACGCCTATGGCCCGATCACCGACAACGCTGGTGGTATCGCCGAAATGGCAGAACTGCCTGACAGCGTTCGCGACATCACCGATCCGCTGGATGCCGTTGGCAACACCACCAAGGCCGTGACCAAGGGTTACGCGATCGGTTCGGCTGGCTTGGCCGCACTGGTGCTGTTCGCCGATTACACCCACGCGCTCGAGACCAAGGGGCTGCATGTCAGCTTCGATCTCTCCAACCACATGGTCATCATCGGCCTCTTCATCGGCGGCCTGATTCCCTACCTGTTTGGGGCCATGGCAATGGAAGCGGTCGGCCGCGCAGCCGGCTCCGTGGTTGAAGAAGTTCGCCGTCAGTTCCGCGAGATCAAAGGCATCATGGAAGGCACCGGAAAGCCGGAATACGGCCGCGCCGTGGACATGCTGACCAGCGCCGCGATCAAGGAAATGATCATCCCGTCGTTGCTGCCGGTGGTGGTGCCGATTCTCGTTGGTCTGCTGCTTGGGCCGGCTGCACTGGGCGGCCTGCTGATGGGCACGATCGTGACGGGCCTCTTTGTTGCCATCTCCATGTGTACCGGTGGCGGCGCATGGGACAACGCGAAGAAGTACATCGAGGACGGTCACTTCGGCGGCAAGGGCTCGGAAGCGCACAAAGCCGCTGTAACCGGCGACACCGTGGGCGACCCTTACAAGGACACCGCGGGCCCGGCGGTCAACCCGCTGATCAAGATCATCAACATCGTTGCACTGTTGATCGTTCCGCTGCTCTAACCGCAAGCGAAACACAACAAAACGGCCGCTTACGCGGCCGTTTTCATTTGCGGCCCCGAACCATATCGGCAGCCACGTCAGCCAAAACGTTCAGTCGGCTTCAAACCCCGCGTCGCGGATCGCGGCCTTGAGGGTTTCAATCGAGACGCGCTGCGGATCAAAGCACACGCTCGCCTCCTTCAACTCTAGCGACACCTTCGCTTCGCTCACGCCATCGTGCGCATTCAACACGCGTTCCACCGAACGAACGCACCCCTGGCAGCTCATGCCACCCACCGAAATCTTCGCCGTATCCATAACACTCACCTCGCCACCATCACCGGGCAATGCGCCAGTTGCACCACGCGGGCCGCCACCGAGCCAATCAACACCCTCTCAAGCACGCTGTGCCCGCGTGCGCCCAGCCAGATCCAGTCGCAACCGCGATCGACAGCGAACGCCACAATCGTTTCGGCAGGGTGTCCGATCAACACCTGCTCATCAAAGGCCAACCCCGCCGCGCGCAGGCGGCTCGCGGCCGGCGCCATCGCGATCCGCCCCTCGTCGCTGTAGTAGCGATCCAAGGCGCTGGTTTCGACATGGCGCGTGGCGAAGGTCATCGGTACCGGGTTGTGTACCGTTACCAGAACGATCGCGGGCGGCGCGGCGAAGAACTTTACAGCGCGCAGCAGCGCATCCACCGCGGCAAGCGAAGCCGCAGAACCGTCAGTAGCGAGCAGGATTTTCATCGCGATCCCTTTCTTATACGTGGCAGATGACGCCTTGCCACAACTTGCCACCCAGCGTGGCAGCGTTGGCGAGCCCAAACACCCCAAAGCCAAGCACGACAAGCCCGGCGCCGAACCGGAGCCACGTCCGTTGCAGCCAGCTCCGCAAGCGGGCGGCAAACAGGCCAGCGAGCATCAGGTTGGGCAAGGTCCCCAAACCGAATGACAACATCAGCACCGCACCGCGCGCGGCGGAGCCTGACACCAAAGCCGTCGCAAGGATGCTGTAGACGAGGCCGCAAGGGACGAATCCCCAAACCAGCCCGAGCGGATAGGCGTTGAGTGGCGTCCGGGCGGGGATGAATCGCGCCCCATACGGCCGTAACCTTGCCCACAAGCGGCCGCCGAGCCGCTCGATGGGTGCGAGGGGCGCGGTGACGCCCGCCAGGTAAAGCCCTAACAGCACCAGCAAAAGGTTCGCCAGCACGTAGAACGTAATCTGGATGGGCAGCAGGCGATTCAGCAGGAAACCAGTCGAACCGATCGCGCCCAGCAGCGCACCGGCGAGGGTATAGCTGGTGATGCGGCCCAGGTTGTAGGCCAAATGGATCGGCCAAATGCGTCGCGACTGCCCAGGCGCATTGACGGTAAGCGCAGCAACCAGCCCTCCGCACATGCCCACGCAGTGGGTTCCACCCAGCAGACCGATCAGCGTCGCGGCAAGGTATCCCGCTTCAGGCATCACACAACATCCCGGTGCAGCCCATTCAGGGCAATCCGCAAGTGTAGCGGCCGGCCGAGGCTCAAATCACCTTGGAGTAGCGGACGACTTCGCGATCACCGCGCAAATGCGCGTCAAACGCCATGGCCAATACGCGCGCCAGCATGCGACCCGGCGTCGTTACCTCGACCCCCTTCTTGCCAACGATGCACAGGCCATCACGCTCATGGGCCCGCAGCGCTTCGATCTCGTCGGCAAAATACTCGGAGAACGTGATGCCCCAGGCCTGCTCAAACGCCGCGTAATCCAGCGAGAAGTGGCACATCAGACTCTGAATAACCGCGTAACGAAGCTGATCGTCGAACGTCATCTCGTAGCCACGGACGACAGGGAGCTCGTCACGATCGAGCATCTCGTAGTAGGCCTCAAGCGTCTTCGCACTCTGTGCGTAGGCCGGGCCTACCTTGCCAATGGAGGAAACGCCGAAGCCCAACAGATCGCAGTCCGAGTGCGTTGAATAGCCCTGGAAGTTGCGATACAAACGCCCGTTGCGCTGAGCCACGGCCATCTCGTCGTCCGGCCGCGCGAAGTGGTCCATGCCGATGAACACGTAGCCCGCGTCAGTCAGCTTCGAAATCGCCATGCCCAGGATCTCGAGTTTCTGGTCCGCACTCGGCAAGTCGCCCGCATTGATCCGCCGTTGCGGCATGAAGCGCGTCGGCAGGTGGGCATAGTTGTAGAGTGCAAGACGGTCCGGGGCGATCTCCAGCACGCGATCCAGCGTCTGGCTGACGCGCTCGACGCTCTGGAACGGCAATCCGTAGATCAGATCGATACTGACCGAACGGAAACCATTCGCGCGCGCGGCCGCGATGACCGCCGCGGTTTCCTCAACAGACTGGATGCGGTTGACGGCTTTCTGGACGATCGGGTCAAAATCCTGAACACCGACGCTCATCCGGTTGAAGCCCTCGGCCCCAAGCAGCGCAACGGTTTCAGCGGAAACGCGGCGCGGGTCTACCTCGATCGAGTACTCGCCACCGGGCGTCAGGTTGAAATGCCGGCGGATCGAACGAAACAATTCGCGGATCTCGCTGTCCGACAGGAAGGTCGGTGTGCCGCCGCCCCAGTGCATTTGTGAAACATCGTGCGAGCCGGCGAGCTGTCCGGCGACCAAACCCATTTCTTTGTCAAGATAGCGCAGGTAGCGCTCCGCCCTGCTACGGTCCTTCGTGACAATCTTGTTGCACGCGCAGTAGAAGCAAACCGTATCGCAGAATGGAATGTGGAAATATAATGAGAGGGGTTTTTTGAGGCCGCCCTGCGCGCGCAGACCTAGATGTCTTGCGTAGTCGCTGCGTCCAAAGCCCTCGTGAAACCTGTCCGCGGTCGGATACGACGTGTAGCGCGGGCCGGAAACGTCGAAACGCTGGATGAGATCGCGGTCGAAGACCGGCGTCTGCTCATTCTGATTCATTGTTTATTTTTTTCTCTCTGTGGATGCCGGAAGGTGTCATGAACTCGGTCGGAGCCGTTTGATTGCCATCAACTAGCCCACTTGGAGCACCCGCCTTGGAAAAACCCGCCACGATTCCGCTGACGGCCGTCAATCTTCGCACCGCGTGCACCCAATGCAACCTCAAGGAGCTTTGCCTTCCCGTTGGTCTTGACGACGTCGATCTTGAAAGGATCGACGGCCTCATCACTGCACGCAAGAAGGTCAAGCGGCAGCAGCATTTATACCGTGCTGGGGAGCCTTTCGAAGCAATCTATGCGATTCGCACCGGTTTCTTCAAGACCGACATCCTGACCGAAGACGGCCGGGATCAGGTCACCGGTTTCCAGATGGCCGGAGAGATCCTCGGACTCGACGGCATCTCGACGGATCGGCATGTCTGCAATGCGGTTGCACTTGAGGATTCAGACGTCTGCATGATTCCGTTCGAACGGCTCGAAGAACTCTCGCGCCGCATCGAACCCCTGCAGCGCCAGTTCCACAAGTTCATGAGCCGCGAGATCGTCCGCGAGCAAGGCATCATGATGCTGCTCGGGTCGATGCGCGCAGAAGAACGTCTGGCTGCATTCCTGATCAACCTATCGCAACGCATGCGCCTTCGTGGGTACTCCGCTTCGGAGTTCCACCTTCGCATGACGCGCGAGGAGATAGGCTCTTACCTCGGTCTGAAACTGGAGACAGTGAGCCGGGCGTTCTCCAAATTCCAGGATGACGGCTTGATCAGCGTCCACCAGAAGCACATCCAGATTCTGGATGCGGATGGACTGCGCCGACTGATTGGCCGCGCGAACGTGTAGTTACCACCACGGCGTCGGTCGTTTTGTCAGCGCGACCGACACGATGTAAGCCAGCACCAACAAAGCGGCCACAAATGTGGCCGCTTTTGCTTGGCGTGTGCGCCCGCGCTTGAGCGCGTAAGACCCCAGAACGATGTAGCCAAGCAAGCCAAGCACCTTCGCGGTCAACCAGTCGTCACGAAACGGCGCTACGCGAAGGGTCCAGGCCAAGGCGACGGCCGAGGCGAGCAATCCGGTATCGACGATATGCGGAACCACCCTCGCCCAACGCTGGCGCACCCAAGGCGCATCAATCAGGACGCCGATACCTCTGGCGATGAATCCTGTTGCCGAGAGCACCACGAAACTGACGTGAAGATGTTTGAGCAGCAGGTAATCCATCGGCCTCGTTAGCGTTCCATGACGTAGTCACCAGGAGCAGCGGCAAGCGGAGGAAAGGCTTCGTTGCACACGGGTGGCGGTGCGACACGCTCACCGCAACGCTCGTCCAGCCACCTGAACCAATCGTCCCACCAACTTCCGGCGTGGTGGTCGGCGCGCTCACGCCAACCATGCGCGCTGTCGGTCCGGTGAGCCGTGCCGATCCAGTATTCGCGTTTCGGCGGCTGTACGGGTGGGTTGACGATCCCGAGGATATGCCCGCTGGACGACAGCACGAAGCGCTTGTCTCCACGCACGAAATTGGCCACCCGAAATGCTTGCCGCCACGGGGCAATATGATCGTCTTCGGCCGCAACGGCATACAGCGGTTGGGTGATCCGCCCAAGATCGAGCGACTCGCCAGCGACGGTCAGCGCATCGGCCTCAATCAGGCGATTCTTGAGGTAGAGCTCTCGCAAGTACCACGCATGCATGGCATAGGGCATGCGCGTGGTATCCATGTTCCAGTAGAGCACGTCGAACGACGGCGGCTTTTCGCCCATCAGGTAGCCCTGAACCACGTATTGCCAGATCAACGGGTTCGAGCGCAGCAAGCGGAACGATGTAGCCATGTCGCGGCCGTCGAGGTAACCGCGCTGCTCCATGGCCCGCGTCAGGTAGCGGACGCTCCCTTCATCGATGAAGACCTCCACGTCGCCCGGCTTGGCGAAGTCCACCAATGTCGTAAATAGCGTCCAGTGTGCAACCGGCATCTCATCCGGCGTGTAGTGGCGATTCGCCCATGCCATGTACATCGACAAGGCCGTACCGCCGATGCAGTACCCGACCGCATGTACTTTGTCCGCCCCGGATAGTTGGCGAGCGACCTGAACTATCGCATCCACCCCCTCCTGCAGGTAATCATCGAAACGAACGTCGCGGAGCGCTGCATCGGGGTTCTTCCACGAAGTGATGTACACATCGAAGCCCGCATCGCGCAAATGCCGCACCAGACTCTTCTTCGACGTCAGATCAAGGATGTAGAACTTGTTGATCCATGGCGTCACGATCACGATCGGGGTTTGTCGAACCGTATCCGCCGTCGGGGTGTAGTGGATGACCTCCACCAGGCGGGTGCGGGCAACGACTTCGCCCGGCGTCGTCGCAAGGTTCTTCCCAACCTTGAAATCGGCGGGGTCAGCCATTCGGATATCCCCGGCACGCAGGTCATCGAGGAAATTCTGCCAGCCGGACCGAAGCGTTTGCCCCTGGCTGGCGACCGCCGCACGTTGCGCGACCGGGTTGAGTGCCAAGTAATTTGTCGGCGCCACGGCATTGAGCCATTGCCGCCACCAGAACGCCGCGCGGCGGCGCTCGGTCCCCGATAGCCCGGGCGTCGCGTAGAGCATGTCCTGCGCATGCCGCGTTGACAGCAAGTACCACTGCTTCAAGGCAGCCCAGGACGGACTTTGAGACCACACCGGGTCGGCAAACCGGGTGTCATCGGCTTGAGGTCGCACAACATCCGGGACATGTGCCCCAACCGCTCGCGCAAGACCGTTGCACGCCAGCGCCCAAGCGTCAGCCGAGAAGCGGCCCCAGCGCTCGGCAAACTCCAGCGGATGCAAGCACCAAGCGATTTGCGCGTGCATCACTGGCGCAACGATGCCCAAGGGGTCTACGCTTGCAGCCATCTGTTGCCGAACCACACCAAGCGACAGCTTATGCTCGGTGGATCGCGCCTCACCACCGACAGCTACGTTTTCGACGGTTTCCATGGTACCTCCCATCCGAACCACCCAGATTCATGTTACTCAGCGCTTGGGCGACGGTCATTGCAGTGCAGCACGCGATTGACCGGTGTCAACGCCACCGCTTGGTTGCCGCCTAAGATCAAATTGCCGTATATCGCCGGAGGTCAGAAGATGTTCAAACACATTCTTGTTCCAACGGACGGGTCGGAATTGTCCAGCAGCACCGTTACCCGGGCGATCGAGTTCGCCAAAGAAGCCGGGGCGCGCATCACGTTCTTCTTTGCGCAGCAGGAGTACCCGATACCCCTGTACGGCGAAGGGGCCCTACTGGTCCCGGTGACGCCGGATCAGTTTGTCGACGCAACGAAGAAAGAGGCCGAACGGATACTGGCGCTTGCACGCGCAGAGGCCGAGAAGGCCGGCGTCGTCGCGAACTGCGACACGTCGGTAAGCGACCTACCCTACGAAGCGATCATCGATGCGGCAAAAACGCATGGCTGCGACTTGATCTTCATGGCGTCGCATGGCCGCAAGGGCGTCGCAGGCTTCCTGCTTGGCAGCGAAACCCAAAAGGTGCTCACCCACACGACGGTGCCAGTGCTGGTCTACCGCTGAACGACCAAGCGATGCGCCGCCACACGGCGCATCGCTCAATGAAGATGCGCGCTATGGTGCGGTCGCGGCGGCAGGTGGTTGATTTCCTGCGGCGTACGCATGTAGAACAAAGTCGCGAAACTCGACGCCGCACAGATCGCCCAGAAGCCTACAAAGCCAATCGAATACGTCGCGATGGGCGAGAAGTCGACCTGCGCACCGAACAAGTAGAACTCTGCCGGGTTGATGACAGTGAAGAACAGGGCCTCCGCCACCACCGCAACCCAGAACGACGGCCAAAGTACGAGAACCAGTTTCTGCATCGTCCGCCTCCTACGTCGCACGCACTGAACGACAGCGCGCCGACCGACTTTCCGCTACAGATCCGTCCCATCGTTGTCGATACGGGGCGGCGCCGTGCTCGCAGTCAGGACTACGAGCGACCCATTATCGCCGCCAGTCAGTTTCGCTTGTCAAGCGCCAGGAACCAAAGTCAGCGGCGCAGCGGCGGGCATCTTCGCGCTCACAGCGATCCGCCACGTCTGGGCCTCATCTTCGACAAGAAATTGCCAGTGCCCTGCTTCAAGCGGATGCATCACGCCACGGAAGACTCCCTCCGCGCGAACAAGGCTGACCACTTGATCCTGCCCCGCAATCGTCGGATGAGCGACACGAAGTCGAAGCTGGTTCGGCAAGACGTAAGCGTCGTTTGCCTTCAAGACAAGTGACACGCCCCCGCCTTCGACAGCAAGCGCCCCCGAAAGCCCGAGCTTTCGCGCGGCCTCCTGCCGCCGGAGGGTCCGGTTGATCGCGAGGCCCTCCTTGTAATAGTCGTCAACGACCAGGCCGTCCGTGTTGTGAGCCGCGAGGTAGAAGGTGATGAAGCCTGCCACCACGACGGTGCCGGGCAGGCCCATCAGGATCCAGGGCCAAGGCTCCCGATACCATGGGCGGGCGGGACTTGCAGAGCGTGTTGTCGAGTTCATGGCATCAAAAAGGTAGATTTTTCGCGCAGCACAACTTCGTTGTCCGTCGTACGCAGCTCAAAGTAGATTTTGTGCGCCCCCTTCGGCGCAACCTCCGGCGGTACGCGCACCTGAACCGTCACGGATTTCGTTGCGGCGGGGTCCATCGCCACTCTCGTATCGCCAAGCACGCGGATACCCTCCATTCCGGTGACCGAAATCTCAGCCGTCCGCGTGCTCTCGGCCACGTTCATCAGCTGAAGCGTGTAGGCATTCTCGATAAGGCCATCTTCGACCTCGCGCGCCATCACCGAACGGTCGCGGATGATGTCCATCCGAACTGGTTGCCGCGATGCAATGCCCCACACCAACGCAATACAGATGCAGCAGAGCACGGCGCTGTAGATTAACGTCCGCGGTCTCATCACGTGAGCAATGATCTCTTTGCGCCCCCAGTGTTTCCGGACTGCGTTCTCGGTCGAGTAACGGATCAGGCCGCGCGGATAGTTCATCTTGTCCATCACCTGGTCGCAGGCGTCGATACATGCCGCGCATCCGATGCACTCGTACTGCAAGCCGTCCCGGATATCGATGCCGGTCGGGCAGACCTGCACGCAGATACCGCAATCGACGCAGTCACCCAAGCCCTGCGCTTTGTAGTCGGTGGCCTTACGGCGCGAACCGCGCGGATCGCCGCGCTCTTGGTCGTAGGTGATGACAAGCGTATCGGGGTCGAACATGACTCCCTGGAAACGCGCGTACGGGCACATGTACTTGCATACCTGCTCGCGCATGACCCCCGCCATGAGGTAGGTGAAGCCACCGTAGAAGGCGATCCAGAACATCTCCCAGCCGCCAAGAAGCCCGCGCACGAAGGCGGGAATCAGCTCTTTGATCGGCGTGAAGTAGCCGACGAAACTGATCCCGGTCCAAAGCGCGAGGGCCCCCCAAACGAAGTACTTGGCCGTCTTCTTGGCCGTCTTGCTCACCCCCCAAGGCTCCGCGTCCAGCTTGATCTGCTGGTTCCGATTACCTTCGATCTTCTGCTCAATCCAGAGGAACATCTGGGTGTAGACCGTCTGCGGGCAAGCAAAGCCACACCACAAACGCCCCGCAATCGCCGTGAACAAAAACAATGCGTAGGCGCAGATGATCAGAAGGATCGCGAGGTAGAAAACATCCTGAGGCGAGAAAACAAGACCAAAGATGTAGAACTTGCGATGAGTGAGATCGAACAGGATTGCTTGCCTGCCGTTCCACTCCAGCCAGCATCCACCGTAGAACACCAACTGGGTCACCCACACCAGAATCCAGCGCCAGGTCGCAAATACCCCAGTCACGGCTCGGGGATAGACCTTCTTGCGGACCTCGTAGAGATCCTCCTCTTGGGACTCGATCGGACGAATCGGGATGGTCTTGGGTTTGACCTTGGGTTTTGGCGTGTGTCCGTCTGCAGGACGCTGCACAGGATCGTTCATGGCCCCTCAGCCCACAAAACTAGTGATGCAGAAAAAAGACACCCGAGCACGGGCTCGGGTGATCTTGGCTTGCTCTGGACGGCGCCGCACTTAGCGGCACCGATAGATCTAGGCGTTACTGCTTGCCCGACTCCGAATGGCTTAGCCCATACACGTAAGCGGCGAGCAGTTTGATCTTCTTTTCGCCCAAGAGTTCGTTGAACGACGGCATCCGACCATTCCGCCCCTTTGTGACTGTCTCGATGATCGTCGCTTCCGACGAGCCATAGAGCCAGACCTTATCGGTCAGATTCGGAGCACCCATCGCCTGATTGCCCTTGCCATCGGCGCCGTGACACGCCACGCAGTTCTGCGCGAACACGTCCTTGCCACGCTGCGCGCGGATCGAGTCATTCGCCAGGCCAGACAGCGAACGCACATAGTTCGCGACATCCTTGATGTTGTCCGCGCCCAAGGAAGCCCAGACAGGCATGGCGGCTTGACGCCCGCCGGTTACCGTCTCGACGATCTTGTCCGGCTCGCCACCGTAGAGCCAATCGGTATCGGTCAGGTTCGGGAAGCCCTTGGCACCTTTTGCGTCCGAACCGTGGCACTGCTGGCAGTACGTCAGGAAGAGGCGCTTACCCATTTCGCGAGCTTCAGGATCAGCCGCAATCGCTTTCACGTCCATCTGCGCAAAACGCGAAAACTTGTCGTCGAACGCCTTATCCGCTTTCGCCTTCTCAAGATCGTACTGACCATGAGCGGTCCAGCCGAACTTGCCGCCGAACGAACCGAAGCCTGGGAACAGCAGGAAGTAGCCGAGTGCAAAGAAGATCGTGATCCAGAACAGATACATCCACCACCGCGGCAGCGGGTTGTTCCATTCCTGCAGATTCTCATCCCACACATGACCGTGCAGCTCGACGGGGCCAGCCTGCTTCTTGGTCATGTTCTGCGAGAGCACAAACGCGCAGAACAGCAGACTCAGCGAGACCAGCACCGTGACGTAGTAGCCCCAGAACGGGGAAATGAAATCACTCATGATGCGTCATCCTTTGTTGGAGTCCGAGGCAGCAACATGCACGTCGCCCTCCTCGTCGTCGAACGGAATCCGGGCAGCTTCATCGAAGCGGCGCTTCGAATGCCCGCTATAGGCCCACCAGCAGATCCCGATGAACAGGATGAAGCTGACTAGCGTCGAGAGCGAGTGAATCGTCGTCGCATCCATGGCTGCCCCCTCCGTCACTTCACACTCTTCAGCGCGGTGCCCATGCCTTGCAGATACGCAACCAGCGCATCCAGCTCGGTCACACCCTCAAGCTGCTTGCGGGCGCCAGCGATCTCGGCATCGGTGTAGGGGACGCCAACCGTACGCAGCGCAGACATCTTCTTCTCGATGTCGTCCGACTTGACGGGCCGATCCAGCCAGGTGAAGGCAGGCATGTTCGATTCCGGCACCACATCGCGCGGATTGCGCAGATGCACCTTGTGCCAGTCATCCGAATAGCGACCGCCCACGCGCGCCAGATCCGGGCCGGTGCGCTTGGATCCCCACTGGAACGGGTGGTCGTACACAAACTCACCTGCCACCGAGTAGTGACCATAGCGCTCGGTTTCTGCGCGGAACGGACGAATCATCTGCGAGTGGCAGTTGTAGCAGCCTTCGCGGATGTAGATGTCACGACCGACCAGACGGACCGGATCGTAGGGCTTTACGCCCTCGACGGGCGTGGTCGTTGATTTCTGGAAGAACAGCGGAACGATCTCGACCAGACCGCCAACACTGACGGTCAGGATGGTCAGAACGATGAGCCAGCCGAGGTTCTTTTCGACCAGTTCGTGATTCATTGCCATGATTCAGGTCTCCTGGCTCAGTGTGCGGCTGCCGGTGCGATCACCGGAGCGTTGTAGGCTTTCTGGCCGGCAATCGTGCGCACCATGTTGTAGAACATGATGAACATGCCTGCGAGGAAGAGCGTGCCGCCGAGCAGACGGATCTGCCAGAAGGGATAGCTCGCCTTCACACCTTCGACAAACGCGTAAGTGAGCGTGCCATCGGAGTTCGTTGCGCGCCACATCAGACCCTGCATCACACCCGCCACCCACATCGAGGCAATGTAGAGCACGACACCGATCGTCGACACCCAGAAGTGCAGCGTGACCAGCGGCGTCGAATACATCTCGTTGCGGCCCCACAGTTTCGGCAGCAGGTAGTAGATCGAACCGATCGACACCATGGCCACCCAACCCAGTGCGCCAGAGTGCACGTGGCCAATCGTCCAGTCGGTGTAGTGAGACAGCGCATTCACGGTCTTGATCGACATCATCGGACCTTCGAAGGTCGACATGCCGTAGAAGGCCAGCGAGGTGACAAGGAACTTCAGGATTGGATCGTCGCGCAGCTTATGCCATGCGCCCGACAGCGTCATGATGCCGTTGATCATGCCGCCCCAACTCGGCGCCAGCAGGATCAGCGAGAACGCCATACCCAGCGACTGGGTCCAGTCAGGCAACGCCGTGTAGTGCAGGTGGTGCGGACCCGCCCACATGTACGTGAAGATCAGCGCCCAGAAGTGCACCACCGACAGGCGGTAGGAATACACCGGCCGGCCGGCCTGCTTCGGAACGAAGTAGTACATCATTCCAAGGAAGCCCGCGGTCAGGAAGAAGCCGACTGCGTTATGGCCATACCACCACTGCACCATCGCGTCCTGCACGCCGGCGTAAGCGGAGTAGGACTTGAACAGGGTGACCGGGATTTCAGCCGAGTTCACCACGTGCAGCAGCGCCACTGTGAGGATGAAGCCACCGTAGAACCAGTTGGCAACGTAGATATGCGAGGTCTTGCGCTTGGCAACGGTGCCGAAGAACACGATCGCGTAGGACACCCAGACCAGCGTGATCAGAATGTCGATCGGCCACTCCAGCTCCGCGTACTCTTTGCCCGAGGTGATGCCGAGCGGAAGCGTAATCGCAGCCAGAACGATCACCAGCTGCCAACCCCAGAAGGTGAAGGAAGCCAGCGCGGGCGCAAACAAGGTTGTGTGACAGGTACGCTGCACAACGTAGTAAGACGTCGCAAACAGCGCGCATCCGCCAAACGCAAAAATCACGGCGTTTGTATGAAGCGGACGCAAACGGCCGAAATGGAACCACTCGGCAAAATTCAATTCCGGCCAGACCAGTTGGGCAGCAATGATGACCCCAACCAGCATGCCGACTATCCCCCAAACCACGGTCATGACGGCAAACTGCCGCACGACTCCATAGTTGTAAGTCGCTTGCGATTGCATCTTGGATTTCCTCAGCAGCGGAATGTAAGAACGATGCACCACCCCCCTTGAAACTAAACGGGCGCATCGTGCGAGCGATGTTATTGGGAGTTCCCGCCTGTTTCTTGACCACCATCAACTGGCGGTAGTGTTGCACTGCAAATTTTAACAGCGCTGTGGCGGAGGGTCGACAAAAAAAGGGTGCGCAACAGCGCACCCCCAACCCCAACAGAGAGACAGTACCGAGCGGGGACAAGCAAGCCCGACGGGCTTTACGGCCCCACTCACTCAGTTGCGAGCAGTATCCGCGGAGAGCTGCCTCGCTGCATTGACAGAGGTCAACGGGTGCCGGCGACTACTGTTGCGTTTGATGCAACGCATCATCTTTCGGGGTTGTTCCTTCGGGTTTCGGAGCCGAATCGTCATCCATCAGCACCCGATAGCCGGGGCCCTCCAGGTCATCGAACTGACCCGAACGCACCGACCACCACAAGACGACGCCGATCAAGAAGACCAGCACGACCGACAACGGAATCAGCAAATAGAGAATTTCCACCCGTGCGCCCCTCCCCCGGGCCGTTTCAGTGGTGATGGCTGGTCCGTCGCAGGCGAAGCGCGTTCAACACCACCAAGAGCGAACTCGCCGACATGCCGATCCCTGCCATCCAGGGCGTTACCCAACCCGACATCGCCGCAGGGATTGCCAGCACGTTGTACGCGAAGGACCACGCCAGATTCTGCCGGATAACGGCGAGCGTGCGCTTCGCAACGTGCCGCCCGACCAACAGAGGACGAAGCGTCTCGCCAAGCAGGATCAAGTCCGCCTGGGTGCGTGCCAGTTCGGTACCGCTGCCAATCGCAACCGAGACGTGGGCTTGCGCGAGGACCGGCGCATCGTTGATGCCATCACCCACCATCGCGACAGTCCGCCCCCCGGCCTGCCAACTGCGGACGGCCTCGTGCTTATCCTCCGGCAGCAATCCGCCACGAGCATCCGGAAGATTGAGCTGGCGGGCGACGCCACGCACCGCGTCAGGTGAATCCCCGCTGAGCATCGCGAGCGTCGCGCCGTCGGACGCCAGCCCTGCCAGCAGCGCCATAGCATCCGGACGCAACGCGTCGTCGAATGAAAACTGTGCCCGCCAGCCGCGCTCGCCACCCAGGTAGACCGTTGTCAGGGCTGTGTCCAGTTCGACCCAGGACGGCGCTCTGCCTGCAATCTCCTCGACGAAGCCGCGATTGCCGACCCGCAAACGCTCGCCAGCAAGATTGCCTTCCACGCCCCGCCCCGGCACGGAACCGAGACCATCCACGTCCACCGGCCGAGCCCCGGCCGCCGCGCGGACGAGCGCGCGGCCGATCAAATGCTCTGACGCCTGCTCCAGCGCCGCTGCAACGGCAAGCGCATTCAATTCGCCGGGCGCCTGACGAACACCAGCCAAGGTCAAACGCCCCTGCGTCAGGGTGCCGGTCTTGTCGAATGCAAACAGGTCTGCACGCGCCAGGGTTTCGATGGCATGACCGCGAGTGACCAGCAGGCCAACCCGGGCCAACGCGTCGGTAGCCACTGTCAACGCGACAGGCGTAGCCAGCGACAACGCACACGGACAACTCACCACCAGTACCGAAGCGAAGATCCAGATCGCGCGCGACGGTTCGACGACCCACCAATAAAGCCCGGCGCCGGCGGCCAAAACAATCAGCACCAGAACAAAGCGCGCAGCAAAGGCGTCTGCCTGTTCGACGATACGAGGGCGCTCCGCGGAAGCACGTTCCATCAAGCGACGGATCGATGCGATTCGCGTTTCCTCACCGACATGCTCGGCGCGCAGCACCAACGGGCCGCTGCCATTGATGCTGCCGCAGGCGACCCGGTCGCCAACGCCCTTCGGCACCGCACGGCTCTCGCCGGTGAGCCAGGATTCATCGGCTTCGCTCTGCCCTTCGACCACCGTGCCGTCGGCCGGAATGGCCTCGCCGGGCTTGATGCGCAACATGTCGCCAGCGGCGAGCGAGATGACCGGAACGTCCTCAGTCTGACTCGCAGGCCAGTTCGTGAAGCGTGCCGCGAACGTCGGCACGACCCGGCCAAGTTCCTCGGCACCGCGCACTGCGCGTTGGCGCGCCACCATTTCAAGAAAGCGGCCACACAGGAGGAAGAAGACGAACATCGTGACCGAGTCGAAATACACCTCGCCGCCGCCAACCAAGGTGGCCCACAGGCTTGCGATAAACGCTGCACCGACGCCCAGCGCCACCGGCACATCCATGCCCAAGCGACGCAGCTTGATGTCGCGCCAGGCGTGCTGGAAGAACGGTGCCGCCGAATACAGCACCACCGGCAGCGTCAGCGCCAGGCTCGCCCACCGCATCAGGAACAGCACGTCGGGCGTCATGTCGCCATCGCGCGCGATGTACACCGGAAAGGCGTACATCATTACCTGCATCATGCCGAGGCCAGCCACCAGTAGCCGCCACAGCGCGGTGCGCCGCTCCTTGACCGCAAGTTGTTCGCTCTTGCGAGCGTCGTAGGGGTGGGCCCGATACCCAATCGAGGCAATCGCGGCCAGCACCTCCGACAACTTGGTCTGGGCCGGGTCCCAGCGCACCCGCGCGCGGCGGGTGGCGTAATTGACCTGCACTGCCGTCACCCCCGGCTGGCGTGCGAGATGCTGCTCGTTGAGCCACACACACGCGGCACAGGTGATGCCTTCGAGGATCAGATCCGCCTCGCGCTCATGCTCGCCAATCTCGCGCACGAAGCCCTTCTGAAACTCCGCATGGTCGAACAGGCCGAGGTTCTTGAGTTCGGCCGGCATCGCCTCGCGGCGGGCCTCCGGCAAGGCATCGCGGTGGCGGTAGTAATCCGCCAGACCACCGGCAACGATGGCGCTCGCCACAGCTTCGCACCCCGCGCAGCACATGGCGCGCGGCACACCGTCGATGGAAACGAAGATCTGCGTCCCCGGCGCAATCGGAAGGCCGCAGTGGTAGCAGGTCTGCGGCTCACTGACAGGGCGATACTCGGTCAAACGTAAGACTCCGGTTCTGGCGGCACGGGCGCGAGCCTAGCAGATCGTCCGTTCGCGGCACCCAGACGATCGGCAACACGCGGTTTGGACAAGTGGCCGGGCTCATGCAAAAATAGTTACCAAAGTAACTATCTACCCCAACATGATCCCATTCGACCACTACCAGGCGCGCATCGATGCCGTGCGCGCGCAGCACCCGGATCTGCCGTATCCGGAAGTGATGTTGCTGCGCCTCGTGACGCACCTCGCCCGCGGCATCCAAGAGCACGTAGATGCGCTGATGCACTCGCACGGCCTCAACAGCACCGCGTGGTCGGTGCTGATGTCGATCTACAGCGCGGACGACGCTACCGACAACCCGTCGCGCGTCAGTCAGGCGGTGTGCCTCTCGCGGCCGCACATGACCAGGCTGACCGACGAACTTGTGGCCGGCGGTTGGGTGGAACGCGTCCCTAGCGCGGTCGACCGGCGTTCGATCGATATCCGCATGACGGCGCAGGGCATCGAGCGCGTTCGCGCGATCTTCCCGCAGATCTGGCGCCTCTATGGCGAATTGGTGCCGCCGGCAGGCGGCGGCGATGTCGCTGCGCTCGCGGCACAACTGCGCAAATGGACACGCCATATGGAACAACTGCCCGGCCCGGACGCCGCTCGCTGCAACGAGGTGCAAAAATGAGCCAGGAACAAGGCACCGGCGCCCCGCGAAAGCGCGCCCTACGTATGGTCGCAGGCCTGTTCGGGCTTGCGGCGATCAGCTTTGCTGCCTACTGGGCGTTGCACGGTCGCTACTACGTTTCAACGGATAACGCCTACGTCGGCGGCAACTTGGTGCAGATTGCGCCGCAGGTCAGCGGCAGCGTCAGTGCAGTGTTGGCCGACGACACCGACTTCGTGCGGGCCGGGCAACCGCTGGTCCGCCTGGACGATGCGGACGCCCGTGTCGCCCTGCAGGCGGCAGAAGCCGCGCTGGCTGACGCCGTGCGCGGCGTACGCGGTCTTTACCTCGGCGAAAACCAGTCCGCTGCGCAGGTCTCGCAGCGCCGCGCCGATATCGAGCGCGTGCGCCACCAGGCCGAACAGGCACAGATAGCACTGCAGCAGGCACGGGACGAGTACGCGCGGCGCGAGAAGCTGCAACGCGACAAGTTCATCTCGCCGGAAGCACTGCAGGCCGCAAAGACAGCACTGCAAAACGCCGAAGCCGCCCAACTGGCTGCACGCGCGGCGGTGACCGAGGCGGAATCCGGCCTTGAACAAGCGCAGCAACAGCGCGCCGGCGCTCAGGCGCTGGTCGACAACACCTCGCTCGAAGGGCACCCACGCGTTGCCGCGGCAGCGGCCAAGGTACGCGATGCGTGGCTTGCGCTGGCACGCACGACGATCGTGGCGCCGGTAAGCGGCCATATCGCAAAGCGTACGGTGCAGGTCGGTGCGCGCGTGGCCGCAGGCGCGCCGATGATGACGATCGTTCCACCGGACCAAATGTGGGTGGAGGCGAACTTCAAGGAGACAGAGCTTGCGGACGTACGCATCGGCCAGCCGGTTACGTTGAAATCCGATCTCTATGGCAGCTCGGTGCAGTTCGAAGGCCACGTGGTCGGCCTCGCGTCAGGCACCGGCGGCGTGTTCAGCGTATTGCCGGCTCAGAACGCGTCCGGCAACTGGATCAAGATCGTGCAGCGCGTACCGGTGCGCATCGCCCTAAACCCCGCCGAGACGGCGGATCACCCGCTTCGAGTCGGGCTGTCGATGCATGCCACGCTCGATACGCATTCGCGCAATGGTGAGGTGTTGGCGCGGGCGGTGCGCAGCGGATCGCCGCAGCAGACCGACGTGTTTGCCGCCCAGGCCCGCGAGGCGGATGCCCGCATTGCACGCATCATTGCCGCCAACCGCGCGAGCGACGCACGCAAATGAGTCTGGACGGTCGCAGCGAACCGGCGCCACTGAGCGTCGGCCAGCTGATCCTGGCGACGATCGCACTCGGGCTCGGCTCCTTCATGAACATTCTCGATCTGACGATCGCGAATGTGTCGGTGCCCACCATCGCCGGTGATCTGGGGGTCAGCTACACACAGGCAACTTGGGTAATCACCTCCTACGCGGTGTCGGAGGCGATCCTGTTGCCGATGACGGGCTGGCTCGCGTTGCGTTATGGCCAGGTACGCATGTTCGTCACCGCGACGCTGCTGTTCACTGCAACGTCACTGGTGTGCGGCCTTGCATTCAGCTTCCCGATGCTGGTTGTTGCGCGGGTCGCCCAGGGCGCGTTCGGGGCGGCGATGATCCCGTTGTCACAAACGCTGATGGCGAGCATCTATCCACCGAACCGGCGCGGCATGGCAATGGGGCTCTGGGCGATGACCACCATCCTGGCGCCAATCGTCGGCCCCCTTGCCGGCGGCTGGATCACCGAGCACTACTCGTGGCACTGGGTGTTCCTGATCAACCTGCCCTTCGGGCTGCTGGTCGCAGGCATGTCGTGGACCTTGCTGCGCAAGCGCGAAACACCGCGCATGCAGCTACCGCTCGACCGCATCGGCCTCGCGCTGCTGGTGGTCGGCGTGGGCGCGCTGCAGGTGCTGCTGGATCGGGGCAACGAGCTTGACTGGTTCGAATCGCCTGAGATCATCACGCTCGGACTGATCTCGTTTGTCGCGCTCACCTTCCTCGTCATCTGGGAACTGGGCGAAAAGCACCCGCTGGTCGATCTGCGCATGTTCCGCCATCGCAACTATTCAATCGGCGTTGCCTGCATCACGATCGGCATGGTGGCCTACTTCGGCGTCGTGGTTGTGCAACCGTTGTGGCTGCAAAGCGAGGTCGGCTACACACCGCTGTGGGCTGGCAAGGTGATCGCGTTCTCCGGCGTGTTCGGCGTCATGCTGGGGCCGGTGCTGGGCGCCAACATCCACCGCACCGATGCGCGCTACGTGGTGACCTTCGGCATGCTGGTGTTCGCAGCCAGTTCGGTCTGGAGCGCGCGTTTCACGCCGGATGTGGACTTCTGGACGCTCGGTCTTGCGCGACTCTTCATCGGCCTGGGGATCAGCTGCTTCTTCCTGCCGCTGTTCACGATCAGCCTCTCGGGCATCGCTCCGGCCGACATGGCGGCAGCGTCGGGCCTGCAGAGTTTCATGCGCAACATCGGGTCGAGTTTCGGTACTGCGGTGATGGTGTCGTTGTGGGATCACCGCACCACCCTGCACCACGCCCAGCTTTCGGAGAACTTCAATCCGGGCAACCCGGCAACCGACCTTTACCTGAGTCAGTGGCAAAGCCTGATCGGCGACCGCACCGGAGCGCTGGCTCAGGTCGACCGCGTCGTCACCGGGCAAGCGCATCTGATGGCCACCAACGACCTGATGATGCTGTCCGGCGCGATCATGGGCGCGCTGATCCTCGTGGCATGGATGGCACGGCCGCCCTTCGGCGCACGTGGCGCCTCAGGGCACTGAACCCTCGCACTACTTCGGCGCGAGGCGGATCGCGCCGTCCAGCCGGATCACCTCGCCATTGAGATAGACGTTCTCGACGATATGCCGCGCCAGTGCGGCATATTCGTCGGGGCGCCCGAGGCGCGGCGGATACGGCACCGCGGCGCCGAGTGCATCCTGAACCTCCTGCGACATGCCCGCCATCATCGGCGTCTGCATGATGCCGGGCGCAATCGTGACCACCCGCACGCCGAAGCGCGCCAGCTCGCGCGCGATCGGCAAGGTCATCCCGGCAACCCCCGCTTTGGATGCGGTGTAGGCCGCCTGCCCGATCTGGCCATCAAAGGCCGCAACCGACGCGGTCATCACGATCACACCGCGCTCGCCATCGGCCAGCGGCTCGTTCTTCGACATGGCATCCGCTGCAAGACGCGCAAGATTGAAGCTGCCGATCAGGTTGACCTCGATCACCTTGCGGAACAGCGCCAGATCATGCGGGCCCTCACGCCCCACCACCCGCGCGGCCGGCGCAATGCCGGCGCAATGAACCGCGCCGCGTAGCGGCCCCAACTCGGCAGCCCGCGCCAACGCCGCCTGCATCGCATCGGCGTCGCACACATCGGCCTGCACGAACGCAGCGAGGCCTTCCGGCAGCGCCTCCGGTGCGCGCAAGTCGATCCCGACGACCTTGCCGCCCGCCGCTGCAAACGCTTGCGCGACCGCAGCCCCCAGACCGGAAACCGCGCCGGTCACGACGAATACATTGCCTGCCAACTGCATGAACATCCCCGTTCACCGATTGTCCAAGAGTTCCAGCGTAGCTCAGCTGGCCGCGACGAGCTGTCGTCGCGAGGAAAATGCGGAGCAACGCTCGCGGGTGCCGGCATCCCGCTATGCACGATCGCCACTCGGTGGAATACTGCCGCGCATTGCGGCCCGCACGGACACCTCCGGTTTCGGCCGCCGCGACGGAGGATGCGCAAACGATGACCACGCCTTCAGCCAAGCGCCTGCCGAGCCTGCGCCAGCGTCTAACGCGACAGATCGTGCTGCTGGTGCTGCTTTCGGTCACGTCCTTCGCGCTGCTGTTCTACTTCCTCCAGGCGCGGCCGATGCTGATCAACCTCGCATCGTCAGACGCGCAGCGCGCTGGCGCTCGGGTAGAAGAGCGGATCAGCGACGCGGTGGCATCGGTCGAACGCAACGTCCTGACGGCGGCGGGCTGGGGCCAGAGCCGCGTAATCAATGCCGCCGATCAATCGACCTTCAACCGGCTCAATGTGGAAGTCATCCTGCGCCGGCCGCTGATCGGATCGGTTCACATCGCGAGCGAGAACGGCGATGAAATCCTCCTGCTCAAGACACCAAGCGGTTGGAAGAACCGGGTATCGCGTATCGCGGAATGGGGCAACCGGCACCTCTGGATTGAATTTGGCCCGACCCTCGATCAGCTTTCGGAAGATTGGGAGCAGTCTGACTACGATCCGCGCAAGCGCCCCTGGTTCCAGAAAGCCATGGCGGCCAAGGACGACATGCAGGTGGTGTGGACCGCCCCCTACCGCTTCCGGACAACCGGCGAACCAGGCATCACGGCGTCGGCTCGCTGGCGCGACCCGGCAACCGGGATTCGTTATGTGTATGCGGTCGACGTCCTGCTGCAGGACTTCTCGCGCCTGACCAGCAGCATGACCGTTGGCACCAACGGCCGTGTGGCAGTGTTGATGGACGACGGCTCGATCATCGGCGCGCCGAACCACCCGGCCGCAAGCGACGACGCAGCGCTGCGTCAGGTTGCGCTTCAACCGATTGCGACCTCCCCGTTCACGGTCCTCGCCGGCGCGTTCAAGCATTGGAAGGAAAGCGGCGGCGGCGACGTGCAACTGAGCCGCTTCCGGCCACATGGCGTATCGGACGACTGGTTCGCCCGGATGATCCGAATCCACGCGGGCGACCAACGTTTTGTCGCGGTCACCGTGATGCCGGTGTCAGATTTCATCGGCAGCAGCCGGCGCCTGCTCGTCCCCGCACTGCTGATTCTGATCGGCTTGTGGGGGCTCGGGTTCGTTGTCGCGCGGCGCATGGCTGCCAACGTGAGCCAGCCACTCGCTGAGCTTTCCAGCGAGGCGGAACGCATCGGGCGCTTGGAACTGGCGGAACCCGTCGAAGTTGGCGCGAAGCTATCGGAAGTCGCGCAACTGGCGCAGGCGCAGGAGGCCATGCGCGGCCTGTTGCAGGCGGCCACCGGCGAGCTTGAAGAAGCAAACCGCACACTTGAAGCCAAGGTGACGCTGCGCACCGCTGAGCTCGCCGAACGCGAGGCCTACTTCCGTGCATTGGTGGAGAACGCCGGAACCGGCATCGCGAGCTGCGATGCCGGCGGCACGATCAAACGCTGCAACCCGGCCTTTGCAGAGGGGCTTGGGCTTCAGCGCGACAGGCTGCCGGGCACCAACATCGAAGCGCTGGTCCACGCGGACGATTTCCGTGACTTCGCGTCCCGCTACACCCGGCTGGTGCACGGCGAAACAGCGGTCTTCCGGGTCGTCACGCGCTTCGTCGCGGCTTCCGGTGAGACGCGCTGGGCCGAGCTGGTGGTATCGGCGATCCACGCGCCCGACGGCAGCTTCCTCGACGCCGTGCTGATGGCCAGCGACCTGACCGACCTGAAAGCCGCGCAAGAAAATGTTGAACGCCAGCTTGCGGTAACCCAGGCGCTGATGGATGCGATGCCCAACGCCGTGTTCTACAAGAACGCGGATACCCGCTTCATCGGCTGCAATCGCAACTACGAGCAGACCTTCGGGGTGAAGCGCGAGGCCTTTGTCGGCAAGCGGGTGCTTGAGCTTGACTACATTCCGGAAGCCGCGCGAGTCGAATACCAACGCGAGGACGAGGACATCATCGCCCGCATCGCGCATCAGGAACGCGAAACCTCGATGCAGTTCGCCGACGGGCGGGTACACGACGCGCTCTACTCGACAACCGGTTTTGCGGACGCCGATGGCAAACCGGCCGGCCTCGTCGGCGTCATCGTCGACATCACCCGCATGAAGCAGGCCGAGCGCGCGGTAGCCGAGAACGAAGCCCGGCTGCGCGCGATGCTGGAGGACAGTCCGGCCGGCGTCGGCATCGTGGCCGAGGGCGGCACAGTGCGCTTCTGCAACCGCAAGCTCGCAAGCCTGCTGGGGCTGGAATCGGATACCGCGGTGGGCCGCAGCTTCATCGATTTCTGGGCGCACCCCGAACAACGCCAGTTGCTGCTCGAACGGCTGCGGGACGGCAGCGAGATCCGCGACCAGGAAACGGAACTCCGGCGTACCGATGGCACGAGCTTCTGGGCCCTGATCAGTTCGCGCTTCATCGAGCACGAGGGCGAACGTTGCCTGCTGTCCTGGTTCTACGACGTGACCGAGCGGCGCGCTGCGCTGGAGGCTCAGCGGCGCGCACGCGAGATCGCCGAAGAGGCGACGCAGATGAAGTCCGACTTCCTCGCGAACATGAGCCACGAGATCCGCACGCCGATGAACGCGATCATCGGCATGTCGCATCTGGCGATGAAGACCGAACTCACGCCGCGGCAGCGCGACTACATCAGCAAGATCCAGCAGTCCGGCCAACACCTGCTCGGCGTGATCAACGACATCCTCGATTTCTCGAAGATCGAAGCCGGCAAACTCGGTATCGAGTCGACCAATTTCGAGCTTGAGAAGGTGCTCGACAATGTCGCGAACCTGATCGCCGAGAAGGCCACCGCCAAAGGTCTGGAGCTGGTTTTCGATGTCGACAAGACGGTGCCCGAAACCCTGCGCGGCGACCCATTGCGGGTCAGCCAGATCCTGATCAACTACGCCAACAACGCCGTCAAATTCACCGAGACGGGTGAGATCGACGTCGTCGTGCGGGTGCTCGAGAACACGGAGGACGACGTGCTGCTGCGCTTCGCCGTGCGCGACACCGGCATCGGCCTGAGCGAAGAGCAGCGCGCGCGCCTATTCCAGTCCTTCCAGCAGGCGGACACCTCCACCACCCGGAAGTACGGTGGCACCGGACTCGGGCTGGCGATCAGCAAGCGGCTGGCGGAGCTGATGGGTGGCGGCGTCGGCTGCGACAGCGAACCGGGCAAAGGCAGCACCTTCTGGTTCACTGCCCGTTTCCTGAAGGGCGAGGCACAGACGCGCAAGCTCGTGCCGACGCCCGATCTGCGCAACCGCGCAGTGCTGGTTGTCGACGACAACGCCAACGCCCGCGCGGTGCTGTCGGATCTGCTCGAGTCGATGACCTTCCGCGTTGCGCAGGCACCCAGTGGCTTTGAGGCGCTGGACGAGATCAAGGCGGCCGACGAGCGCGGCGACGCGTTCGAGATCGTATTCCTCGACTGGCGCATGCCCGGCATGGATGGCATCGAGACGGCGCGAAAGATACGCGCGATGCCCCTGAACACGACGCCGCATCTGGTCATGGTGACCGCGTATGGCCGCGAGGAAGTGATGCGCGGCGCGGAAGACGCCGGCCTCGACGAGATCCTGATAAAGCCGGTGAACGCCTCGACGCTGTTCGACACCGCGATCCGTACGCTGGGAAGCCACGCCGACGGACTCGGCGACACGAGCTTTGTCCGCGCTCCGGACGAGTTGGTGGTTCAACTCGAAAGCCGCCGTGGCGCCCGCATCCTGCTGGTTGAGGACAATGACCTGAACCAACAAGTCGCGAGCGAACTCCTGCGCGACGCCGGCTTCATCGTTGATATCGCGGACGATGGCGCGATCGCGATCGATTGTCTCGCCCGCGCGCCCTACGATCTGGTTTTGATGGACATGCAGATGCCGGTGATGGACGGCGTCACCGCCACACGGCGCATCCGCGGCGACTCGCAGTTTGCCGCCATGCCGATCGTGGCCATGACCGCCAACGCGATGCAGGCGGACCGCGAGCGCTGTATCGAGGCGGGCATGAACGACCACATCGCAAAACCGATCGAGCCAGACGCGCTGTGGGCGACCCTGATCAAGTGGATATCGCCGCGTGACCAGAGTGCCGCGACCGCGAAGCCGACCGACACGCGAGCGCCTGCAGCCGAAGCGGAATCCCTACCGCTGCCACTGATTGACGGCCTGGACTGCGAAGCCGGCCTGCGCCGCACGCTGGGCAAGCGTGCGCTGTACTTCAACATGCTGCGCAAGTTCATCAAGGGCCAGGCGAACAGTTGCGACGACGTGCGCGCAGCGCTCGCCGCCGGGGATCTGGCCACTGCCGAGCGCATCGCGCACACCACCAAGGGCGTGGCGGGAAACATCGGCGCAACCGCCATTCAGGAACTCGCTGCCGGGCTGGAAGCAGCAATCCACACGCACGCCGGCGACGAAGCGATCAACGCCGCGCTCGAACGCCTGCGGCACCCGCTCACGAGCCTGGTCGAGCAGCTCCAGGCCGCACTGCCCGCAGAAGCGTCAGCGACGGCGCAGACGGTCGACACCGAGCAGTTGGGTGCAGTGCTGCGGGAGCTTGCCGCGCTGCTGGCCGACGACGATTCTGAAGCCTGCGACCTGTTCGAGAAGCACTCCGATCTACTGCTCGCCGCGTTCGGCGAAGCAGGTCAAACCCTGGCCGCCCAGATTCGCGGCTTTGACTTTGAAGCTGCCCTCAGCGCGCTGCAGATTGCAGCGGCGCATGCCGGCGTGAGCCTGGACTGAAGCGAGGAACGACATGGACAACACGCTCGACGGGGCAAAGCGCCCCACCCTGCTGGTGGTAGACGACACGCCGGACAACCTCTCGCTGATGAGCGAACTGCTCAAGGACCGCTACAAGGTCAAGATCGCCAACAACGGCGAGAAGGCGTTGAAGATCGCCGAGTCCACCTCACCGCCCGACCTGATCCTGCTCGACATCATGATGCCGGGCATGGACGGCTACGAGGTTTGCCAGCGGCTCAAGGAGCAACCGGCCACGCGCGATATCCCGGTGATCTTTCTCACCGCCAAGACCGATCCCGAAGACGAGAAGAAGGGCCTCGATCTGGGCGCCGTCGACTACATCACCAAACCGATCAGCCCGCCGATCGTGCTGGCACGGGTGCACACGCATCTGGTGGTGAAGGCCAGCGCCGACTTCCTTCGCGACAAGAATGCCTTCCTCGAAGCCGAGGTTCAGCGGCGCACCCGCGAAGTGCAGGCGATCCAGGACGTTACGATCCTTGCGATGGCTTCGCTGGCGGAAACGCGCGACAACGAAACCGGCAACCATATTCGTCGCACGCAGTTCTACGTCGACGCCTTGGCGCGCGAACTGCAATGTCACCCGCGCTTCGCCGCCGAGCTTGACGACCGTACGATCGACGCGCTGTTCAAGTCCGCACCGCTGCACGACATCGGCAAGGTTGGCATCCCGGACCGCATCCTGCTCAAGCCGGGCCGCTTCGAGCCGGATGAGTTCGAGATCATGAAGACGCACACAACGCTCGGGCGCGACGCGATCCTGCATGCGGAACGGCAGCTCGGCATGGAAGTGCCCTTCCTCAAGCACGCCAAGGACATCGCGTACTCACACCAGGAAAAGTGGGACGGCAGTGGCTACCCGGAGGGGTTGAGCGGCGATGCGATTCCGCTTTCCGCGCGGCTGATGGCGGTGGCGGACGTGTATGACGCACTGATCTCGCGGCGCGTCTACAAGGCGGCGATGCCGCACGAGAAAGCGGTTGCCATCATCCAGGATGGCCGTGGCAGCCACTTCGACCCGGATATCGTGGACGCCTTCCTCGCAATCCAGGATCGCTTCCGCGAGATTGCGGCGCGCTTCGTCGACACGGATCACGACATGGCACAGAAGACCGAACAGCTGGCCCGCGCGGTTGGCACCATCATTGAGGTGGCGCCACCTTCGGCACCACCAGCGTAACGGTCGTTCCCTGCCCTTCGGCACTCTGCAACTCGACGGTACCGCCCAGCAAACCGGTGACAATGGTGTGCACGATGTGCATGCCCAGCCCGCTTCCGCCACGCCCGAGTTTGGTCGTGAAGAAGGGGTCGAACACGCGGCGCTGCATCGCCTCGCTCATGCCGATGCCATCGTCGCGAACGGAGATCCGGATCTGGTGCTCGCCATCGGCCCGCGCCTCGATCCGCACTCGGCCCTCGGTGCGCCCGTCGAAGCCGTGAACGATCGCGTTGTTTACAAGGTTTGTCAGCACCTGCCCGAGTGGCCCCGGGAAGCTGTCCATCGACAAGTCCGACTCGATCGTTGTTTCCACCTCGTAGGGCTTGAGCTTCAGGGTCGGCCGCAGCATCAGGAGCGTCTCGTCCATCACTTCGGCTACACGGAAACTGCGCCGGTTCGAACTCGCGCGATCGACCGCCACCTGCTTGAAGCTGGCCACCAGCTCGGCGGCGCGCGACAGGTTGCGCAGCAGGATGTCGCTCGCCTGCTCGGCCGTCACGAGATACTCGTGAAGGGTCGAACGCCGCAGGCCCTCGCGCGCCTCGCGCACCAGCTCGCTGGTGGCTTCGCTCAGGGTCGAGGTGACCGTCAGGCAGTTGCCGATCGGCGTGTTGAGCTCATGCGCCACGCCGGCAACAATACTGCCAAGGGCTGCCATCTTCTCGGACTGCACCAGTTCGTCCTTGGCCTGTTCAAGGTGGCTCAGCGCCTCGGATAGATCCCGGTTGGCCCGCGTCAGCTGTGCAGTGCGCTCGCTCACCCGCTGCTCAAGGGTGGCATTGATCTGCCTGACCGCCTGTTCATTGCGACGGCTCGCGGTGACATCGATCAGCGACAGGATCACCAGTGTGCGTTCGCCGTCGCGCATCACGCGCGCCGACACGGTGCAGAGGATCTCGCTGCCATCCCGCCGTCGCATCCAGGCTTCGCGATCAGCGCTCTCGCCACGCTGAACCAGATCCTCCAGCAAGGCTTCGCGTTCGGACTCATTCACCCAGAGGTTCAGTTCCAGGCCAGTGTGGCCAACGACCTCCTCGACCGAATAGCCGAACTGGTGGCACCACACGTCGTTGCAGTCGAGCAGTTTGTGCCCCGGCATTGCGCTGACCGACAACGCCACCGGCGAGGCATGGAACAACTGGCTGAACAATTGCTGGCTGCGGCGGAGGTCGTCCTCGGCACGCAAGCGTGCGAACTCCTGACCGATACGCTCGGCCACCATGCGGATCAGCGAGCGCGAGGTCTCCGGATACTCCAGCGCGCGCGGCACGGCCACCAGCAAGGCGTCTGCCCCGCGGGCTTCCGAGGACACCGGGGCGACGATCAGGTGGTAGGCGCGCACACCCAGCAAGGGCGCAAGCGATGCCGCATCGGCCGCGGTCGGCATCCATTCCGCAAAACTCCCGCCCCGCACCGCCACGGCAACCGCGGGCGAGTGAATGCGGCCGAGCAGTTCCTCGCCATCCACGCTGAGCAATCCGGAAAGCTCGACCGCATCGTCGGACACCGCGCACGCTAGCGCCGCAACGGCCCCGGAACCCACCCCTTCGACCGCCGCGTCGAGCAGACTGCGCAGGGAACTGCCCCCAGCCACCGCGGCCAGGCCCGCCAAGGCACGCTGCGCACGGCGCACTTCGGTTTCGTCACGCATCACGGCGACCATGCACGACTCACCGCCGATGTTCACCTCGCGTGCGCTGACAACGCCCTCGAACACTTCGCCATCGGCACGGCGCATCTCGACCGGAAACCGATCCACCCTGCCGCACGCCGATACCCGCTTGCCGATCTCGTCCCGTTGCTCCGGCCGCACAAAGATGCCCAGCTCAACCGACGTCCGCCCGATGGCGCTGCCGCGCGGAATGCCGGTAATCCGCTCGAAGGCCTCGTTGGCATCGTAGATCGTGCCATCAGACACCCGCGACAAGGTCACGTAGTCCGGCACCGCAAGGAACGCCGCCGAAAAGCGCAGTTCGGAATCACGCAGTGCGCGCTCGGCGGCCACACGTTCGGTCACATCGTGGAAGCACAGCGCCACCACGCCCGCGTGGTGGCGGAAGATCACGAGATCCAGTACCCGCTCGCAACCCGCAGCGCTGTACTCATAGCCCCGCAGCGCGACGTTGCCGCCCTCCTGCACCACACGCTGGCAGGCGTGATCGACAACCGTGTTGTCGAACCCGGGATAAGCGCCCTGCAGCGAATGGCCCAATGTCGCATCAACATCGGTCTGCAGCACCCTGCCGACCAGCGGATTGGCGCCAAGCACAACCAGCCTGCCAGCCGGCTCGACCCGCACCTCGATGACGCCCATCGGCGCGCCTTCCAGCAAGGTGCGCAGTCGCTCTGCGCCGGCGCGCACTTCGCCCTCGCGGCTGCGGAGCCGCTCGAAGATCGTGTCGAGCGAATCGCCGATCTGCGCGAACTCGCTCACCCTCGTCGGCGGCAGTGCGCCAGGCTGCCGGCCGTCAGCAATCGCGCGTCCGCGCGCCGCCACCAGGTTCAGGCGCCCGGCAACGCGGCCCGCCGTGCGGTTGCCCACGTAAAGCAGCAGGCCTGCGGCGAGCAGCATGCCGATCAGCGTGATACCCGCCGCCGCATAAAGTGGCCCCAGCACTTCATCGGTCGGTTGCCCGATCAGCGCCGCCCAACCCAAGGCCGGAATCGGCACAGCGCTACCCAGGTAGTCGCGCCCATCAAGGGTGAAACGCCCGGTGGCAGACTCGCCACGCAAACCCTTTCGCACCAGCTCGATGTCGCTCAGGTTGACCTGCTCGCGCGCCTTGGCGCTATCCGGGTGCGCAATCACCCGGCCGGCCCGGTCCACCAACACCGCGAGTACGTTGCCGCCCTGCCGCAAAGCCGCAACGCTTTGCGACAAGCGGTCAACATCCACCTCCGCCACCAGTACCTGACCGTCAACCGGTACCGCCAACGCCACCGAGATCTGCCCGCCGACGGGCGAGAGGTAGGTCTCTGACCACACCGGGCGGTTGTCCCGCAAGGCTTTCCGGACGTAGGGCTGGCTACCGAGTGAGAGCCCGATGAAGTTGTCGCGATAGGCCTGCCATCGCTCCGGCAGGCCAACACTCGCGACACGGCCCTCGAAGTCGATCAGCATCAGCGCACCGGTCTGGCCGCGCGCTGCCGCCAGCGCATCGAACATGGAGGTGATCTGGCTAAGCGGCAAACCCTTGCGCAACATCGCCGCACCGGTATCCAGCCCCTGGCTCGGCGCGGCAAGGAAGCTCATCACCTGCTCGGTAATCGCATTGGCGAGCACCTGATCGCGCGCCCGCAGCGTGCGTTCAAACGACGGCAGCAGGTAACCCAGCAGCGCGACGATCACCAGCACCAAGGGCAACAAACCCGCCGCCGCAAACTGCCAGGAAAGGATGCGCCTGAGCGAAATACGGCGGCTCATGGCGGCAGCACCACTTCGTAGCGCCCGTTACGAATTGCGGTGATGTAGATCGTGCGTTTCGCGTCGCCGAAACGGTCGATCGCCATCGGCCCCTGCGACAACTCGAAGTGCCCCATGCGTAGCAGCGTTTGCTTGAGATCTTCCTGCGGGCGCTGCTCCATCAGCCCGGCGATCACCATCTTCGCCGCGTCGTAGCCACACACGGCCGCAAAGCCGGGTTCGTCCGAGAAGCGCTCCCGATAGCGCTGTTTGAACGCGATGAAGGCAGCGCGATTGCTGTAGCGATCGTAGTACTGCGACACCAGCATGCCCTCGACCGCGCTGCCGCCCATGTCGATCAGCTTTTCGGTGCCGCCCCACTCTGCAGAAGCCAGTTGCACCGTGGGGCTACGCTTGCGCACCTGCTGCGCAATCAGGGCCGTATCCACGCCGTTGGCGACGATCACCACGACGTCTGGCGACTTGGCCAACAAGCCTTCCGCCAGGGTGCTGAAATGCAGATCCGGCCGCGAGGTATAGGTCAATGCGCTGACGGCTTTGCCGCCGCCCGCTTCAAACGGTGCCACGAAAGCCTTGTACCAGCTCTCGGAATAGGCGCGGTTGTTGAGGTCATAAACCACCGCCGCACGCCGGAACCCACGCGAAAGGTAGTAGCTGGCGTTGCGCGCGGCATTGAATCGGGTGGCAGCGACAACGCGGAAAAAGTAATCATCGCGGCCGCTCAGCTCGTCTGCGGTCGACGTCGGGCTCACCATCACGACATGCTGCTGCGTCACGGTTTCGACCGTCGCAACCGACATGGCGCTGGTCGTATGCCCCACGATCGCGGCCACCTTCAAGCCAATCAGCTCTTCGACGGCACGGCGGGCGTGTACGGGATCCTGTTCGTCATTGCGATCGACCAGCTCAACGCGGCGGCCATGGATGCCGCCCTGCGCATTGACCTCTTCGACCGCGATCGTCGCGCCGTTGCGACCGTCGATGCCCAGATCGGCGACACGGCCGGAATACCCGCCGACGAAGCCCAGCTTCACCGGTTCCGGCGCGCTGCAGGATGCGACGCCGAGCAGAACGCCGAGTAACGCGACTCGCCACACCCGCCCGGTTATCGCTCGCATCGGCCTCCCCTTCTTACGGCATCCGGCTTTATCTACGGCCGCCGGCGCCCGGACTTGAAGCCGGCTGGGGCCGTTTGCGCCAAAACAAAGCCCTCATGGCGTTATCGGTTCAGCATGCGAGCCATGAACGCGGCGTGCACCCGATCGTGTCGCCGCGCCCAAGCCAGCCCGGAGAAGACACCATGTTCCACAAGATTCTGGTCGCCATCGACGGCAGCGAAGCATCAGCCAAAACGCTCGATGTCGCAGCCGGACTCGCAGTCGCCAATGAAGCACTGCTTATCGTTGCCCACGCCCTCGACGAAGGGCAAATGCCGATCCGCCAGAGCAGCGACCCTTTGCTGCTCTCGCGCACCGATGTCAAACGCGTATGGAAGGCGGAAGGCGAAGCGGTGCTCGCCGAGGCCCGCGCCAAGCTCGATCGGCCCGGCCTGAGAATTGAAACCGTACTGCTCGAATCGGATAACGAACGGGCCGACGATCAGATCGCCCACGCCGTCACCGCCAACGGCGTCGACCTCGTGGTGATCGGCTCCCACGGCAGACGCGGGTTCCAGCGCCTGGTGCTGGGCTCGGTCGCCGAGCGCGTTGCGCGCAAGGTGGATTGTTCGGTGTTCGTGGTTAGGGCGCCCAGCTAACGCCGGATCAAACGACAGCCGCCGCCAGCGGCGATTGCGTGCCCGTCCGCGCCGCGTAAGCAAAAACGCGGCGCGCGTAGCCGGCCAGGCCTCTTCAACAAGGCTCGGCCGGTTCCGCGCGCCGCGCGTCCCGCTTTAGCTGCCCGGCTGTTCGCTCCAGCCGCCGCCAAGCGACTGATAGACGTCGACCAGCGAGGTCAGCCGGTCGCGCCGTGCCGTCACGAGCTGGCGCTCGGATTCCAGCCGTTCGCGCTCCGCATCCAGCAGATCAAGCCGGCTGGTCTGCCCTGCCCCGAAGGTCTTCGCCGCCAGCTCATAGACGCGGGTACGACTGTCGCGCAGGGTTTCGGTCGCCTGCAAGGCTTCACGTGCCCCACGTGCGGACGACAACGCCGACAAGGCATCGGCATAGGCCTGGCGCGCTGCCTGGCGGTAGGTAAGCTCCGCCTGATCACGCTGAGCCTTGGCCTGATCCACATCGGCCGACACGCGTGCAAGCCCCACCAGCGGCTGCGCAATCGCGCCGGCCACGTTCCAGCTGCGCGCCGCGCCCGACAGCAGATCCGACAGCGAGCCGCTTTCGCCACCAAAGAAGCCAGTCAGGCTGATTGACGGGAACCAGCGCGCCCGCGCTGCTTCGACGTTGGCGCTGGACGCAGCGAGCTGCGCTTCCGCCGCACGCACATCCGGGCGACGCTGCAGCAGTTCCGCATGCAGCCCAGCCGGAATCTCCGGCGCGCGAGCCAGCACATCCACCGGACTGCCGCGCTCCGGCAAGCGCTCCGCGAGTTCGCGGGGGCTGCGGCCGAGCAAGAGCGAGAGCGCCACTTCAGCCTGCTCCCGTGCAGCACGGATCTTCGGCAGTGCCGCGGCCACACTGGCACGTTCGGCCTCCACCAGCGCGTAAGCGTAAGCGCCGATCACACCGGCATCGAAGCGGCGTTTCTGCAACGCGAGCAACTCATCGCGGGTTTTCAGGGTACCGGCGTAGAGCGTCTCGTCGGCATCCAGCGCGCGCAGCGTGAAGTAGGCGCGTGCAGTCTGCGCTGCAATCGCGCTGCGGGTCACTTCCTGGCCGTACTGGCTGGCGGCCAGGTTCTGCGCTGCCACTTCGCGTTCGGCAGCAAGGCGGCCGAACAGGTCGATCTCGTACGCCACCGTGAAGCCGCCAGTGAAGGTGTTGGCAAACTTCGGCTGGCCCGGCTGGCGCGTGTCGTCCGCACTGCGCACCCGTGCGCCGGTGACACCTACATCCACCGTCGGCAGCAGGTTCGTACGCGCCGCGGCCAGCGCACCGCGCGACTGGCGCACGCGGGCGGCGGCCAGTTCGACGTCGCTGTTGTGCGCGAGCGCTTCCGCGACATAGGCGTCCAGCACCGGGTCGCCGAAGCTGTGCCACCACTCGGTGATCGCGGCGGGTGCGGTTTGCTCGGCCGCCTTGGGCAGTTCCATTTGCGGCGGTGCCTTCGGCGTACCGGCGCAGGCGGCCAGCACCAGGGCGGCACCCAGCGTCAGCGCAAAGCGGCCACGGCGCATTGCGTCAGCGTTGTTGTTTCGTTCAGTCATGGCTCTTCCCTTCCTGCTCCAGTTCGGCGAGCGGGTGATGCGGGGGTGCTATCAGTTCATCGTCCGGCGTCTTCAGGCGGCGGTCGATCACGAGTTTGTAGAACAGCGGCACGAAGAACACCGCGAGGAAGGTGGCCGCGAGCATGCCGCCCATCACCCCGGTGCCCACGCTCTGCCGCGCCCCGGCGCCTGCGCCATGCGAGATTGCCAACGGCAGCACACCGAGAATGAAGGCCAGCGAGGTCATGATGATCGGGCGGAAGCGCAGGCGTGCCGCTTCGATCGCTGCCGCGGCGGGCGGGAAGCCCTCCTGGTTCTTCAGCAAGGCGTACTCGACGATCAGGATCGCGTTCTTGGCCGCAAGCCCCAGCAGCGTCACGAGACCGATCTGGAAGTACACATCATTCGTGAAGCCGCGCAGCCACACCGCAGCCAGCGCGCCGAAGGTGCCGAACGGCAGCGCCAGCAGCACCGACAGCGGCAGCGACCATTTCTCGTACAGAGCAGACAGGATCAGGAAAACCATCACCACCGCCATGCCCAGCGCAAGACCGGAGGTGCCCGAAGACCGCTTCTCCTGGTAGGACGAGCCCGTCCAGTCGTAGCTGAACTCCGGCGGCAGCACTTCCTTCGCGATCCGCTCCACTTCGGCGATGGCCTGGCCCGAGCTGTAGCCCGGTGCGGCATTGCCCAGCAGCTTCACGGCCGGCAGGTTGTTGTAGCGCTCCAGCAGATCGGGGCCCGCGGTGTAGTCGACATGGGCGAAGGCAGACAGCGGCACCATCCCGCCCTTGCTGCTCTTCACGTAGATGCGCCCGATGTCGTCCGGCCGCTTGCGATAGCTCGAATCGGCCGACATCAGCACCTGCCAGGCACGTCCCGACTTGTTGAAGTCATTGACGTAGTAGGTGCCCATGGACGCTGCGAGCGTGTTGAACGCATCGTCGATATTCACCCCCAGCGCCTTGGCCTTGTTGCGATCCACGTCCACGTACAGCTGCGGCGAGTTGGCGCGCCACAGCGTCTGCACGCCAGCGAGCACCTTGCTCTGCGAAGCCGCGGCCTGGAACGCGCCAACAACCTCGGCCATCTTCTTCGAGCCACCGTCACCACGGTTCTGGATGTAGAACTCGAAGCCACCGGTGCTGCCCAAGCCAAAGATCGCCGGCGGCGGGAAGGCCAGCACCAGCGCCTCCTTGATGCCCGCGGTCTTGGCATACAGCTCGCCGACCAGGGCGGTCACCGGCACGTTGCGCTCGTCCCAATGCTTCTGGGTGACGAAGAGCGTCGCGGCACTGTTCTTGTAACCGCCACCGATGAAGTCGAAACCCGTGAAGGCCACGACGTCCTGGTTGGCAGGGTTGGATTTCACCGCGTCGATGACCTGCTTGACGACCTTGTCGGTGCGCTCAAGCGAGGCGCCGTCCGGCAGGAACACCGCCGAGATGTAGAAGCCCTGGTCCTCGTCCGGCACCAGCGAGCCCGGCGTGAACTTCCACAGCCCCGCCGTCACCGCAACCATGCCGAGGAACAGCGCCGCACCGATGCCCGAGCGACGGATCACCCAGGTCACGCCGCCGATGTAGCGGCCGGTGGCACGGTGGAACCAGTCGTTGAAGCGCAGGAAGAACGGGTTGGTCTGTTTGTGCTCGTGCTTGAGAATCAACACGCACAGTGCTGGCGTCATCGTCAGCGCGATGATGCCCGACAGCGTGACCGAGATCGAAATCGTGATCGCGAACTGACGGAACAACTCGCCAGTCAGGCCACCCAGGAAGGCAATCGGCACGAACACCGAACACAACACCAGCACGATCGCGATGACCGGGCCAGTCACTTCCTTCATCGCCTGGATCGCCGCCTCGCGGGCGTGCAGCCCTTCCTCGTGCATGATCCGTTCGACGTTTTCGAGCACCACGATCGCATCATCGACGACGATACCGATCGACAGCACCATGCCGAACAGCGTCAGCGTGTTGATCGAATAGCCGAGCAGATGCAGGCCGGCGAAGGTGCCGATCAGCGATACCGGCACCGCCAGCGTCGGGATCAGCGTCGCACGCCAGTTCTGCAGGAACAGGAAGACGACAAGGAACACCAGCACCATTGCTTCGCCAAGCGTCTTGAGCACTTCGCGGATCGAGACTTCGACGAAGCGCGTGGTGTCGTAAGGAACGCTGTAGGTAAAGCCTTGCGGGAAGCGCTCCGACATGCCGGACACGGTCTTCTTCACCTCCGCCGCCACATCCAGTGCATTGGCACCAGGCTGCAGGAAGATGCCGACGAGGGTTGCCGGATGGCCGTTGATGCGGCCGATGAAGTCGTAGTCCTTCGAGCCCAGTTCGACGCGTGCGACATCCTTCAGACGCAGCGAGGAGCCGTCCGGATTGGCACGCACGATGATGTTTTCGAACTCTTCGACGCTCGACAGCCGGCCCTTGGTGGTCACGGTGTAGACCATTTCCTGCCCGCCACCGGTCGGCGCCTGACCCACCTTGCCGGCCGCGAACTGCGCGTTCTGCTCGTTCAAGGCCGCAGCGATGTCGGACACCGTCACCTTTAGCTGCGTCATGCGATCCGGGCGGATCCACACGCGCATCGCGTAATCCTTCGCGCCGAAGATCTGCACGTTGGTCGTACCCGGGATGCGCTTCAACGCATCGAGCACGTTCAGGGTGACGTAGTTGGAGGTGTAGAGATCGTCGTAACGGCCATCCGGCGAGTAGAACGCGAGCACCTGCAGGAAGGACGAAGAGCCCTTCTCCACCGTCACGCCCTGGCGCCGTACTTCCAGCGGCAGCTTGGCTTCAACCTGCTTGACGCGGTTATTGACGTTGAGCGCCGCCTGATCGACGTTGGTGCCGATCTCGAAGGTCACTGCAATCGTCATCACGCCGCTGGAGGTCGAGGTCGACTGCATGTACATCATGCCTTCGACGCCGTTGATGGCGTTTTCCAGCGTCGCAGCGACGGTCTGCTCAAGCACGTTGGCCGAGGCGCCGGGGTAAACCGCAGTCACCTGCACTACAGGTGGTGCGATCTCGGGGTATTGCGCAATCGGCAGACTGCGCATGGCCGCCAGGCCCGCCAACACCATGAAGATGGAGATGACGAAGGCGAAGATCGGCCTATCTATGAAGAATCGGGAGAACATGGCTGCTTGCCTCCGGCTCAGTGCTTGCCAGCGGGGGCGGATTGGGCTGCCGGCGCTGCGCCGCCAACCTTGATCGGCGCGCCGGGGAAGAAGATACGGGCGGTGCCATCGACGATGACCTGATCACCCGGCTTGAGGCCGTCGCGGATCACCCAGGCGTTGGCCAGGTCACCCTCCAGCTTGACCCACTCGCCCACCTGCACCGGGCGCGGCTGCGCGATCGTCGCGCCTTCCTTGCCCTGGCCCACCACATAGACGTACTTGCCATTGGGCGAATCCAGCACCGCGCGCTGCGGCAGCACCACCGCCTGCGGCCGCGTCGCACCACTCAGGATCACGCGCACGAACTGTCCCGGCGCCAGCTTGCCATCAGCGTTCGGCACACTCGCACGCGCGGCAAAGCTGCCGGTGTTCGAATCGGCCTTGTAGTCATGAAAGTCGATGCGACCCACACGATCAAGCATCGAGCCGTCGGAGAGCTTCAGCTTCACCGCGAAACCGTCCTTCGGCAGCACCAGCTTGCCGTTGGCGGCTTCGTCGCGCAGGCGCAGTGCTTCTTCCTCGCCCACGCCGTAGTTCACATGCGCCGGATCGGTCTGCGCCAGCGTCGCGAGCAGGCTGTCGCCGCCAGCAGCAGCAAGACCGCCCTCCACCTTCAGCGCGCGCCCGGCGACACCGCCGAGCGGTGCGCGGACTTCGGTATAGCCAAGGTCGATGCGTGCGGTGGTCAGATCCGCTTCAGCAGATTTCACCGCCGCCCGCGCCAGTTCGAAGGCCGAAGCAGCGTCATCCGCATCCTTCTGGCTCACGGCCTGTTCAGCGGCCAGCGGCTTGATCCGGTTGTACTCGCGCTCCGCCTGCTTAAGGCGCGCCTGCGCCTGCGTCAGCGCCGCTTCGGCAGAAGCCACGCGCGCGCGGAACGGCGCCTGGTCGATCAGAAACATCGGTTGCCCGGCCTTGAGCAGGGTGCCTTCCTCATACAGGCGCTTTTCAATGATGCCGGTCACGCGCGCACGTACCTCGATCTCGCGCGAACCCGCGACCTGGCCGACATACTCGAAATCGACCGGCACATCGCGCAAGGCAACCGTGGTGACGGCTACGTCAGCAGGCGGCATGCCGCCATGCCCCTGCTGGCCACCCTGCTTGCCGCAGGCAACAAGCACGAGCGAAAGCGCCGCCAGCGCAAACGCGCTGCGGGCCGATGGGGGAAGAATCGGGGTGGGATGCATGGTGGTGTCCTCTGCAAGGGGAGAAGCGTTGCCGCCGGGCGTACCGGGACAATCCGAATTGACAAGCAAGGCGGATTTTAGATACATACAAGAATGTTTGTAAATCGCGGAACGTGTCGTTGTGTATCAACCGCACATGCTTGACCCGCGTCAGCGCAACGAAGCGCCAAACAAAGCAACGTAGAACAACGAGATCATGGTCAGACGAACCAAAGAACAAGCCGAAGCCACCCGCGCCCAACTGCTGGACGCAGCGGAGGCGCTTTTTTGCGACAAGGGCGTCGCCTCGACCACACTGGACATGATTGCGCGTGCGGCCGGCGTCACCCGTGGCGCCGTCTATTGGCACTTCAAGAACAAAGCGGAGATTTTCGAGGCGGTATGTGACCGCGCGACGTCACCGATGGAAACCATGCTCGACACCCTGGTGGCCGAGCCAGGCGAAGACCCGCTCGGCTCGCTCGAGCGCCAGGCCTGCGAGATCCTTCAACTGATCGCGCGCGACGCACGGATGCGCGCGGTGCTCGAAATCCTCTTCCGCGGCTTCGATGGCGGCCCGGAGTTCGCCGAATACCTCGCACGCGAGGAAGAGAGCAAGCGGGACTGCCGTTGCCAGATCGAGTCCGTGCTTGAAGCCGCTGGAGCGCGGGGCCAATTGCCGCCCGACGTCAGCCCCGCCAAGGCGGCGATCGCGGTGACCGCCTTCGTCGGCGGCCTGATGCACGACTGGGTGCTGGACGGCGACTACGACCTCGCCGACATGGCGCCCTACCTCACGCGTGTGTTCTTCAACGGCCTGCGCAGCACCTGAGCGCTTCAGCCCGGGCGGCTAAGCACCTGATGTCAGTTCCCGCCGCATGACGATCGCGTCTTCGCGGCGGCCGTCCGCCGCAGGGTAGTAGTCGCGCCGACGGCCGATCGGCGCGAAGCCGGCACGTTCGTAAAGCCGCAGAGCCGCCACGTTGGAGGGCCGCACTTCGAGAAACATCTGCCTCGCGCCATGCTCCCAGAGGCCGTGGCCCAGCACATCCAGGAACCAGCGCCCAAGGCCCTGCCCCTGCACCGCCCGCATTACGCTGATGTTGAGCAGATGTGCTTCGTCGACGATCTTCAGGCAGATTGCGTAACCAAGCGGTTCGCCGTCGCGCTCCAGCACGCAGCAGGCGTGGCCGGCCTCAAGCGAGTCGCAGAAATTTCCGCGGGTCCAAGGAAACGCATGCAACACCGATTCGGCCGCGCAGACCCAGTCCAGATCGTCGGCAGTTAGCGGCCGAACGCGCAAAACACCGCTCATGCTTTCATGGCCTTTGCGACACGCTCGGCGGTCGTCAGCGCAACCTTGTCGCGCACATAGCACGGCGCCAGCGCCTCAGGCGCCACGGCTTCCACCTGCATCGCGGCGCGCCAGGTCAGCAATTGCGCAGCGCTCGCAATGGTCGTGATATCGCCAGTGTCGAGCTGCGCCAGCAAGGCCGGCGAGAACTGTTCGCGATACTCGGTGAAACCGGCGCCGCAGACAGTCCAGCGCACATCGTCAGGCACTGCCAGTGCGTCTGGCGCGCAGACGCCCATCGCCTCACGCTGCAGCAAGCCGCCAGCGTCACGGCGGTAGCGCGCCCAGTACACCTCACCCATGCGGGCGTCGAGCACCGCCAGCACCGCATCAGCGGGCTCCGACTGCGCCACCGCGTCGAGTGACACCACCGGCACCACCGGAATCCCCTTCGCCAACGACAAGCCCTGAGCCACCGAGCAGGCAACACGCACGCCCGTAAACGCCCCCGGCCCGACGCCCACCGCAATGCCATCGAGTTGATCGAGCGTCACGCCTGCACGCACGAGCAGCGCAGCAATGCCGGCGAGCACTTCGCCGGAGGCCGGGGCGTTGCCGGTACCCAACACATCCGATTCGATGCAGTCACCCACCTGCAAGGCGATCGACGCGGCGTTTCCTGAGGTTTCTATCGCAAGCCAGTTCATTCCCGAATGATATCAAGCCACCTTCGGCCGGTCCGGACACACCAATGAAAACGGGCGCCCCGCAGGGCGCCCGTTGCGTGTCGGAGACCGACAGCGATTACATCTGCGCGATCATCGCGTCGCCGAAGGCGGAGCACGACACTTCGGTCGCGCCGTCCATCAGGCGTGCGAAGTCGTAGGTCACGGTCTTCGCGGCGATCGCGCCTTCCATGCCCTTGATCACGAGGTCGGCCGCTTCCTTCCAGCCCAGATGGCGCAGCATCATTTCGGCCGACAGGATCAGCGAACCCGGGTTCACCTTGTCCTTGCCAGCGTACTTCGGCGCGGTGCCGTGGGTCGCCTCGAAGCAGGCGTACTTGTCGGAGATGTTCGCACCCGGGGCGATACCGATGCCGCCGACCTGTGCGGCCAGCGCGTCGGAAATGTAGTCGCCGTTCAGGTTCAGCGTGGCAATGGTGTCGTATTCGGCCGGGCGCAGCAGGATCTGCTGCAGGAAGGCGTCGGCGATGGCGTCCTTGACGATCACTTCACGACCCGTCTTCGGGTTCGTGAACTTGCACCACGGGCCGCCGTCGATTTCCACCGCGCCGAATTCGTTCTTCGCCAATGCGTAGGCCCAGTCACGGAAGCCACCTTCGGTGAACTTCATGATGTTGCCCTTGTGCACGATCGTCAGCGACTTGCGATCGTTATCGATCACATACTGCAGCGCAGCGCGCACCAGGCGCTCGGTGCCCTGCTTGGAAACCGGCTTGATGCCGATGCCCGAGGTTTCCGGGAAGCGGATCTTCTTGACGCCCATTTCTTCGGTCAGGAACTTGATGACCTTCTTCGCACCTTCGGACTCAGCCTGCCACTCGATACCGGCGTAGATGTCTTCGGTGTTCTCGCGGAAGATGACCATGTTGGTCAGTTCCGGCTGCTTGAGCGGCGACGGCACGCCCTTGAAGTACTGCACCGGCCGCACGCACTGGTACAGATCGAGTTCCTGACGCAGCGCCACGTTCAGCGAACGGATGCCACCGCCGACCGGCGTGGTCATCGGGCCCTTGATCGAGACCGAGTAATCCTTGAGCGCCTGGAAGGTTTCAGCCGGCAGCCACTGATCCGGACCGTACTTTACGGTCGCCTTCTCACCGGCATAGACCTCCATCCAGTGGATCTTCTTCGCGCCGCCGTAGGCCTTGGCCACCGCAGCGTCGATCACCTTGATCATCACCGGGGTGATGTCGACACCGATACCGTCCCCCTCGATGAACGGAATGATCGGGTTGTTGGGAGTCGGCTGACCGGGAATGATTTTCTGGCCGCCGGCCGGGACCGTGATCAAAGACTGGGCGCTCATGACTGTTGCTTCCTCAGGATTGGGTCGTTGGATGTATTGTCGGCAAGGCTGATGCGCGTCGCATTGCCGCGTGCTGCACGGCCATGCGTCCCCCCGCGCCACGAACAGCCCCCGCCTTTGAGGGTGGCCGTGGCCTTGCACTGCAGGCCGCGCCACGAACGTCGCGCTGGCCAAGCGCTGAATTATCGCCGATTTCGCGGCACCGCACCAAGGCGTGCTATCCGCGCAACGGCCGAATCGTTACATTGCGAACCAACTCAATTACCGAGAGTCACATCGGCACGCCGTCTGCACTGGCAAAATGCAATGCCCCGGCGCTTTCCGGGCGTACCTTTTTCGCGACACCGACCCCCATGCACAACAAGAAAATCCTGATCGCGGCGCTTGCCCTGGCAGCCGGCATCGCCGGCTATGCCTATTTCAAACCGGCCCCGACGGCCAACGCCAAGGGTGGCGAACCGACGATCAGCGTGCGCTTCGCCGCGGTCGAGCGCCGCACGGTTCCGGTGATGTTCGAGACCAGCGGTTTTGTCACCCCGGTCAGCAGCGTCGAGGTGCGCGCACAGATCGCCAGCACGATTCGCGAGGTACTCGTCAAGGAAGGCGACACCGTTGCGGCCGGCACTCCGCTCTTTCGGCTCGATGGCCGCGCGGAACGCGCTGCACTCGACAAACTCAAGGCCCAAGCCCTTCGCGACGAGGCCCTGCTGGCCGATGCCCGGCGCACCCTGGCGCGCAACGTCGAGTTGAAGACTCGCGGGTTTGTATCGCAAGGCGTGGTCGACGGCAGCACCAGTAACGTCGATGCCCTGCAAGCGACTGTGGCGGCCAATCGCGCCGCCGTCGCCGAGGCCCAGGTGGCAGTCGACTACGGCGTGATCGCCGCACCGCAGGCGGGCCGGGTCGGCCTGATCAACGTCCGTGTTGGCAGCCTGGTGCAGCCGAGCAGCGCACAAGCGCTGACGACCCTTACGCAACTCAACCCGATCGATGTCGGTTTCACATTGCCTGAAACGCAACTTGCACGGCTGCGCGCCGCGCAGGCGCGCGGGCCGGTGAGCGTCAGCGCACACGAATCGGGTCGCACGGTGACGGGCCAGCTCAGCTTCATCGACAGCACTGTGGACAGCACATCCGGAGGCATCCGCGTCAAGGCGCGTTTCGACAACGCCGGACAAACACTATGGCCCGGCGCACAGGTGACCGTCACGCTCACGCTGGACAGCTACGTCGACGCACCGACGGCGCCCTTGCAGGCGATCCAGGTCGGGCCCGAAGGGCAGTTCGTGTACGTGATGGACGCAGCCCAGCGCGCCAAAGCGATCCCGGTGAAGATCCTCTACCAGGACGAGCGGATCGCCGTGCTTGATGGCATCGAAGCCGGCGCACAGATCGTGCTGGTCGGCGGCCAGAACCTGCGCCCGGGTTCCAAACTGAAGGATGCTGACAAGTCCAGCCCGGCGGCAGGTGCCAAGCGATGAACATTTCGGAGCTTTGCATCCGCAGGCCGGTGATGACCGTCCTGCTGTCGATCTCGGCCGTCGTTGCCGGCCTGCTGGGCTACGCGTATCTGCCGGTTGCGGCGCTGCCCAGCTACGACACGCCGACCATCAGCGTCAGCGCCTCGCTGCCCGGCGCCAGTCCGGAGACCATGGCCACCTCCGTTGCGACGCCGCTCGAGAAGCAGTTCTCGACGATCGCAGGGCTGGTCACGATGAGCTCGAGCAACACCCAGGGCTCAACCTCGATCACGCTCGAATTTGCGCAGAACCGCAACATCGATGCCGCGGCCGGGGATGTGCAGGCGGCCCTGCTGCGAGCGCAGCGCTCGCTCCCGACCGAGATGAGCACGCTGCCTTCCTACCGCAAGGTGAACCCGGCTGATGCGCCGATCCTCATCATGGCACTGACGGCGCCATCGCTCTCGCTCGCACAGCTCAACGACTACACCGACAACCTCGTCGCGCCAGCGCTCTCGACCATCGAAGGCGTTGCGCAGGTTTCCAACTTCGGTCAGAAGAAATTCGCCGTTCGGGTGCAGGCGGACCCGGACAAGCTCGCCGCCCGCGGCCTCACGCTCGACCAGCTTGCCAGCGCAATCCACGACGCAAACACCAATACGCCGCTTGGCGTACTGCGTGGGCCGGCACAGACGCTGACGATCGACGCCAACCGGCAACTGCGTCACGCGTCGGAGTTCGCGCCGCTCATCATCGCAACCCGCAACGGCCAGCCAGTGCGGCTCTCGGAAGTCGCTACCGTCATCGACAGTGTCGAGACGGCCACCAACGCAAGCTGGGCGGATGGCCAGCGCTCGATCGTGATCGGCGTGCAGAAGCAACCCGACGCAAACACCGTCGCCACCGTCGACGCCATCCGCGCGATGCTCCCGCGCCTGCAGGCCCAGATGCCCGCCTCGGTCAGCATCCAGATCATCAACGACCGTTCGCAGTCGGTGCGCGACGCGATCCACGACGTGAAGCTGACGATGCTCGGCACGATCGCGCTGGTCGTACTCGTCATGTTCATCTTCCTGCGCCACGCGGCCGCCACGCTGATTCCGTCGGTCACGCTGCCGATCTCGCTGGTTGGCACGCTGGGCCTGATGTACGTGCTGGGCTACAGCCTCGACAACATCTCGCTGTTGGGGCTCACGCTGGCGGTTGGCCTCGTCGTGGACGACGCGATCGTGGTGCTGGAGAACATCGTCCGTCACATCGAAGACGGCATGGCACCACTGCAGGCGGCCATCACCGGCGCCCGCGAAGTGAGCTTCACGATCGTGTCGATATCGATTTCGCTGGTAGCGGTATTCATCCCGATCTTCTTCATGCCTGGCGTGATCGGCCTGCTCTTCCACGAGTTCGCCGTCGTCGTGTCGCTCGCAGTGCTGGTCTCCGCGGTCGTGTCATTAACGCTGATTCCGCTGATGGGTGCGCGCTTCATGCGGCGGGAATCGGAGCAAACGCAGCATGCTTGGCTCAATGCCTTCGAACACGCGTTCGAGCGGGTGCTCGCCAGCTATCGCCGCGGGTTGAACCGCGCGCTGGCGCATCGCAAGCTGGTGCTGCTCGGCGCACTCGCCACGCTGGTCGCAAGCGTCTGGCTGTTCGCCGCGAGCCCCAAAGGCTTCTTCCCGCAGGAAGACACCGGCCTGGTGATGGTCAACGCGGACGCTGCCACCGACGCATCGTTCGAAGCGCTGCTCAAACATGGCGAAACCTTGATGAAGGCGATCGGCGGCGACGCAGCCGTCGAGGGCTATTCAGCCGCCGTCAGCGAGTCTGGCGCCCGCATGTGGCTGCGGCTCAAACCGCGCGGTGAGCGTGAAGCGATGCCGGCGGTTATCGAACGCCTGCGGCAAAAGGTGCGAGGGATTCCGGGGGTCGATGTTTACTTCACGCCGATCCAGAACCTGCGTCTTGGGGGACGCCAGTCGCGCAGCCAGTTCCAGTACGTCATGCAGAGCGTCGGAGGCGAGGAGCTCACCGCCTGGGCGGACCGCCTGAAACAGGCGTTGATGGCCGATCCATTGTTCCGCGACGTCACGACAGACTCGCAGCTCAAGGGCCTCAATGCGCAGGTCGAAATCAACCGCGAGCGCGCAAACCTCTACGGCGTAGCCCTCGCGGACGTGCGCACCACGCTCTACAGCGCGTTCGGCGAGCGGCAGGTTTCGACGATCTACACCTCATCGGGCGACTACAAGGTGATCCTCGAACTCGCACAGGCCTTCCGGCAGGACGAGCGCACCTTGGGAAGGCTGCAAGTCAGGAACAGCGCGGGCGCAATGGTGCCGATGGCCAACCTGATCGAAGTCAAGCGGGTCGCTGGCCCGACCTCGGTCAACCATCAGGGCCAGCTGCAGGCGGTAACCGTGTCGTTCAACCTTGCCCCGGGCGCGGCGCTGGGTGAAGCGACGCGCCACATTCGCGACGCCGAGCACCGCATCGGCCTGCCATCGGGCATCCTGACCTCGTTCGCCGGTGACGCGGCGGCCTTCCAGCAGTCGCAAGGCGCACAGGTGGTGCTGATCGGCGCGGCGATCCTTGTCATCTACGTATTGCTGGGCGTGCTGTACGAAAGCTACATCCACCCGATCACGATTCTCGCCGGGCTGCCTTCAGCCGCCGTCGGTGCGCTGCTCACCCTGCGGCTGTTCGGCATGGAGCTGACGATCATCGCCAGTATCGGCATCGTGCTGCTGATCGGTATCGTGAAGAAGAACGCGATCATGATGATCGACTTTGCCCTTGAGGCTCAGCGCGCCGGAGCCTCGCCGCTGGAGGCGATCCGGCAAGCGTGCGCGCTCCGCTTCCGGCCGATCACGATGACCACGCTCGCGGCAATGGCCGGCGCACTTCCGATCGCGCTGGGGATCGGTGCCGGCGCTGAACTACGTCAGCCGCTCGGCGTCTCCGTGGTGGGTGGCCTGGTCTTTTCACAGCTGATCACGCTGTTCATCACGCCGGTGATCTACCTCGGCTTCGAAGACCTGCGCGCGCGTTTCGCCAAACCCAGGCCCGCACACGCGTGATTCGGCGCGCAATGCGAATGGCATCACGGGGGCGTGCATCGGCATGACATTAGAATCTCCGGGACTACCCGGAGATTCGACCCATGAGCGCACCACTCGACCACGCCGCCCTGTTGGCCCCGCTGCTTGCCCCCCTGCCGGGCCATAGCAGCACCGGCGAGGACATGTCCTTTTCCACGGAATTCGACGCCCTCGACGAGGCCCGCCGCGAGGACGATCCGTCCCTGGATCAGGGTGAATGGGTCACCACACTGAAAGTCGCAGACTGGCGCCGCGTCATCGATATCGCCACCAACCTGCTGACCCAACGTACCAAGGATCTGCGCGTAGCCGCCCGTTACGCCGAAGCAAATGGCCGCCTGCACGGTTTTGGCGGGCTCGCCGAAGGCCTGCAACTCGCGGCCGGCCTGCTCGACGCCTATCCCGACACGCTGCACCCGCTACCCGAAGGCGGGGATGCCGAAGAACGTGCCGGCGCACTCGGCTGGCTGATCCAGCGCGCACTCGATGTGCTCAAGACCGCACCCCTGCTGCAAGGCGACGGTGGCGCGCTCAGTTGGGACGATCACGAACGTGCCCGTGCCGCGGGCGCACGCGGTGAAGACAGCGAACCACACGAACACGCGGCCCTGGCCGTCGCTTGGGACGCTGCGGCGCGCGGCACGCCGCTTTCCCGCCTTGATGCGACGCGCGACGCACTCGATGCGCTCGACCAGGCGATCCGCGCGCTGGATCGCGCCGCCGATACCGTGTTGGGTGCCGACGCGCCCTCCTTCCGCCTGTTGCGCGAACTGCATGAGCGCATCCACCACCTGGTCAGCCGTCTGATCCTTGAGCGCGGCGGCAACACCGGCGCCCTCGTCAGCCAAGCGCCCGCCAACGACGCACCGGCGCATACGGCACACGCGCCAGTGGCCCACCACGCCCCGCGGCAAGCGGGCGCGATGACGCGCGCCGACGCGGTCGCGATGCTCACGCAGGTGGCCGAGTACTTCCGGCAGACCGAACCGCACAGCCCGGTCGCCTACCTGGCCGACAAGGCCGCCAGTTGGGCCAACATGCCGCTGCACGATTGGCTGCGCCAAGTCGTGAAGGACGACTCGGCGCTCGCGCATATCGACGAACTGCTGGGCGTTGCCCGCTGAGCACGCCACCCGATACATAACGACATCCAGCCAGCGCGCGCCTGTCGTAGCATTGCCCCCTTGCCGCCGGCGCAGCCCGCGCCGAGCCATCCCACAAGGAGAGACGATGCGACACCACGCCCTGGCTGCCGCGCTGATCGCGCTGCCCGCCCTCTCGTTCGCCGCTGCACCGGCAACGCCACAGATCCCCGTCACCGACGTCTATCACGGCGTGTCCGTCGTCGATCCGTATCGCTGGATGGAGGACATGAAGTCGCCGGAGTTCCAGACCTGGCTCAAGGCGCAGGCCGACTACGCCAACGGCGTGCTGACCAAGATCCCCGGCCGCGACGCGCTGCGCAAGCGCCTCGGCGAACTGGCTGATCTCGGCGAAATCACCGGCGGCTATGAGCAAGCTGCCGGCAAGGTCTTCTACCTGAAGCGGGCACCCGGCGAAAACGCCCGCAAGCTTTGGGTGCGCAAGGGTAGCGACGGCGCCGAGCGCCTGCTGCTTGACCCGGATTCAATGCCGGGCGAAGGTGGCCACCACGCGATCGACTGGTACAGCGCATCGCCCGACGGCAAGCTGCTTGCCGTGGGCATTTCGATGGGCGGCTCGGAGAACAGCGTGCTGCGCATCATCGATGTCGCGACGGGCAAGCTACTCGGCGACGCGATCGACCGCGCCGGCCTCAATGAGCCGGGCATTGCCTGGCTGCCGGATGGCAAGAGCTTCTACTACAACCGCCACCCCGCCGACGAGCGTTACAACAAGAGCGCCGTCTTCCTGCACCACCTGGGCAATGATCCAGCCAAAGATGTGGCCGTGTTCGGCTGGGGCGCCACGCCGTCGCGCGAATTCGGCCTTGCCGACCTTCCGTATCTGAGTACTTCAAAGGGGTCGAAGTGGGTGCTGGCCGAGGTATTGCATGGCGACTCGGTCAATCGCTCCTACTGGATCGCCCCGCTTGAGACGGTGAAAACCGGCGACACACCATGGCGCCGCATCATCGGCCCTGACGACAAGGTCACCCATGCGGTGCTGTCGGGCTCTTCGGTCTACGCGGTCACGCAGAAACGGGCTTCGCGCCGCGAATTGCTCAAGTTCGATCTCGCCAGCGGCAAGGCCACTGTTGCGATGCCCGCGAGCGACGCCGTGCTGCAAGCCCCGATCGCCGCCAAGGACGCCGTCTTCGTGAAAGCCCTGGATGGTGGCGTGAGCCGCCTGTTCAAAGTGGACAAGTCCGGCAAGGTCAGCAGCGTCGCACTTCCCTTCGACGGCACGGTGCGCGAGATCAGCCCCGGGAACGACGGCAGCGTGCTTGTGCGCCTGGAAGGCTGGACGCGCCCGGCTCAAGTCTTGAAGATCACGGGCAAACGCGCAGAATCGACCAGCTTGCAGAAGCCGCTCAAGGTCGATACCTCGGGCGTCGAAGCCCAGCGCGTGATGGTCAAGAGCCATGACGGCACGATGGTGCCGCTGTCGATCCTGTCGCAGAAGAACGTCGCGCATGACGGCAAGCGCCCGACCATCCTGTCTGGTTACGGCGCCTACGGTATCTCGATGGAACCACGCTTCGCCGCTACCCGGCTTGCGTGGTTGGAGCGCGGCGGCGTGCAGGCAGTCTGCCATGTACGCGGCGGCGGCGAACTGGGCGAAGACTGGCATCAGGGCGGCTACATCCAGACCAAGCAGAACACCGTCAGCGACTTCATCGCCTGCGCGGAATGGCTGATCGCGAACCACTACACCTCACCCGCAACGCTGGCGGGCGTTGGTGGCAGCGCCGGCGGTATCACGATTGGCGGCACAATCACACAACGCCCGGATCTGCTGGCCGCGGCGCAGAGCGCAGTGGGCATTTCCGACATGCTGCGGATGGAAACCACGCCGAATGGCCCGCCCAACATCGAAGAGTTCGGCACCGTCAAGAACCCGGACCACTTCAAGTCGATGTATGCGATCAGCCCGTACCACCGCGTGAAGGATGGTGTGGCTTACCCGGCCGTCATCGTCACCACCGGTGCGAACGATCCACGCGTTGACGCATGGCTGCCCGGAAAATTCGCCGCGCGGCTGCAAACCGCCAACCCGAACGGGAAACCGGTGATTCTGCGCGTCGATTACGACGCCGGCCACGGCATCGGCTCGAACGTCGGGCAGGCGCTCGACGAAACGGCGGACGTGTGGTCATTCTTCCTCTGGCAGATGGGCGATCCGGCCTTCCAGCCGACACGCTGAGTGCCCTGCGGCAGGCGAGCCTTCAAGGATTTTGGCTCGCTTGCCGTAATCGTGGCTGTGCGGGGTGGAATATCGCCCCTGCCACCCCACCGGAGCCCGCGTGAAAGTACTTGTCGCCGACCCTTCGCGCTTCATGCGCAACGTGTTCGGATCGATCTTCCTGGCGCGAAACATCGAGGTGCAGACCGTTGAGAACGGTTGCCAAGCCTTGATCGCACTGGAACGCGAAGACTTCGACCTCGCCTGTGTCGCGCTCGAACTCGGCGACATGCACGCCACCGAGCTTTTGATGTGCGCCCGGGCCCGCCAGAGGTCAAACGTAGTGAGCTTCGTCGCCATCACGTCCGACCGCGAAAAGGCCCATATCGACGCTGCGCTCGCCGCCGGTTTCTCGGCCTGTTTTCACAAGTCGAACCAAGCGGCCTTTGAAGCGTACGTCGATACATGGACAGCGAGCGCAACCCGGCGGCTCAATGGCAGCGTGTTGCTGGTCGAGGACAACGAAGCGACCGCCCGCTTCTGCCGCGAAATCATGCAACACATGGGTTTGACGGTGGAGGTCAAGGCTTCGGCTGAAGCCGCCGTCGATGCGCTTCGCCATCGCAGCTTCAGTGTGGTTGTCACCGACTTCGTTCTGGCCGGTCTGCAAACGGGCCTCGACCTGATCCACTTCATACGCGCGCGCCCCGGCGCCGCGGGGCGCACGCCGATTCTTGCCCTGTCCGCGAGCGACAACGCGGGCCAGCGGATCGAGATTCTGCGCGCAGGCGCCAACGAGTTCGTGCACAAGCCGGTACTGCCCGAGGAACTCGAAGTCCGGCTTCGCAACCTGATTACGTTGTCCGATCTGTTTGCGAGCCTCGATGCGCAGCATCAGATGGTGAAGGACATGGCCCAGCGCGACCGCCTGACCGGGCTCTACAACCGCCACCGCCTAGAGGAACTCGCGCCCGAACTCATGGCAGAAAGCCGCCGCACGCACAAGCCGCTGTCCTTGGTGCTGATCGACCTCGACCATTTCAAGCATATCAACGACACCTTTGGCCATGCCGCGGGCGACAAGGTGCTGATCGCCGTGGCCAGCGTGCTGCGCAACGGCGCGAGATCCGAGGATGTTGCCGTTCGCTACGGCGGCGAAGAGTTGCTGTTGCTGCTGCCGGGCCTCGACGTCAAGCAAGCGGCGCTTGGCGCCGACCGCATGCGGCGGCACATCGAAGGGCTCCGCCCGAGCGACATCCCGGTTACCTGCAGCATGGGCGTGGCGGCTTTGAAACCCGACGAAGACTTCGAGGCCCTCTTCCGGCGCGCGGACGCCGCTGCCTACCAGGCCAAGCAGCATGGCCGCAATCAGGTGATCGCGCACCAGTAGCGCGGGAAACCACGCATCCCCGAGCCCATGCGCAGCGGGCTAGAATCCCCTTGTGTGCAGAGCACAAACGGACACCACCGGGGGAGACGGCATGGACGTTCCGGCAGCGGACAACAACACCGCGCTGGCCATTGCGCAAGCGCTTATCGACGGCTTCAACCGCCACTACCGCATCTTCAGCGAGACCTCTCGCAGCGCAAAACAGCGCTTCGAACAGGCCGACTGGCAGGGTGAGCTGCGGGCAGTACGGGAACGGGTGCAGTTCTACGACGATCGTGTGAACGAAACGGTGATGCGCATGCACGCCGAATTCCACGCCGATCGCATCGACGATCGCACCTGGCAGCAAGCCAAACTGCTGTACATCGGCTTTCTGATCAACCACAAGCAGCCCGAGCTGGCCGAGACCTTCTTCAACTCGGTGTGCTGCAAGATCCTGCACCGCACCTACTTTCACAACGACTACATCTTTGCGCGGCCGGCGATTTCGACCGAGTACATCCAGTCCTACCCACCCACCTACTCAAGCTATTACCCCCACGAAGGGGGGATGCGGGCCAGCGTCAAACGCATCATCGAAGACTTTGCGTGGCAGGTGCCATTCGAAGATCTCGACCGCGACGTCGAGCACATTCTTCGCACCGTTGAGGCCCATCTTGGCGAATGGCCTGCGCGCGAGGTGAACAGCCAGATTCAGGTGCTCTACTCGCCGTTTTACCGGAACAAGGCCGCCTACATCATCGGCAAGGCGATCAACGGCTATGTCGAAACCCCCTTCGCCGTGGTCGTGCGACACAACCCCGAAGGGCGGCTGTACATCGATACGATCCTGCTCGAACCGTGGCGGATTTCGCTCTTGTTCTCGTTGTCACGCGCGTACTTCCTGGTCGACATGGAAGTGCCCTCCGGCTATGTGCACTTCCTGCGCTCGATCATGCCGAACAAGCCGCGCAGCGAGCTCTACACGATGCTGGGCCTCGGCAAGCAGGGCAAGACGATGTTCTTCCGCGATCTGATCGCGCACCTGCTGCATTCGAACGACCAGTTCATCGTCGCGCCTGGTATCCGCGGCATGGTGATGGCGGTGTTCACGCTGCCTTCGTATCCCTACGTGTTCAAGATCATCAAGGACCAGCGCGCAATCCAGAAGGAAATGGACCGCGCCACCGTCAAACGCAAGTATCAGATGGTGAAACAGGTGGACCGTGTGGGCCGCATGGCCGACACGCTCGAGTTCTCAGACGTCGCGCTACCCCGCCATCGCTTCCATCCGGACCTCGTGGCAGAACTGCGCGACGTTTGCAGCGAAAGTGTCGAGGAAGAAGGCGACACGATCGTCATCAAGCACCTCTACATCGAGCGCCGCCTGACCCCGCTGAATCTGTTTCTGGAGAAAGCCGACGCGGCACAGACCGACCACGCGGTTCAGGAATACGGCAGTGCGATCCGCGAGATGGCGCAGGCCAACATCTTCCCGGGCGACATGCTGTGGAAGAACTTTGGTGTTACCCGGTATGGCCGCGTCGTGTTCTACGACTACGACGAAATCGAGTTCATGACGGACTGCAACTTCCGCCGCATCCCGCCCGCGCCGAACGAGGATATCGAGATGAGTGGCGAGGCGTGGTACTCGGTCGCACGCAACGACGTATTCCCGGAGGAATTCGGCACCTTCCTGCTCGGCCTGCCCAAGGTTCGGCAAGCCTTCATGAAATACCACCCGGACCTGCTCGACGCGTCGTTCTGGCAGGACACGCAGCGCAAGATCCGCGAGGGCTACGTCGAGGACTTCTTCCCCTACCCGCAACGCCTGCGCTTCCGCCAGCTCTACGCAACGGAAACGACCAAAGCCCCGGCCGGAGAAGCTGAGCTTCTCGCCGAGGCTGAGGATTGAAACACTGGACCGAGCCGGCCGCTCAAGCGGCCGGTTCAATCAGCGGGCGGCGTGGCGCCCGCCCTGAAGCTGTCAGGCTTCGAGCTTCGAGAGGATGCTGCGGTCGATGTGACCCGAGGCGACTTCGCGCAGCGCGGTGACGGCAAACTTGTTCTTGCTGCCATCCACCTGCGGGGTGTGGCCACGGGCAAGCTGACGCGCGCGGATGGCGGCAGCGAGGGTCATTTCGAAACGATTCGGAATCGTCTTCAGGCAATCTTCAACCGTGATGCGGGCCATGTCTTTTCCTTGTGATGCTTGCGCGTTACGGCCTTAGCCGCGGACGCGCTGTGATTTCTGCCACTGCAGGCGACGGTAGTCTTCCTCGCAGTCGCTATCGCAGAATTTCTGCCCTTCGGTCAGCGTTTCGCCACAGAAGTGGCACACACCGGTCGCCGCCAACGACGGCTCCTTGCGCTCCAGCGCCAACTTGAGGCTCAGCTCGACTTCCTGCTGGGCAACGTCTGCTTCATCCATCTTCGTACGTCTCCGCAATCTGGAAACGGAGGCAATGCTTGCCACCCGCGAAAGGGGCGGCACTTTACCAAGTTTTGAGGCTGACGTCTCGCCGGGAAGCGGATCGTTCTCCGACAGTGTGCCAGAATAGTCCGTCCTGCGTGTATCCGAGAACCCGATGAGAGCACTCGTACCGATACTGGAGGACATTGCCGCCTCGCCCGACAAACGTTCGGCCGACGCGTTGCTGGAAATCATTGCCAGCCTGCGCCCGCGCGAACTTGAAGCCCCCGGCGCGGCCACCCAACGCTTGCGGGCGATGATCTCCGTGCTGCAGACGCGGCCGCACCTGGCCGAAGGGCTGCGCAGCTACCTCTCCGAAGTGTTCGCCACGCGCGTGCAGCGCTCGCTGTTCGCCGACCTCGGCATTCTGACCAACGACAGCATCGTCGGCGCCATCACCAAACGCCTGGTGGCCAAGATCCTGCCGCCGGCACACGACGACACTTACCTGCAGGACCTTTTCGCCGCACTGGTCCGCGAAGCGCGTGACCAACACTGGATCACCGAGCTTCCGGAACAGGTCATCGTTGAACTGCTGCGTGTGATCGGCTTTGGCAGCGCACGCACCGCCAACGAACGCCGGATGGACGGCGAAATGATCGAGGCGCTTCGGATCCTCTCGTTCCGTCTCGCCTCGATTGGCCTCGAGCCCGACTTCCTTCGCTACGACAGCGACGCGGCCTCGCGTGAATCCCCCTTCGTAGCCCAGACCGACGAAGTCCAAGCGCTGTCGGCGGCAGCCTTCGCCGCACTCGCCGACCCGACGCTGCCATGGCCGGATGCAAGCCACCTCGATGTGCTGCTCGATCAATGCGAGAAGCACATTGCGCGGATCCGCAAGCTCGCGCGGCAGGGAGGCGCGAGCATCGCACTGACTTACGACGCGCAGCGCGCCGGCCAAACCATCGATCGCATGCGCACGCTGGTGCGCCTTGCAGCACCCGACAGTTCCGAAGCCCAGCAGCAACGCAAGCTCGCCTTCTTCCGCGAACTGCTGCAACACGAGTCGGAAAAGAACAGCGTACGCGCGGTGCTGGTGCGCGTGACCGACCTGCTCGCTCTGCAGGTCACCGAACACGCCAGCCGCACGGGCGAGCACTACGTCGCCAGCAACGCGGCCGAGCAGAATCAGCTGTTTCGCGCGGCGGCAGGCGCCGGCTTGATCGTCGCCTTCATGGCAATCATCAAGATCTTCAGCGCCAAGGCGCATCTGCCACCGCTATGGGAAGCCGTGGCATTCAGCCTGAACTACGGGCTGGGTTTCATCGTGGTGCACCTGTTCCACTTCACGATTGCGACCAAGCAGCCGGCCATGACCGCCGCACTGATCGCCGCCACGATGGACGAAGCCAAGGACGGCAAGCCGCCGCTCGATCGCCTGGAGACGCTCATCATCGATGTGCTGCGCAGCCAGTTCATCGCGATCCTTGGCAACGTGATCGTGGCGTTTGCGGTCTGCCTCGGCATCGGCTTCGCCTGGCCCTATCTGTTCGGGCAGCCCATCGTGGACGCCACCAAGGCCAACTCCTTGCTGCACGACCTGCGCCCGGTCATGAGCATGGCCATCCCCCACGCTGCGGTGGCCGGCGTCTGCCTGTTCCTGGCCGGCCTGATCTCGGGCTACTACGACAACAAATGTGTCTATGCGCGGATCCCGCAACGCATCCGCCAGATCCCGCGGCTGCGGCGCTGGCTTGGTGAGGCACGCCTGAACCGCATGGCGGGTTACATCGAAAACAACCTCGGCGCGCTGATGGGCAACTTCCTGTTCGGTTGCATGCTGGGTTGCATGGGCACGATCGGCTTCCTGCTCGGCCTGCCGCTGGATATCCGCCATGTCACGTTCGGCGCCGCCAACTTCGCCTATGGCATCACGGCGCTCGGTTTCGATGTGCCGCTTTACCTGCTGGTCAGCTGCGGTGTCGGCGTTGCGGCGATCGGCCTGACGAACCTGCTGGTCAGCTTCAGCCTTGCCCTCTACACCGCGATGAAATCGCGCAAGGTGCGCTTCGGCTACAGCCGGCAGTTGTTCGGGCGGGTGCTGCGACACATCGCGCAGCGCCCGCACGACCTCCTCGTCGCGCCGAAGCCCATTCGCCAGCCTCCCGGGCAGTAAATCGGACAGCCTCACGCCAACCGTAGCAAGGCCTGCGCGTGTGCCGGGCCTTGCAATGTATAATTTGCGGTTTTTCCGAATTCGTCTGGAGCGCGCCCATGGCCCGGCCCCCACGCTTGCAGCGTGCGCTGCCCCCCAAGGGGGTGCCCGCCTCCTCGAATCGGTTCATCGGAGGCTGATATGGACGCAGAACGCATCAACGCGATCGCCAACAAGCTCGAGGATCTGAAGACCCGCGAGCACGCCCTACGGGGGTATCTTTGACTACGAGACCAAGCATCGCCGTCTCGAAGAAGTCAATCGCGAACTGGAAGACCCGAACGTCTGGAATGACGCCGCGCGGGCCCAGGAACTAGGCAAGGAAAAGAAGACCCTCGAAGGCGTGGTACTCACGCTCGACGACATCGTCGCGCGCATCACCGACTGCCGTGAGCTGTTCGAGATGGGCCAGGCCGAGGAAGACTGGGACACCGTCGAGGCAGTCGACGCCGATGTCAGCGGTGTCGAAGAGGTCGTAGTCGGCCTCGAATTCCGCCGCATGTTCAACAACCCGATGGATCCGCGCCCCTGCTTCATCGAAATCCAATCCGGCGCGGGCGGCACGGAGGCGCAAGACTGGGCCGGCATGCTCGAACGCATGTACCTGCGCTACTGCGAGCGCAAGGGTTTCACGGTTGAACTGCTGGAAGAATCCGAAGGCGAAGTCGCCGGCATCAAGAGTGCCACGATCAAGGTCAGCGGCGAGTATGCCTACGGCTACCTGCGCACCGAGACCGGCATCCACCGCCTGGTGCGCAAGAGCCCGTTTGATTCCAACGCGCGCCGCCATACGAGCTTCTGCTCGGTGTTCGTGTTCCCGGAAGTGGATGATTCGATCGAGATCGAGATCAACCCGGCCGATGTGCGTACCGACACCTACCGCGCCTCGGGTGCGGGCGGTCAGCACATCAACAAGACCGACTCCGCGGTGCGCCTGACGCACATCCCCAGCGGCATCGTTGTGCAGTGCCAGAACGACCGTTCGCAGCACCGCAACCGCGACGAGGCCTGGCAGATGCTGCGTGCGCGGCTTTACGAGGCCGAACTGCGCAAGCGCCAGAGCGAACAGCAGAAGCTGGAAGACACCAAGTCCGACATCGGCTGGGGTCACCAGATCCGCTCCTATGTGCTCGACCAGTCGCGCATCAAGGATCTGCGCACCAACTACGAAGTCGGCAACACGCAAGCTGTGCTCGATGGCGACCTGGAAGGCTTCATCCAGGCCAGCCTCAAGCAAGGCGTCTAAGGAGACCGGGGCGGCTGTACTGCCCGCCCCGCCCTGCATGCAAGACGCACACATCCACGACCCGGCGCAGCCGCGCAAGACCGCCACTGACGCTGGCGGCACGCGCCGTCACGCCACCATGGCGCAGACCGATTCATGGCAGGCCGCGGTGGATGGCGGTGCGCTGGATGACTTTCTCGCTGCCGGCGTCACGCTCGACGATGTGCCAGCGCTGTGGTCGCTGGCCCGCGCGCAGTCACTGATCGCCGCCTTCATCACGCTGTTCCGCGGTGGCGAGGAAGAAGTCTTCATCCGCCTGCATGTGCTGCGCGAGATGGGCGGCCGCGCCGAGACCCCACGCTGGGGCCCAGACGAACTGCGCCGCCACTTCGCCTACCTCGACCCGATCAAGCTCGAAACCGTGCTCGCGCGCTTGCGCGAAAACGGCCTGATGGTGTTCGGCGAAGACCGCCAGTACCAGCTCACTGATGCCGGCCGCAACGCAATGGCGGCAGTGTCCGTGCTGCTGCGCTTCGGCGAGGACGAAGACGCCGAACTGGGCTTCCTGACCACCCAGCTCGCCGGCATGCAGGTAACGGGCACGGTCACGCCCGAAGTGCTGCAACACCTGCTCGCCAAGCTCAATGCGCTGAGCGAGTCCTTCGAGGAAGCGATCGCCTCCGGTTCCGAATTCCGCATCGTCGAAGCCCGCAGCCGCCTCTCGGCCAATATGCGCTGGCTCGACAAGGGCACCGGCATCCTGCGTTCCCTGCTTGATGTCGAAGAGGTAACGCCCGAGATCGGCCGCGTCGCCCATGCGATCGGCCTCGCACAGAGCAAGCTTGCGCGGGTTGATGCCGCCTTCCAGCGCGCGCTCAACAAGATCGAATCGCAACGCGTCACCTTGGGCGAATCGGGCGTGTCCTCATCGGACGTGATGGTCTGGCTGCGCGGCAAGTCGACCGCCGAGATCGCCGCACTGGCAAACAACGCCCTCGGTGCCGCACCGCAGACGCAGTTTGTCGCCGGCGGTCATGAGTTGCTGGACCGTGCCGAAAGCGCGCTATCCGAAGACGTGCAACGCATGGAAGCGGACAACAGCCTGCCGACGCCGCAGACGGTCGACCAGAACCTCGCGCCCGAATCGGAAGACCTGTCGCTGCTGTGGAAGCTCACCGACCGGCTGATCAACGTCGCTGAAACAGCGCCCGCGCAGCGGCTGGTGCTGGGTGGCGGGTTCGCGCCGGCGAGCTACCGCCTTTCACTGCTGTCTCTGTTGGGTGGTGTGGAAGCCCAGGCCGAAGGCCCGGTTGCCGACCTCACGCAACTCCCCTACGAACTCGTTCTTGAGGATCACCAGATCCCGGTGCATCAGGACGAAGTCGCCACCATGTCGGCGGGCGTGGTCCGCCGCCGCGACAGCTAAGCAGGCCTACCGATGCGCCAAGGCACGATCACCCAATGGCATGACGACAAGGGTTGGGGGCTCATTGCGCCCGACACCCGCGGCGAACCGCTGTTCTTCCACATCAAGGCGTTTGAGCCGCAGACGCGACGACCCCAGGTGGGTTTGGCGGTGATCTACCTCGCTGGCGTCGATGCCAAGGGGCGCGCACGTGCGACCTCGGTCAAGGCGCCCGCGTGGATGGGTTCTGCCGACAACCAGTCGCGCCAGCCGCGCGGCGGCCGCGGTGCGCCGACATTCCCTTGGTTGGCAGGCCTGGTTGCGCTGGCCGTGCCGCTGGTGGCCTGGCAGTTGAGCGGCATGATGCTGCTCGGCGCCGCCTATGCGGTGATGAGCGTGATCTCGCTACTCGCCTACAACCTCGACAAAAGCAAAGCAGCAGGCGCGGGGCGACGGACTCCGGAGTCCACATTGCATCTGCTGGACGTGGCATGCGGGTGGCCGGGCGGCCTGCTGGCGCAGCACATGTTCCGCCACAAGAATCGCAAGATGTCCTTCCAGGCTGGCTTCTGGGTGACCGTCGCGCTGAACATCGCGGCCGTCGCCTACCTCCACCCAGCGCTTTCTGCACTTCACTGACGCGGCATGGAACACGAAATCACAACGCTTACCGCGCGCCTGCTGGCCCATCGCTGGCTGCCCCGAACCGATACGCAGGTCAAGCGCGCGCTGGTCGACGAAACCTTCCGCCATGAACTGGAGCATCGCCTCGCGCAGGTCGGCCTGGTGCTACTGGACAACCCGTTCGCCGCGCATGTCGCGGTCGGCTTGCAGGAAGACATGCTCGATGCCGTGTTCGGCGGGCGTGACTACCAGGCCAGCACGATGGGCCTGACGCGCGACGAGATCGCGCTGCTGATCGTGATCTGGGCGCTGATCATCCTGCCCAAGCGCGAACGCCAGCTCGGACGCCGCGAACGCGACGACGACGGCCAGAACGACATGTTCGGCCAGGACAAACCGATTACTCACGGCGAGGAAGTCTCGGGCGCGATCTCCGAGGCGTCGCTGCTCGCTGACTTCGGCAGCCAGTTGGGCGGCAAGACCAAGGTGCGCAACTTCGCGCTCGGCAAGCTTGCGCGACTGGGCTTCATCGAGCGTCGCAACGGCATGATCCACGAAGGCCCGCTGCTCGACGTGCTGCTCGACTACCGCGTGCTCGCCGACCGCATCGTCAACGGCACGCTGGCCGACGTGCTGGCCGCCGCAGGCCACGCGCTGCCGCAGACCGAAGACATGGAGGAGGACGAGGAAGCGTTCGACGTCGCACCAGCCAGCGCCGCGCCCTCTGCGCCCTCCGCCCCCAAAACCGATTCCACGGACGCCTGATCCCGCATGTTCCACATCCGCGAAATCGAACTGGTCCACTGGGACTTCTGGCGCCGCTTCACGGTGCCGCTCGACGCCCAGATCATCACCATCGTCGGCCCCAACGGCTCTGGCAAGACCACGCTGCTGGATGCCCTGCGCACGCTGTTCGCGCTGCGCTGCTCCGGCAAACGCGAGTTCCGCCGCTATGTGCGTCGCGCCAACGCCGGTGTGGCGTGGATCCGCGCAACCGTCGCCAACCGGCCGGGGCCGACCGGCAAGCGCCCATTCTTCCCCTGCCTCAAGGACGACGTCACGCTCGCCTGCCGTATCAAACGCGCCGGCGGCGACTGGACGCGCGAATACACGATCGAGGACGGCATCGTCGCGATCGAGGAACTCGACGAACGCGCGCAATGGGCGGGCCTGCGCGACTACCAGACGCGTCTCGCCTACGCCGGCCTGACCCCCGCCATTGCGAAGGTGCTCGCGCTCGAGCAAGGCGACACTGACAAACTGTGCGAATACTCGCCGCGCGCCCTGCTCGACCTGGTCTTCGACGTGTTCGGCGACAAGGAAGTGCTGGACAACTACCAGACCGCGCGCACCGAGCAGCACACCGCGCTGCGCGAACTCGAGTCGCTCGCGCTCGATCTTGAAAAGCTCCGCGCCCAGGCCGAGGCCAAACGCCTTGAAGCGGACCGTTACATGGAGTGGCGCGACCTCACGCGCGAAACCCAGGCGCTGGAAGCGGAGATCATTCCGCGACTCGAAGTGGCCGACCTCACGCGCGAAATCGCCGAAGCACGCGGCAAGCTGCGCGGCGCGCGCGTCGATACGCGTGAGCGAACCGCCGTCGTTGCCAGCGCCAATGCCCGGCTCGCGGAACTCGACAGCGAACGCGCCCAAGCGCGCGAAGCGCTGGCCAACGCGAAGGCGCTGCTGGCTGAACAGGACGCGTTGTGGCTGACCGCACGCGACCGCCTGCGCGACATCGACCGCCTGCTCGCCGAGCGCGACGCACTGCGCGAGCGTGTCAGCCGCGAACACGGCGCCGATGCCCTCGCCAGCGAAGAGGAAGCCTCCGCCGCGTTTGCCGCCGCCGACGCCGCACGCAGCGAAGTCCGCTCGCTCAAGGCACGCTTTGAGGAAGTGACCGAGCAGTTGCGGCAAGCGCGCGACAAGGCCGGCCCACCGCAGGAAGCGGACGTGCGCCGCTTCCGCAGCCTGCTCAACGACGAAGGTATCGAACACTTCGCATTGGCCGAACTCACCGAGGTCACCGACCCGGCCTGGCAAGGTGCCGTCGAGGCGATCCTGCGACCCTACCGTTCGTTGCTGCTGCTCGAAGACGAGAACGACCGCCATGCGGCCTGGTCGCTCGGCGAGCAGGAGCGCTTCCGCCACTTCCTCGTCGCCGACCGCTCGCCCTGCCCGGGGGCAATGCCCGGCAGCCTGCTGGAAGTGGTGCGCTTTGCCGGCGACCCGCCACGCTGGCTGGCCGACTTGCTCAACCGCATTCAGCGGGTCGAGAACGCCGACGCTGCCAAGCGCCTGCCGAAGGATCAGGACTGGATCACCCGCGACGGCTACCACCGCGAGCGCCGCGGCGCCCGGCACTTGGGCGTGCCGCACGAGTTCTGGTTCGGCGCCCTCGCCCGCACCGCGCGGGTCGATGCGCTGAACGCCGAAGTCCGCGACCTGGACGCCCGCCTGCAGGCTGCGCAGAAGCAGCAGGACGAAGCCGATGCCCGCCTGCGCGCGTGCCGCGAAAAGCTGCTCGGCCTGCAAGCCGCAGAGCTGATGCTCGCAAGAGCATCCGAATTCGAAGCCGCTGCGCAGGAGCAGACGATTGCGCGAGCCGCCCAGCAGACCGCCGAAGCGCAACGCGAAGCAGCCCGCGCCGAAGTCACCCGTCGCGAAGAGAGCCTGCGCGGCATCGACATCGAAGCCAATCGTCGCAAGGATGAACTGCGCGTTGCGCGCGAGGCGCTCGTGCGCCTCAACGCCGACGACAAGCCGCAACGGCTCGAACAGGCAGCGCGCCTGATGCGCCTGCGCGGCAAGCGCCGCGGCATGCCGCGCCACTGGCTGGCACCCGAAACGCTAGCCGGGCTGGCCGAACAGTTCAATGGCCTTGCTGGCGCGCGCAACGAACTGGCACGCCTCAAGCGCCGGCTCAACGAAGGTGACTGGGCGACCGACGATCAGGTGCTGATCGTGCGCGACAAGCTCAAGCTCGAACTCGACGCCCGCGAGCGCGACTACCGCGAACGCAGCGGCTACTGCGAACGCACCCGCATCCTGGTGGACGAGGCGCGCGCCGCCTACATCGCGAAGCTGCGCGCCACCGTGCGTCAGTACGCCAAGAACCTGCGCGCCTTGGGCGACCTTGCAGGCATCCATGTCGAATGCCCCACCCCGCTGCTGGAGAACGAAGACGCGACGCTCTCTTCGGCCGGGCTTGAAGTGGCTTTCGATTTCGACCAGAAGGGCGTGCAGACGCTCAACGACGGCGAGGCATCCGGTGGCCAGCAGGTGATGAAATCGCTGATCCTGCTGGTGGGCCTGCTGATGGACGACGCCCGCCCTGGCGGCTTCGTCTTCATCGACGAGCCCTTCGCGCACCTGGACGTTGCCAACATCGACCGGGTTGGTGCCTTCTTGCGTGCAACACGGGCCCAATACCTGATTACGACGCCAGTGACGCATAATGCCAACGTCTTCCAGCCGGCCCAGCTCACCCTGGTGACGCGCAAGAAGAAAGGCGGCGAGGACTGGGCACCCCCAATTGGCGTGCTGAGACGCGAAATCTAGCCCTCAAGCCCTTGCAGCACCTGCCGTTAAGCGACTAACCCACACAGCCTGTGCTGACATGAGCGAAAAAAAGGGTCTTGCCAGTCTTGCCGGAGCACCGGACCAGAGCATGTTCAAGCTGCTCGGTCAGGTACGCGCGATGTCGTCGAGCCGCGATCGCGAGCAGATGACCTTGCGCCTCGTCACCGCGATGCGCGATGTGCTCGGCGCCTCGGAAGTCACGCTCTACGCCGTCAGCGCGTCGCCGAAAGGCCCGGTCGGCGCAATCGTTGCCGTCGCGCGGCCCGACCATGAGCAGGTCGCGAATGAAGACGAAGATCATCCGCCGGTCGCGCTGCATGAAGATGCCTTCCTCGACGGCGCAATTCGCTCCAGCGATGGCGTGGCAGAAAGCAACACGGATGGCATCTACCGGCTGGCACTGGCGATGGGGGACGCGGGCAACCCGCACGCCCTGCTCGTCGCACGTTGTGATGTGGCGCCGGAAGCGCGTGTCCGCGACGCCTTCCTGCATGTTGCGCACTTCTATCAGAACCAGCTCGATCTGCTCGACTACGCCGAGCTGGACACCCTGACGAAGCTGCTCAACCGCAAGACCTTTGACGAAAACTTCGATCGCTTCATCGCCAGCGTCGGCCGCGCACAGCAGACCGACCCGGAGCGCCGGCAGCAGGACGATCTGGCTGCACGCCCTTCTTGGATGGGCGTGATCGACATCGACAAGTTCAAGCGTATCAACGACACCTTTGGCCACCTGTTCGGCGATGAGGTGTTGCTGCGCGTCGCGGAGGTCATGAAGCACTCGTTCCGCCAGCGTGACAAGCTGTTCCGCTTCGGCGGCGAAGAGTTCGTCGTGCTGCTGCGCAACGTCAGCGAAGCGGATGCCCGCGCGATCTTCGAGCGCTTCCGCACCGCGGTGGAAACACATGAATTCCCGCAGGTTGGCCAGGTCACCGCATCGGCCGGCTTCACCCGCATCGACCCGGTGCTTCCACCCGCCGAAATGCTGGGCCACGCGGACGAAGCCCTGTATTTCTCGAAAGAGAACGGCCGCAACCAGGTGAACTGCTACGAAGATCTCGTCGCACGCGGTTTGCTGGAAGGGCCCAAGCAGGCCGACAACACCGGTCTGCAAGCCGATATCGACGCCCTCTTTGACTGAGCACTGAGCCGGCGCACTCGTGCCGGTATCGCGCCGCCCGCCGCTTCAGCATCCCTGCACCCCGTCAAAGCCACAGGGGGCGCTGAATATGTCAAAATTCAATACTTTGCACCGCGGGGCGCCCATGCCCCGGACGCCCGGCCTTCGCCGGTCGCCGCGTGCCCTGCCTTGAGCTTCCGCCATGTCCGAAAACAACGAATCGCAAGTCCCTCAGGACGAGAACCACATCATTGCCGAGCGTCGCGCCAAGCTCGCGAAATGGCGGGAATCCGGCAAAGCCTACCCGAACGACTTCCGCCGTGAGAACACGGCCGGCAAGCTCGACGAGCTGTATGGCGACAAGGACAACGAAACGCTCGAAGCGACCCCGGTTGAAGTGAAGGTCGCCGGCCGCGTGATGCTCAAGCGCGTCATGGGCAAGGCCTCGTTCATCACGATCCAGGATCTTTCCGGCCGCATCCAGCTCTACGTCACGCGCGACGCCGTCGGCGAGGATGTGTACGCCGACTTCAAGACCTGGGATCTGGGCGACATCGTCGGCTGCGTCGGCACCCTCTTCAAGACCAAGACGGGCGAACTGTCGGTCAAGGCAAACGAGATCCGCCTGCTGAGCAAGTGCCTGCGCCCGCTGCCGGAAAAGCACAAAGGCCTCACCGACGTCGAAACCAAGTACCGCCAGCGTTATCTGGACCTCATCACGTCGGAAGAGTCGCGCTACACCTTCGTTGCGCGCAGCCGCCTGGTGCAGTCGATCCGCAACTACATGAACGGCCACGGCTTCCTCGAAGTCGAGACGCCGATGATGCACCCGATCCCCGGCGGCGCCTCCGCGAAGCCCTTCGTGACGCATCACAACACGCTGGATATGGAGCTCTTCCTGCGCATCGCGCCGGAGCTTTACCTCAAGCGCCTGGTGGTCGGTGGCTTCGAAAAGGTCTTCGAGATCAACCGCAACTTCCGTAACGAAGGGACGTCCACGCGGCACAACCCCGAGTTCACGATGATGGAGTTCTACGAGGCGTATGCGGACTACACGCTGCTGATGAACTTCACCGAAGGCCTGCTGCGCCACGCCGCGCGCGAGGCACTGGGCACCGAGGTGTTTCAGTACCAGGGGCGCGAGCTGGATCTGTCCAAGCCCTTCCATCGCCTGACGATGGCCGAGGCGATCCACAAGTACCACCCGGGATTCTCGATGGAGCAGCTCAACGACGCCGCATGGCTGCGCGAAAAGCTGACCGCGATGAAGGTGGACGTCAAGGGCGACGCCGGCCTCGGCACGCTGCAGCTGCTGATGTTCGAGGAGAACACCGAAGCTGAATTGTGGGAACCGACCTTCATCGTCGACTACCCGACCGAGATCAGCCCGCTGGCCCGCAAGTCCGACACCCGCCCGGAAATCACCGAACGCTTCGAGCTGTTCATCGTCGGCCGCGAGATCGCCAACGGCTTCTCGGAGCTGAACGATCCAGAAGACCAGGCAGAGCGCTTCCTCGAGCAGGTCAAGGCCAAGGAAGCTGGCGACGACGAAGCGATGTACTACGACGCCGACTACGTGCGCGCACTGGAATTCGGCCTGCCGCCCACCGGCGGCTGCGGCATCGGTATCGACCGCCTCGTCATGCTGCTGACCGACAGCCCGGCGATCCGCGACGTGATCCTGTTCCCGCAAATGCGGCCGGAGTAATCAGCCGGTCTGTTCCGCTCGCCGGATGCACCCGAAACCCGCAGGGCGAGAGCCTTGCGGGTTTTTCATTTGTTCCCGCCTCACCGCTGCGGCGTGAGCCTTCGTGTGGCCGCCGCAAGTATCACAGTGCCAGCGCGCCCAGCATCGCGGCCGCGCGCTGCGCGCCAAAGGCGTTCACGCCGCTCACTCGATCGGGATGTACAGATCGGTGATGAGCTGCTCCGGCGCCACCTCGCGCGGATCATTGACGTAGTGCTCGCAGGGCATCGCGTCGCGCAGCGTGCAACCGGAATGCGGTATCCAGTCGCGATACACGCTGGTCCAGGCCTGCCACAAGGTGGTGTAAGGCCCGACATGGCGGAACACGGCCCAGCGCCCTGCGGGCAGCGTTTCGCAATGCAGTCCGTCGGCCAGCGCCGGCATCTCGCCCTCGATCACATAACCAGCAATGAAGCGCTGATCCGGGTCGTCAGGGCCGCGTGGGCAGTCCGGCGCCATCGCGATTGCGCGCTGGACCCGTGGCATCACGTCCATCGCCTGCGCACCGGCCATCAGCCGGGCAAACGCGCGCCGCGCAGCGACACCCATATCGTTGTTCACGCGTCCGCGTTCAGTCGCGCAAAGCACCTGTTGTTCCGGCAGGGTCGTGATCTCAGGCGTCAGCATGGGCAGTTCCTTTCTTCGTCGTGGATAGGTACGTTCGCCGACCAGGCCAAGTCGCGGATCAACCGCGCTACCGCGGATTTCGCTTGCAGTCATGCCGAAATGACGGCGCAACGCCTTCGCAAGTGCGGGCCCACCCTCAAAGCCGACCTCAAGGGCGATCCGGGTGATCGGGTCGCGGCCCTTGCGCAAGCGCTCCACTGCACGCGACATGCGCGCGAGAAACACATATTCGGCCGGCGTAAGCCCCGTCATCGCAGCAAAGACGCGATGGAAATGAAAGCGCGACATCGACGCAACGCTCGCGAGCTCGCCCCCATCCAGAGGGCTGTCGAGATGCTGGCCAACATGGGCAATGACAAGGTTGATGCGGCGACGATAAGAGAGTTCAACGGGTTTGCGCATGGTGATTTGGTCTGATCGAGGCGCCAGTCTAGGTTCCTTCTCGCCGACGCACGTCTCCGCGATTGCTCACTTTCGGCACACGATGCGCTTCAGGGCGCTCCGCGATGGATTCCGCCGTGCGCCTAACCCGGCTCAGTTGTGCTGGCAACACTGCACAGCGATTTGACATCACTTCACAGTCAGAACGAGGCATCCGTAAGCTTCGCGCGCTAGATTTCGCCCCCTCGATTCGCCTGATGGAGCGCGCCCATGAACCAGCTCAGACCGGACCGGAACTTCGCGGCCCTGCCGCGGCCCGTCATCGAAGCAGCACTCGCTGCGCCGACCGGCGACAACCCGATCGCTTGCGAAGTCGCGCGGCTTATCGAAGCGTATTCCTCACTGGCATTGAAGCTGATCGACAGCGGCAAAACAGCATGGGTGCTGCAACACACCTCGCCAGAGACCGCTGTTGAGCAGATCGCCCGCGAAATCAGCGCGGAGCAGGTACGCGGGATCATCGCGGCGCGGCGCCGCGGCGTTTGCGTGTGAGCAGGCCATTCGCTTGAACCGCCGTTCATAGCGCCAACCGCCATCAATGCAGGGTGGGCCGTCCGTCTGGCAGGGGCGGCGCAACGGCCGCAAACGGCTCGAAGGCGGATAGAATTGCCCCGACGGTGCAATTCGTTGGGGCGAGCTCTGGGGTCTTCGTCAGCCTGGGGCACGCCTCGGCAGCTTCATCGCTTTGCAGACAATGCTTCCGAGCCGCAGACACGCCGGGAGCAATCTGACTCCAATCCCCTCCAAGACAGAGCCAGCACGCGTGAGTACCGATTACCGCCCCCTCGAAACCGCCAGTCTTCAGTTCGGCGAAGACGGCACGCCGTACTCGATCAAGTACGACGACGTCTATCACCCGCACGCAGGGGCGATGGGCCAGGCACGGCATGTGTTCCTCGGTGGCTGCGGGCTGCCGTCCGGCTGGCAAGGGCAGGAAGACTACGTCATTCTTGAAACCGGTTTCGGTTTGGGCCACAACTTCCTCGCGACTTGGGAAGCCTGGCGGGCGGACCCGAAACGCTGCAAGCGGCTGCATTTCATTTCGGTCGAGAAACACCCGTTCCCGGTCAGCGATCTGGCCGAAGCCCACGCCGCGTCGGGCGCGCCGCCGGACCTTGCCGCGAAGCTGCGGGCTCAATGGCCATTGGCGATGCCCGGCTTTCACCGCATGCATTTCGACGAGGATCGCGTCACGCTGACGCTGCTGTTCGGCGAAGCACACATGATGCTGCCCGAACTGCACGCACAGGCCGATGCGATCTACCTGGATGGCTTCGCCCCCGGCAAGAACCCGGACATGTGGTCGCCGGCGGTTTTCGAGGCACTCGCGGAACGCTCGCACTCGGACACCCGCATCGCCACGTGGTCGGTCTCAGCCTGGGTGCGCACGGCACTGGCCGAGGCTGGCTTCCTGACGGACAAGCAGGCCGGCTTTGCCGGCAAGCGCGAGATGCTATGCGGACGCGCAACGACCATCTCGGAGCGCCGCCTGAATCCGACCGATCGTCGCGCCATCGTCATCGGGGCGGGCCTCGCCGGCACATCGATGGCGGAGCGGCTCGCCTCACGCGGCTGGGATGTCCAGTTGCTGGAATCCGCTTCGCAGCCGGCCCAAGGGGCTTCCGGCAACCTCGCAGGCGCCTTCCGGCCCCTGCCCTCAGCCGATGATGGGCGCCTGTTCCAGATGACCCGTGCCGGCTTCCTCTACGGCCTGCGCCACCTCAAGGGCCTGCAGGCGGAAGAGCTTAAGGTCCGCTGGGCGCCGTGCGGCGTGCTACACCTTGCGCGCGATGCCGAGCAGGAAGAAAAGCAGCGCGCCATCGTCGACGCAATCCAGGCACCGCAGGATTTCGTGCGTTTCGTCGACCGACGTCACGCCGAGCGCATCGCTGGCGCGCCGGTCGCATACGGTGGCTGGTTCTTCCAGCTTGGCGGCTGGATCAACCCACCCAGCCTGTGCGTGGCCAACCTGGCGCGCTTTCCGGGGCGCATTACCGGCCGCTACAGCTCACCGGTCGCACGTCTGCAGCGGGTCGGCAAGATGTGGCGCGCAGTGGCCGCTGACGGCCAGCTGCTCGCCGAGGCACCGGTCGTGGTGCTGGCGAACGCCGCCGACGCCAAACGCCTTGCGCTGGCCGACTGGATGCCGCTGCGCGTCGCGCGCGGGCAGGTTTCGCATCTGCCAGAAGATGCGATTCCCGCACTCAAGACGGTCGTTTGTGGCCAGGGCTATGCAACCCCGGCCATCGATGGCGTGACCTGCGCCGGAGCGACCTTTTTCGCCGACGACGAGTCGACCCATGTGCGGCTTGGCGACCATCTGGAAAACCTCGACAAGCTGCAGAAGATGCTGCCCGGTTTCGCCAAGAACGTGCCGATGGATCGCCTCAGCGGCCGCGTCGGGCAGCGCCCGGTCTCGCTCGACCGGATGCCGATCGCGGGCGAGATGCCTTCGGTGATGAGTGGTCGCGGTTTCGACATGGCCACCGTACCGCGCCACGCCGGGCTGTACATGCTGTCGGGTTTCGGCGCTCGAGGGTTGGTGTGGTGCTCGCTGCTGGCGGAATACGTTGCGAGCCAGATCACCAACGAGCCCTCGCCGCTGCCTGACTCGCTGGCCGATCGCGTGGATCCGGCGCGCTTCCTGTTCCGCAAGATCCGCAGCGCTCCGGTCGCCGAAATCTGAACTGTTCCGGCGGCGCGCGCCCTGCCGTGCCGCCCGGATACAGATGTAAGCGCAGGTAAGACCGGTCCTCCAAACGCGAGGACCAGCGTTATCTTGACTGTACCCCCAACTCAGGAGGCCAGTCATGTCTGCAGTCAGCCCGCAAACGCCCCGCATGCACCCAATGATGTGGATTGCCGCGGGGTCCGTCACCTTATTCAGTTTGGCCGGTATCGGCGCAATGCTTGGCGTGCTGCCGGTGCAGCACAGCACCACACCGGCCAGTGAAACGATCAAGGCAGAGCAGCCTGCCCCCGTCGTGGCACCTCCGGCCGCGCCGGTCGCCAGCGCATCGGCCCCGGTTGTCGCGAGCGCGGAAGCTGCCGCGGAGAAGCCCGCCCCGGAAGCCAAACCTGCAGTAAAGCCGGTCCACAAACCCGCTGCAAGCAAACCACAGGCGCACCACACCACGGCCTCCGCCCCGCAGAACAATGAACACGCGGAAGCTCCGCAAGCGGCGGCTGGTGGTATTCCGACGCATACGCCGGATGCCGCGCCGCGTACCACCCGCGTTGCGCGCTGCGACGATTGCGGTGTGGTCGAGAGCGTCCGGGCCGTCGAGCAAGCCGGCGAAGGCACCGGCCTGGGTGCGATCGGCGGCGCGGTGCTTGGCGGTGTGCTGGGCCATCAGGTCGGCGAAGGCACCGGCAAGCAGATCGCGCGGATCGGCGGCGCCATTCTCGGTGGCTTTGCAGGCAACGAGGCTGAGAAGCGGATGCGCAGCAACAGCCACTACGAAATCACCGTGCGCATGGAGGACGGCACCCGTCGCACGATCAAGCAAAGCAGCGCACCCGCATGGCATAGCGGCGACAAGGTTCGTGTCGAAAACGGCGTACTCGTGAGCCGCGACGAATCGTCGTCGTCCCCGACCATGCTCTGATCGATTGGTGCGACTGACGCACTAGCGGGACCACATGCTTTGAGGTTCACCCGCGCAGACGCAATGACGGGTTGCTCAAACTTTGAGCAACCCGTCATTTTTCTTTCATATCAAGGCGCTAGCCCTTGAATACAGCAGCAATCCACAGCTTCGCCCCCAGTCTGTGGGGACATCTTCACCAGTTTGGCGCGCGCCGTGCCCAATAATTAGGCACGACAACATTTTCCTTTCGCACCAGTCACTTGTGGCACCTGCCCTGACGATATCCACAGGCTGATCCCCAGAAGCTGGGGATTCAACCCTTCAGCAAAACGTCCTCCGAATCGCGCACCGCGACGTTGACTTCAAAACCATCCCGAACGCTCTGCGTGACAACGCAGAAGTCCTCAAACTGTGCCAGCACACGATCAAGGTGCTCGAATGCGGCGCCGGGTTTGCCGAGCTTGATGGCGACATCGACGGCGCCGACGCGCAGGCGCTTGGCCTCGTTACGAGTCATCTGGACGTCGACTTCAACGGTAACCGGGTCGGGCTCGTTCTTGAACTTCTTCAGCGCGAACATCAGGCTCGCCGCAAGGCAGTTCGCCACCGCCGCGGCCAGCATGCGTGAAGGATTGGGGCCGGCGTTTTCACCCAGCGGCGGCGGCTCGTCGGTCGTGATCGGCGGAATCTCGGTGTCGAGGAATTCCACCAAAAACTGAAAGTTGGCTTGCTGCGTAAGGCGTAGCTTGAAGCCGGTATCACTCATGGTTGACTCCGTTTAAGCACATTCAAGCCGTGGCGGCGGCGGCGCGGGCCCAGCGCACGATCTCTGCAGCCGGGCGTGCGCCCGCCTCGCGTGCGATCTCCTGGCCACCCTTCACCAACGACAGCGTTGGAATGCTGCGCACATTGAACATGCCGGCAATGCGCTGCTGGGCTTCGGTGTCGAGCTTGGCGAGAACCACCTCGCCGGCAAGCTCCTTTGCCGCCAGTGCGAACTGAGGCGCCATCATCCGGCACGGCCCACACCAAGCCGCCCAGAAGTCGATCAGCACCGGCAGGTCGCTCTTGGTCGCAAAGGCTTCGAAGTTGGATTCGGTCAGTTCGACCGGCTCGCCAGTCAGCAGGGCCGCTTTGCATTGACCGCACACCGGCCCGTCCTTGAGCCGTTCTTCCGGCACACGGTTCAGGGTGGTGCAGTGGGGGCAAACGAGTTGCATGGGTTCCTCCGTAGGGTAGCGACGGGCTACGGCATCAGATATGGGGACGCTCCGGGCGAACGAAAGTTCAGCCGTGAATGCCACCGCGTTTTACGCCGAGCTTGCTGAGAATGTCTTCCATCAGGCACCAGCGCGTGATGCCACTTTGGAACAGGTTCAGGCCGACAAACGCGGTGAATGCCAGGAACCACTGGCTGACGAAGATCGGGCTGCCGGGAATGCCCAGCGCGAGCGAGAGCATCACAAAGGCGCCGGCGATGATGCGGATGAGGCGTTCGGTGGTCATGGTTGTATCTCCTTCAAATCAGGCAAAGCGGCGCTGGTTGAGCGCGTAGTACAGGATGGGGATCACCACCAGGGTGAGCAGGGTGGACACCGCAATGCCGAACAGCAGCGACACCGCGAGCCCGTTGAAGATCGGGTCGTCGAGGATGAACAGCGCGCCGAGCATCGCCGCCACGGCGGTCAGCACGATCGGTTGCGCACGCACACCGGCCGAGCGGATCACCGCCTCGCGGAAAGGCAGGCCTTGCTCAACCTGAAGGTTGATGAAGTCGACCAGCAGGATCGAGTTGCGCACGATGATGCCGGCCAGCGCGATCATCCCGATCATCGAGGTGGCGGTGTATTGCGCGCCGAGCAGTGCATGGCCGGGCATCACACCGACAATGGTCAGCGGAATCGGCGCCATGATCACCAGCGGTGTCATGTAGCTTTTGAACTGCGCCACCACCAGCAGGTAGATCAGGATCAGGCCGACCGCGTAGGCCGCACCCATGTCGCGGAAGGTCTCGTAGGTGACTTGCCACTCGCCGTCCCACTTCAGCGCATAGCCCTGCCAGGCGTCGTCCGGCTGGTGGATGAAGGTCTGCCCGAGCGTGCCGCCTTGCTCCAACTTCAGGCCGTTGAGCTTGGCGCGAATGCCGAACATGCCGTAAAGCGGGCTGTCCAGTTTGCCGGCCATGTCGCCCACCAAATAGGTCACCGGCATCAGGTCCTTGTGGTAGATCACGCGGTCGCGCTCGCCCTGGACAACGTCCACGAGATCGGCGAGCGGCACGGTGCGGCCGTCCGCAGTGTTGAGCGGCAGCTTCAGCAGCGCGTCGAGGTTAGACAGCTTCTCCGGCGGCAACTGCAGCCGCACCGGCAACGCGTACTTGCTCTGTCCATCGTGCAGGTAGGTCGCGTCTGCGCCCTGCCCTGCGGCATAAAGTGCCTGCGCGATCTGCGCTTGGTTGACGCCCAATTGCGCGGCCTTGCCCTGCTTCACGCGCAATGTGAGCTGCGGCGATGCGGCCGTGTCGGTGGAATCCGTGTCCACGATGTCGGCGGTGCCATCGAACGCTGCGAGCACTTGCTTGGCCACCGCGCGGCGACCCGCGTCGTCCGGGCCATACACTTCGGCAACGATCGGGCTCAGCACCGGCGGGCCGGGCGGCACCTCGACCACCTTGACGCGTGCGCCGTGCTTCTTGGCGATCGCCTGCAGTTCAGGCCGCACGGCAAGCGCAATCTCATGGCTCTTGCGGCTGCGATGGTGCTTGTCGACCAGGTTCACCTGGATGTCGCCCAACTCGGTCGAGGCGCGCAGGTAGTACTGACGCACCAGGCCGTTGAAGTTGATCGGGCTCGCGGTGCCAGCGTAGGCCTGGTAGTCAGTTACCTCCGGCACCTTGGCGATCGCCGCGCCCATTTCGCGCAGCGCCGCCGCGGTGTCCTCGACCGGCGTGCCGGGCGGCATGTCGACCACCACCTGGAATTCGCTCTTGTTGTCGAAGGGCAGCATCTTCAAGACCACCCATTCCATCACCGGCAGTGCCAGCGAAATCACGATCGCGCCGCCGACGCCGGCCCACAGCTTGCGCCGCGCAGACTTGCCGGAGTCCGGATTAAGGAAGGGCCCAAGTACCTTGCGGGCAAGCGCCATCACCTTGCCCTCACGCGCTTCCTCGGTATGCGCCTCGCCCGCGCCGCCGTGGTGGGCGCCTAACCATTTGTTTGCGAGCCAGGGCGTGACAATGAAGGCGATCGCGAGCGAGAGCAGCATGCCCATGCTGGAGTTGATCGGGATCGGGCTCATGTACGGCCCCATCAGACCGCTGACGAAGGCCATCGGCAACAGTGCGGCGATCACGGTGAGCGTCGCGAGAATGGTCGGGCCGCCGACTTCATCGACGGCACCAGGAATCACCTCCCACAACGGTTTGTCAGGTTCCAATGCGCGGTGACGGTGGATGTTTTCGACCACCACAATCGCGTCATCGACCAGGATGCCAATCGAGAAGATCAGCGCGAACAGCGACACGCGGTTGAGCGTGAAACCCCAGGCCCAGCTCGCGAACAGCGTCGCGGCGAGCGTCAGAATCACCGCTGCGCCGACGATCGCTGCCTCGCGCCGCCCCAGCGCGAACCAGACCAAAGCGATGACCGAGGCGGTTGCGAAAGCCAGTTTCTGGATCAGCTTGGTCGCTTTGTCGTTGGCTGTCTGGCCGTAGTTGCGGGTGACGCTCAGCTCAACGTTCGCAGGTACAAGTTGGTTATGCAGCGCGCCGACACGCTCGATCACCGCGGCCGCCACATCGACCGCGTTTTCACCCGCCTTCTTCGTAACCTGCAGCGTCACCGCCGGAAATTCGGCCTTCACGCTGCCCGCCACGCCATGCCATACATAGCGGCCGGGCATCGGCGCGCCGGCTTCGACACGCGCCACATCCGAGAGGTACACCGGCCGGCCATTCCGGCTGCCGATCACGACGTCAGCGACCTCGCGTGCATCCGCCAGATACGTGCCCACCTCGACGCGCACCAAGCGATTGTCAGAGGCCAGCTCACCGCCAGGCAACACCAGGTTGCGCGCTTGCAGCGCCTGCGTCACCTGGCCGACAGACATCCCCACGGCAGCGAGCCGATCGGCGTCCAGCCACACGTTCACCGCGTTGCCGGGGCCACCGATCGTGCTGACCTCGCGCGTGCCTTTCACGCGCTTGATCTCCGCCTCCAGCGCGTGCGCCACGCGTTCGAGTTCGAACGCGCTCGCATCCGGATCCTTTGTCCACAGTGTCAGCGCGACGATTGGCACGTCGTCGATGCCCTTCGGTTTGACGATGGGCTCGAGCACACCCAATCCGGCTGGCAGCCAGTCGCGATTGCTGTGCAACGTGTCGTACAGACGCACCAGTGCTTCGGTGCGCGGTACCCCCACCTTGAACTGCACGGTCAGGATCGCCAGCCCGGGGCGCGATACCGAGAAGGTGTGCTCCACGCCTGCAATCTGATCGAGCACCTGTTCGGCCGGGCCGGCGACAAGGCGTTCGACATCGGTGCTCGATGCCCCCGGGAAGGGAATCAGCACGTTGGCCATGGTCACGTTGATCTGCGGCTCTTCTTCGCGCGGCGTGATACCGGCGGCAAAGACGCCGAGCAGGAACAGCACCAGCGCCAGCAGCGGCGTGATCGCGTTGCGCTGGAACAGCGCAGCGATGCGCCCCGAAACACCCAATCGATTATCGCTGTGAGCCATTGATCGACCTCACTTGGACGCGGCAGCGATCGCCGCCTTGATGGGGTCGAGCGCAACCGACTCACCCGCCTTAAGGCCTGCCAGCACCTCGACGCGGCCATCGCTCAAACGCTCGCCAACACGGATCTGGCGCTGCTGAAAGCGGCCATCGGCGGTTTTCACATAGGCTGCAGTCAGCTCGCCGCGCTTGAGCACGGCAGCCTGCGGGATCGCCAAGCGCTGTGCTTCGCCCACCGCAAAGCGCGCGCGCGCGAACTGGCCAGGCGCCGCTACCGCTGATGCAGGCAGGTCGATGCGGACTTCCGTGGTGCGTGTAGTCGGGTCGGCCGCCGGTAGCACCGTGGTGCGTACGCCCGCCACCACCTTCCCGCCGATTTCCACTTCCGGCATGGTGTTTCTAGCCAGCGCCGCCTGCACGGCAGCCAGCTGCGCCTCGGGCAAGTAGGCCACCGCTCGCAGCGCGCCCGGCTGGAAAACGGTCACGATCGGCTTGCCCGGCATCGCCATGTCGCCCGCCTCCAGGTGCGTGGCCGCAACAAGGCCGTCGTACGGTGCAGTCACCACCGTGTGACTGCGGCTCGCGCTGGCCGCGCCAGCGCCCGCACGCAGCGCCTCGACCCGCGCGCGCAGCGCCTTCACCTGGGCATCGTTTTGCTCCACCGCAGATGAGCTGACGAAGTTCTGCTTCGCCAAGGCTTGGCTGCGCTTCAGGTCAAACTCAGCCTTGACGAGATTGGCCTGCGCCTCCGCGATTGCGGCTTGGCTGGACGCCTCGGCAGCCCCGAGTTCGCGGTCGTCGATGCGGGCAATCAGCTGCCCGGCTTTGACGCGGTCGCCAGCTCGCACCGCAAGTTGAAGCACACGGCCCTGAACTTGAGCCGAGAGCACGCTCTGGGTCACCGCCTGGATGGACGCGTCCGCCTGATATGTGCCGGCCGCCGGCGAACGGGTCACGCTGGCCACCGGCAGCACGTCAGCCGCGGCACCTGCGAAGCTCACGCCCCACAGCAGCCAAAGCATATTTCGGGTCTTCATTGCAGCTTGTCCTCGTCGAATGCGTTCAAGTCTGCTATCAATATATAACCACATAGCGATTTATTCAAGGCTTGTTCGCTTGATAACCACTGGGATATATTGGAGGCAACAACTAGACAATGGACGCAACCCCAATGGCCCTACCGGAACAAGCTATCGACCGCGTCGCCTTGTACTTCAAGGCGCTGTCCGATCCGACCCGCCTGCGTATCCTGAACGCACTGCGAGAGAACGAGCGCTCGGTCGGTGAGCTGACCGACATCGCACAATGCAGCCAGGCGAACGTCTCCAAACATCTGCGCGTGCTCTCCGACGCGGGCATCGTCGCACGCACGCCACGCGGCACGACCACGGTGATCAGCGTCGCAGACCCGGCGATCTACGACCTGTGCTCGCTGGTGTGCGACTCGGTAGCGCGGGAGTTGGAGAAGGACCTGGCCTTGCACCAGGCTTTGACGGCAAGCCGCAAGCCGGTGCAATAGCAGCCGCGTCGGCGCAATCCACCAAAGAAAAACGGGCACCCCAGGGTGCCCGTTTTCGTGTGCTGAACCGCTGTCAGACTGCGTAGCGACGCAGACGCTCAGAGAACTCTTCGAGCTGGCGGATACCGCTTGCCTCAGCGCGCGCGCACCAGTCCTGCAGCTGTTTCACGAGTTGTTCGCGCGAAGCGCTGGAGCGTGCCCAGATCGCGACCAGCTCCTGCTTCATCGTCACCAGCTGCTGCAGGCGCGGGCTTTCAGCCACCGCCTTCTCGAACTGCTGCTGCAACTTGGCCGGAAAACCCTCGGTCCGCTCGGCGTTCAGCCAGCGGCGCAGTTGCTTGAGATCGACCTTGCTCTCGCTCTGCGACAGCTTGGCCATTTCCTCGCGATACACATCCTTGAGGCTGTTGGCGTAGCGGCGCATCACGTCGTAGCGATGCGTCACGATGGCCTGCAGCATCTCGAGGTCGACCATCTTCTTTGCCTCGGCGAACTTCGGCTTCGGAATCGTCTTCTTAACCTTCGCGAGGCCGAGCATTTCCATGATGCGGATGTACATCCAGCCGATGTCGAATTCGTACCACTTCGACGAGAGCTTGGCCGAGGTCGCAAAACTGTGATGGTTGTTGTGCAGCTCTTCACCACCAATCAGGATGCCCCAAGGCACGAGGTTCGTCGAAGCATCCACGCAGTCGTAATTGCGGTAGCCCCAGAAGTGCCCCAGACCGTTGATGACGCCGGCCGCCCAGAACGGGATCCAGATCATCTGCACGCCCCAGATCAACGCGCCCGGCACTACGCCGAACAGCGCCATGTCGATCGCCAGCATCAGCACGATGCCAACCTTCTGGCCCGGCGTGTAGATGTTGCGCTCCATCCAGTCATCGGGCGTGCCATGGCCGTAGCGCTCCATGGTGTCCTTGTTGCGCGATTCCTTCACGTAGAGGAACACGCCGCCCCACAACACGCGGTTGATGCCCAGAATCTGCGGGCTATGCGGGTCTTCCGCGGTTTCGCACTTGGCGTGGTGCTTGCGGTGAATCGCCGCCCACTCCTTGGTGACCATGCCCGTCGTCATCCACAGCCAGAACCGGAAGAAGTGGCTCGGAATGGCGTGCAGATCAAGCGCGCGGTGCGCTTGGTGGCGGTGCAGGAAGATCGTGACCGACGCGATCGTGATATGCGTCAGGCCCAGCACCACCAGCACATAGCCCCACCAGGGCAGGTCGAGAATTCCAGCAAACATCAAACGTTTCCCCTCAGGGTTATGGTTATAACTTATTGATTTTATGCGACCAGCGGGCGCCGCGCCACGAGTGAACGACGCGCCGCCAACATTTCAGAAACCGGTTTAGGCAGCACCCGCCTGCGCGATTGCCGCAGGTGGCACGTCCGCCGGTACCGGCCCAACGACACGCACCTCTCGCTGCGGGAACGGAATCTCAATCCCCTCTTCGCGGAAGCGGCGCCAAATCTCGCGGTTGATGTTCGACTTGATGCCCAGATTGCCCTGCAAGGGGTCGTAGATCCAGACACCCAGCTGCAGATTGATGCCGCTATCGGCAAACGCCACCAGATGCGCGACCGGAGGTGGATCTTTCAGCACCCGTTCTCCGCCCGCCGATGCACATTCGACCAGCAACGCGAGCGCTCGTTCAACATCGCAGCTGTAACTGACCTGCACCGGGATGCCGATCCATACGTTCTTGTCGGCAAAGGTCTCGTTCTGCACCACGGCGCCGATCAAGGTCTCGTTCGGAACAATCACGTTGATCCCCGTCGGTGCCCGCAGCACCGTGTAGCGCGTGGTGATCTGTTGCACCTCGCCACGGTCGGCGCCAACCGAGATCATGTTGCCGATGCGGATCGAGCGATCCAGCAGGATGATGAAGCCCGAAATGTAGTTGGCGGCGATCTTCTGCATGCCGAGGCCGATACCGACGCCCAGTGCGCCAGAAAAGACCGAAAGCGCCGTGAAGTCGAGGCCGACCAGCGACATGGCGGCCATCACGCCGATGAACAGCAGCAACGCACGCGACAGCCGAGCCAGCACCGCCTGGACACTGCTATCCATGCGGCGCGATGCCATCAGGCGATCCTCGATGATGCCTGCCACCCACATCGCGACCACGATGGTTGCAGCGGACGACAATGCACCGTTGATCAGCGTCCACAGCGAGACCTGCTGCTTGCCCATGTGCAGGCGCATGCTGTCGAGCCAGTCGATCAGCTCTGGCAACAGCCCCAGCAGATCCAGCGCCACTACGGCCCAGACGCCGACTGCGATGTAGCGCTCAACGCCCTTGAGCCAGGACGATTTGAAGAACACCTGGCGAAGCGCGACTTCGATCAGCCGCAGCACGCAGAGTGCGAACGCCAACTGCATCGCAATCGCGATTTCCGTACCGCGATACCCCGCCATGCGGAATCCGGCGCGCGCGACCAACAACAACAAAACGGCCGCCAAGGGCCACGCCACGGCGCGAACCAGTCGCGCCATCGTCGTCGGCGCCGAGAAGTGCGCAACGACACGCCGCGAGACAAAACCGGAGGCCACAAGAATCACGGCCACGGTGAGCAACTGCATCTGTGACGCCGTCGTCGACAGCTCCGCAACAACCGCCTGGAAGGCCGCAATCAGGGCGTTCCCGGCCTGTTGTGACGTTTCCTGCGTGCTCATTCGCCGCGCTCCATCGCAACCGCGAAGAACCCGTCAGTGCCATGCTCCAGCGGATCAAGGCGCAGCCGCTCGCCGCAGGCCAGGTTGATTCCCTGCGTCGTCAGCACATCCTGCGCCGACACGATGCGGAAGCCCGGATTCGCAGCCAGGAAGGCATCGACGATGGCATCGTTCTCTTCCGGCAACACGCTGCACGTCGCATAGACGAGCCGCCCGCCCTTCTTCAGCAACCGGGCTGCGCCCGACAGAATCGACAGCTGCTTCGCGGTGAGCTCCTGCACCGCCTCAGGCGACTGGCGCCACTTCAAGTCCGGGTTGCGGCGCAGCGTGCCAAGCCCGCTGCACGGCGCATCGACCAGCACGCGATCGATCTTGCCCGCCAGCCGCTTGAGGCGCGCGTCGTTCTCGTGCGCAATGGCCGAGGTATGCACGTTCGAGAGCCCGGACCGCGCTACCCGCGGCTTCAGGCGCGCGAGGCGCCGCTCTGCGGTATCAAACGCATAGAGCCGGCCGGTGGAGCGCATCAGCCCGCCCAGCAACAAGGTCTTGCCGCCGGCGCCGGCGCAGAAATCGGCCACCATCTCGCCACGCTTCGGGGCGACCAGGAAACCGAGCAGCTGGCTGCCTTCGTCCTGCACCTCGATCGACCCATCCAGGAAGAGCGGATGCTTCGCGAGCGAGGGTTTTTCGGCCAGGCGGATGGCGAGCGGCGAATAGACGCCCGCCTCGCAAGCGATGCCATCGGCACGCAACTGCGCGATCACCTCATCACGCTTGGCTTTCAGCGGATTGACACGCAAGTCGAGCGGCGCCGGGCGGTTGAGCGCTTGCGCCAAGCGCAAGGCGCGCTCTTCGCCATGCACCTCGGCCAGACGGCCGGCAAGCCAGTCCGGCAGGTCAGCCTGCTCGGCATAGCTCAGTTGGGGGGCTGCGGCAGCTTGGCGTTCGGCCAGCCAGCGTTGCTCGGTGGCCGACACGACCTCTTCAAGCTGGCGAGACGAGATCCCCTGAACACGAATCAGGGCTGCCAACAGCAAACGGCGGCCGGTCGCGCGATCACCGCACCACGCCTCAAGCCGGCGACGGTTGCGCAGTACCGCGTAAACAGTCTCGGCAATCACGCCGCGGTCGCGATGACCGAGCGACTTGTGCTCGCGGAAGAAGCTCGACAGCACGGCGTCAGCCGGGTGCTCGAAGCGCAGCACCTCGGACAGGACTTCGGTTGCCTCGTCGAGGCGGTTTTTGGTGATATGCATCATCAACCCTTGTAGGAATCGTTCACGTCGCGCGAAGGCAGGATATCCGCCTTCACGCCATCCAGTTCAATCTCGCGTGCAATCTCGTCGACCACGTGGCCCTGTTTGCGGTCATCCACCCGGATACGCACCGGCGCATTGCGGTGCTGGCGCGAGAGCCACAAATCCACAACGAACTCGCCGTTGCGTGCCTCGCAGTGGAAGTGGCGCGTTTCAATGCTGCCCCACGGCAAGCGCAACAACTCATTGGCCACCTGGCTTAGCGTTGCTTCCGCCCCCCAGCGCCCGCCGACAACATAGAGCGACATGCTGGTTACGCCATCCGGCTGAAACGCCAGATGATGCGCGAGGCTCAGAATGTCCTCGGCCATGCCGTCAAACGCCACCTCGCGAACACGGTCCGGGCGCGACAGAAACACCTTGCGCTGCGCCCAGTCGAACACCGCATGCGACTGCTTGCCGTTTAAGTCCTCCTGAAACCCCGTCGGCGCCAACCCTTCCGGCCCGACCCGCCCCTGGCTCTGCTGCACGCCGTTGAAACGCTTGATGAGTCGCGCAAGCCCCACGGTCGCGGCTTCGCTTCGCATCGTGTAACGCTCCCCGTCGTGCGACCAGGTATGGATCATTTCGCCAACCTCGATCGTCTCGCCGTAGCGCACCTGAAAGCGAATCCGCCCTTCGCGCGGCCAGGCTTGCGTGGCAGCCGGGTCCACCGACACCGGAATCGGGTCTTTCGGGGCTGCAGCCACCTCGGACGCCGCAGGCACTTCCGTTGCCGAACTGGCACCCGGTGAAGGCTCCGGCGATTCGACTGGCGCCTGCGTGACTGGCACAGTAGCCTCAACCCCCTGCTCGCGCGGCACGGCCAACGTGCGTTGCGGCCGCCCGCCGCCTTTGGGCGTCGCGCGCGGACGAGGCGTCAGATCAGGCGGCTTCGGCGCTTCGGTACGCGTGACCGCGGTCTGCTGCACCGGCGGCAGTTGCAGGGTCGCCTCGATGCGCACCGGCTCGGCGACCACCGACAGATCCCACCCCGGCGCGGACAGCATCAGCAAGTGAAACAGCAGCGATGCGGCGATCGCCACCGGTAGCGGTCGCAACCAGCGCCGCCGCCACCTCTGGAATCGGTTTGGGCCGTCAGGCATCCGGCAGCGGCACCATCCACCCGTCCGCGGGCAGATCGGCATCGATCACGGTGACGCGGTTTCCCTCCACACGCAGCCGCCCTTCCACAAACCAGCGCACTGCCTGCGGGTAGATGACATGCTCCTGCACCAGCACCTTCGCAGCCAGCGACGCCTCGGTGTCATCCGCGCCGACTGGAACCGCCGCCTGCGCAATGATCGGACCGCAGTCGAGCGTCGGCGTAACGAAATGCACCGTGGCACCATGCAAGCGCACACCGGATTCGATTGCTTTGCGGTGCGTATGCAGGCCGGGAAAGCTCGGCAACAGCGACGGATGAATGTTGATCATCCGGCCTTCGTAGCGCCGCACGAAGGCGTCACCCAGGACACGCATGAAACCCGCCAATACGACAAGATCGGGTTCGTGGCGGTCGATGGCGATCGCCAACGCGTTGTCGAAGGCGTCGCGGTCAGCGTAGGCCGTGTGGTCGACCACCTCGGCCGCAATGCCGTGCGCACGAGCGAAAGCCAGCCCGGCTGCCGTCGGCTTGTTGGCGATCACCGCCGCGATCTTCGCCCCCGGAATCGCGGCACGGACAATGGCTTCCATATTGGAGCCGCGTCCAGAAATTAGGATGACGAGTTTCTTCATGTCAGAAATGAAAAGGCCGGCCGGGTTTGCCGGTCGGCCTCCTAGTTTAACCCGCCTAGGCGGGACACAGTTCAGGCGACGGCGCGACCAGCCAGGCGCCCCTTGATGTAGCCAATGGCCAGCGGCATCAGCGAGATGCCGATGATGCCGACAATCACCAGGCTCAGGTTGGCCTTCACCCACGCAAGGTTACCGAACCAGTAGCCGGCCAGCGTCAGCGAGAAGATCCACAAGCCGCCGCCAAGGATGTCCAAGGGCAGGAAACGGCGGTAAGTCATGCGCGCCACACCGGCTACGAACGGTGCAAACGTCCGCGCCAGCGGCATGAAGCGGGCGATGATGATCGTTTTGCCGCCGTGCGTTTCGAAGAACGCGTGGGTTGTATCAAAGGCTTTGCGGTTGAAGACGCGCGAATTTTCCCAGCGGAACACCCGCGGCCCGATCCAGCGCCCGATCCAGTAGTTGCAGTTATCGCCCAAGACTGCGGCTGCGAACAGCGATCCGGATAGCACCGCGATGTCCATGCCGCCGGTCGCGGCAAGCGCGCCAGCCACAAACAGCAGCGAGTCCCCCGGCAGGAAAGGCGTGACCACCAACCCCGTCTCGCAGAACACGATCAGAAAGAGAATCGCGTAGATCCAGGTGCCGTACTGGGCAACGAGGATCGCCAGGTGCTTGTCGAGGTGCAAAACGATATCGAAGAACTGAACGAGCAAATCCATGCAAACTCCAGACCATCAGGGGGAAAGCCGCACCACAAGCGCAGTGGGCGAGGCGCAGGGTAGCACACCAAAAATGCGCTCAGTGCAGGCGGCCAAGTTGCCGCACGCCGGCCGACGTTTTACCCAGACTGCAAATCTTCGTGTCATACGCAAAGCACCGATACCCGCGACGCGAACGCAGGAATAGAATTTTGCGCCATGAAACGCGCCACCCGTATCCACGACCACGAAACCGTCATGCCGGCCCCTACGTCGGAGACTGTGGATACTGGCACCCCCGCCCGCCTCAAGATGCCGCCGCGGTGGATACGCGCCGATCGGCACTGGTGGCTGCACCTCGATCACGGCGGTGTCGCGCGGGAACGCGATGGCACCTGGTTTGGCTACCCGCTCGGTTGGTCCGATGCGCGCCGCCTGGGCCCGTACGCGAACGCACTACTCGCAGCGCAAGCCGTCGAAGCCGCTGAACCCGAAGAACAAACGTCCGGCCATCGCACGAAGCCCTGAGGGGCCCTGGGCCAGAGGCCTCAGACCACAAGAAGGGCGTCCGCGGCCCGAATCGAGCTCTACGTCACGCGCCGCGAAACACCCCAGACCAAGCGAACCTTGCTCTGCCCTACCAGCGGCAGTTGCCTTGGCGCAGTCATCACAAGCATGTTGTTGGGGGCAGTGATAGGTCGAACCGCCCAGCAAGCCCGCTTGCTCGATTGTCACGTCGCGCGCCTTGAGTGCTTCGGCGGCCAAGATACGGTGACGCCGGCCAACGCTTCTACGCGCTCACACCAGCGCGCCGATGCGCCTCATCGACGCACTCACGCCTGCTGGATCCGTTGAGCGCGGAGCACCACGGAACTGCAAGCCCCCTGCCGGGGGGCTTGCATCAGTCGCCAAGCGGCATGAAGAGTTCGACCGTCACTGGGTCCTTGTTCTGCAATTCCCCGCGCTGGTAGTGCTCGAAGAACGCTGCCTCGCCAAGACCACGACCGCTGCTGGGTAGCCAATCGTCGAGCATCTTCAACCATGCATCGCCGATACCGCTGCGTGGACCAACATACAAGAGGCTGGCGTAGAGGCCTCCGACCATCACCTTGCGCGAGGTCCGTTCGCCGCGGACGTCCCAGCCCGCAGGCAACTCGACGCAGGCATCGTAGCGGCAACGGTCGGGCGGCGTGATCCGCGGATCATCGAGCGCCATGCCGAAACACGGCTGGTCGTTAAGACCATGCTGATCCATCCACTCAAGGCATCTCGTCCAAGCCTCCAGCGCAGTGGTCCGATAATCTCCACCGACCCGAAAATAGACCACCGTCCGCACCGGCTCGACACGGATGCGAACCTCAAACCCATCTTCCCCCGGCTCGCCAGCCGCTTTGCCCACGACCGGATCCCACTGCCGGTAGCCACCCAGACGCCACGCACTCGGGCGCATTCCGAAATGCTGTGAGAACGCCCGCGAAAACGCTTCCGAAGAATTGAAGCCGGAGAGCTGGCTGATCGTCTGGACTGTCATCGACGGGTTGTGCACCAATTGCCCTGCAGCCTTCTCCAGCCGGCGCTGCCTGATGAAGTCCTGAAGCGTCTCGCCAGTCCACGCCCGGAAGATGCGGTGAAAGTGAAATGGCGAAAAGGCAGCCACTGCAGCCACAGCTTCCAGTCGCAGGGGTTCGGCTTCGGCGAGATGGCTGTCGATGTAATCAATGACGCGGTTCATCCGCTGCGCGAACGCCTCTGCCTTCTCCGGACGTTTCAGTTCAGCACGCGCCATCAGCGCCCCCTGCGGTCACGAGTAAGTCTTGATCGTTCAACTCAGAATCTCCGCATGGGCCTCGACTTGTCTCCAACATTCATTCCTCCCTTTTATCAACACGCTTCCGCTCTCTACGGATCGGTCGCCCCTTCTAGCACGCCTTAGCGACGAGACCTTGCTATTTGCTGCCAGATTGGTCGCGAGGATCCCCCGTCTAGTGAAGACCGCGTCTCACTCGTCAGCCAACGTTTGCAGCACCTGCACCAGCTGATTACGGAGGAAGCGGTGTGCGCTGTCATTGTCGCGACGGGGGTGCCAGACCGAGTAGATTGGCATCGAGAGCGGCTTGAGAAACGGCACGGGGAGAATCTGCAGATCAAACGACTTTTCCGCCAGTCGAACCAGGCTGCTGGGAACGAAGCCCACCAGATCCGATTCGGCAAGCACCATCAACACTTCAAACAGCTCCGATACCTCAAGCGTGATGGACCACGGAAATTCGCTCCACATGCGCCCAGCTTCGGTTTGTTGTCCGTCGCGCCGCCGTGCCTTGATCGACACAAACCGGGCGTCGCGAAGGCGTGCAGCGGTCACTGTCTGCCCCTGCAGCGCGTGGTCGCGGCGTGTCATGAGATGAAGCACGTCTTCAAACAAGACTTCGTGATGGTGCTGGGCCGCTGTCGGCAACAACCAGTCGAGCGCCAGATCGCACGTTCCATCGGATAGGCGCCGATCCAGATCAGTCGGTCGGGTGAGCGTGTCGAAATCTACCCTTAGGGATGGAGCGAGGCTCACGAGCCGCTCGCTGAGCCGGAGGGCAATGCGCGGGCCGAGTGGGTGGGGAATGGAGACCGCGAAGCGGCGGGTTGACGTTGCGGGGTCGAAGGCGACCGATTCCGTGATCACTTCGCTAACGCCATTGATCGCAGCCCGCAACGGCGGGTAGATCAGATCAGCCGTCGCCGTAGGCGTCATGCCCCGCGAGTGACGGATGAACAACTCGTCTTTGAACAGATGGCGCAGTCGCGAAAGTGCATGGCTGGTCGCTGACTGAGTCATCGCGAGACGCACTGCAGCGCGGGAAAGACTGCGTTCTTCGTAGGCTGCCAGGAAGACTGGGAGCAGGTTCAGATCCACAGCCCTTAGGTTGAATTCCATGCATATCTCCCATGCGAAACGTTCGCTGGATGCATGTTACGCCCGGGCATATCGTTCACCCATCGCTTCATCGCATCGATGAAGGACTGGGCAGGCAGCGTAGCGCGCCCCCGCAACACTCAAGCGAAAGGGATTCGAAAATGAACAAGATCATGGGCGTCGTACTGAGTCTTTCCTGTCTGGTGATGGCTGCGCAACCGGCCCTGGCAAGTGACCGCGTGGTCAAGGGCGCGTTGGTTGGTGGTGCCGTGGGCGCGGTGGCCGGTCATGGTGTGGGCGATGCGCTGAAAGGTGCGGTGATCGGCGGCGGCGTCGCTGCAGCAACGCAACATGGCCATCGCGGACGCGACGCGCGGGACGGTGCCGTGAAGGGTGCGTTGATCGGCGGAGCTGTCGGCGCAGTGGCAGGGAACGGCGGGCACGATGTAGTCAAGGGCGCAGCGCTGGGTGCCGCCGGCGGCGCCATCATCGCCGGTCACTGAGCCTCAGGACGCGGCATGGGTAGGGTGTAAGTCCGCGATCCGCAGAACTTGTCCGATCGATGTTGGGCGGTTTGGTCGGCAACGAAAACACGGCGATTTGTGCGCTGATCAATGCACAGCACCGCGTGCTGACCCACCCACTGCTTGGACATCGCCCAATCTGCCGTTCATGCCGCAAGTCACTCACCCGGCCAATAGCAGTGCTGGAAAGGCGCGAGCGACGTCGAACAACGCACCTGCGATCGGATCAGCCCTCATAGCAAGGATGTTGATCGAGCCATCGCCCAGCGAGGTCGTTTGAGATCGACGACACACTTATTCGGCATCGCAGATGCGCCTGCACACACGCCCTGTCATTGCGACCGGGCCTGGCCGCCCGGCTATGGCAGTCTGGTACGAGCGCCGCGGGGGATTTGCGCCACGGAGCTGGTCTTAGCGGCCGTTGATCAGCGCATCCGGGATCAGGTTGAACTCCGTCCCACCAACGCTTGCCCACCACCTATTGCTCTTGCGCTGCCACGCCAGCCTGGCCTTGCCGTTGGAGGTGAAGGCTGTGTCAGTGCAACGCAAACCACAAACGAAACGCTGCGGGTACGGACAAGCGAAGCGGAGCGCCAGAGGCAACCCGTTCATGCATTCTTCGCCGGGGGCGCGGGCACTTCCACATGAATCGTCGTCGTGTTGTCGCTATCGCTGGTTTCCATGGCGATCTGACCATGCAGTGCCTCAATCAGCATGCGCGCGGAGTAGGTGCCAAGTCCGGTACCTTCACGTTTGCCGGCAGTCACGAACTTGTCGAAGAAGCGCTCGCGGACCTCCACCGGGACCGCGCCATCGTTACGGATGAGGATCCTAACCGGCGTTGCGGATTCGAAAACAACAGCCACCTTACCGCCATCCGGCGCCGCTTCGCAGGCGTTTTTGAGCAGATTTTGCAGCGCGGAGTACATCAGCGACGCATCGCCCCATGCCACCACGTCGTCCACACCGTAGCCCTGGGGCAGGTCCAGCCGAATCGCCAGATCCTTCGAGGCGAAGGTCTTGCGTGCCAGCTCGACAAGTCGCCGCAGCTGGCGTGCGGGGAAGACCTCTTTCGCATCCAGTTCGAAGCGGCCAGATTCAATCTTGTACAGTTCGGCGGACAGGTTGATCAGATCGAGTGCTGAGAGCGTCGACTCTTCGATCAGGCGAAGTTGAGCCAGAACGTCTCCGGGCAGGCCCGCACGCTCGATCAGTTCCTGGGTCAGGCCGACCACGCCTGCCAACGGCCCCTTGATGTCGTGGCGGGTGATGTGCTCGACATCTTCGCGCAGGCGTGCCGCCTCCATCATCGTGTCGTAGTCCTGCTGCAGGCCGCGGTGCAATTCGATGTAGCGCAGGAAGTTCTTGACCCGCAGCTGCAGCATTTCCGGATCGATCGGTTTGGTCACGAAGTCGATTGCGCCCAGCGTCAGCCCGCGCTGCCGCGACGCCTCGTCCGCCAATGCCGTGACAAAGATGATCGGGATGTGCTCTGACGACGGGTGGCTACGGATCGCCTCAGCAACAGCAAATCCGTCGATGCCCGGCATCATGACATCGAGCAGCACCAGATCCGGAGGTGAGTCGGAATGGCAGATCTTCAACGCCCGCTCGCCGTTATGGGCGATCTTGACCTGGAACTCATCCTTGAACAGCCCCGACAAGAGTGTCAGGTTATCGGCCACGTCATCGACGACAAGCATCGTCGCCCGAGCTGCACGCGCCGGCAGTTTGCCTTGTGTCGTCGGCGTTGCGGCCCCGGGTGCTTCGTTCGGCTCTGGAGGTGGCGTCCGGATACTGGCAGGACGCGGCTTCCAGCTCAGAGCGCGTTCCACGCGGTCTATCAGCCCACCCGAGGTATAGGGTTTCACCACCAGCTGCGACACGCCCGCCGCAATCGCCTGCTCGACCCGACGACGCTCGCCTTCGGCCGTAATCATCATGAAGGGAAGCGCGCTGGTCGCCGGGTTCGCCCGCACCCGAAGCAGCAGTTCATAGCCGTCCATGACCGGCATGTTCCAGTCCGACATGACCAGTGTCAGCGGGTGACTCTGGATGATCTTCCATGCCTCAGCGCCGTTCGAAGCCTCGAAGATCTTCTGTGCACCGAGCTGCCGAAGCTGGTTGACCGTGACCTTGCGCATCGCGTCAAAGTCATCGACCACCAGATACGCCCCATCGCGCAAGCCTCGTGTGCTTGTGGTCCCCGTCAGTGACGGCGCAAGCCCTTTGTTCACGTCTGCCACTCCATTTCGCTGGTCTGACCGGCTCTGTGTTGATGCGGAATCCTGCTCACCACACCGGCGATCTCACCGCACCCACGTTTCTTGGCGGAACGATCGAAACGCCCGCACTTCAGTCTGCTGCACCGTCGGCCACGCCGCGGGCGGGCTCCGCAAGCCGGGCGAAGTGCATGGCAATGCCCCCTGACGACGCCCTGGATGCCACCTCGGCCGCGTTGTCCTGCTTGCTAGCGCAATGAAGTATTCGTGAGCACCGGCTGCCTGACAAGGTGCCCGTCGACCAACACCGGGTCCGAAACCTACGTCCTGAGGATGTCAGGCACTGCACACCGCCGACCACGCTGTATCGTCATCACAGCGCTGCTGATTGGCCCGCCGAACACGGTCGATCTGCGCCGTCACTGCCGGATGACGCAGCGCTCGCTACAAGGGTTTTGCGGGTCGCGCAAGGCCCTCCAACCTGCTCGCGTGCATCGAAGCGCTGGAGGGGTTTGTCGGCGCGTCACACGACCTCGCCTGACACGTCAAAAGTAAAGTGGAAACCGCCATCGCAGCCGCCGATGCGGTTCTTATCGGCCTGGCTATTTGGGCTAAGCCTTCGTCCGATCTTCCCATCGAGCCACGCGAGCGGTTCTACGCGCCGCTGCGAAGTCTCTTAGGTCGCAGAGCATCCTCGGAAACCAACGCAGCTTTCGACAAACGGCCACGAAAAGGCTGTCCGGGCGTTGATAAGCAGAAGCCCAGTCCAACGACCGGGCTTTTGTTTGACGAAGTTGGGGCCCCCGGAGCAATTCGAACGCCCTGCCCCCAGCCCCCTTTTTAACCGCTCAACTCGCCCGCGCCATTCTCAGCAACGCAGCGGTTGTGGTCATTGGGCGAACGTGACTCTGCAACAACACCAAGCCACTAAGCGGTCGTTGAAACGAGCCTACGACTAACGATCGGTGCCCAAACGAAGCCAGCCCAACTGACGGCGCGTTGTCGCCATCAGTTGGGCTGGTCGTTGAGTGGGTCCTGGCTTACTTGATCAACTCAATCTCGCTTGGCCGCCATGTCTTGTCGAACCAAGGTTGCAGCGGCCCGTAGAGGCGCAGAAGCGTATTCCATCCCTTGCCTGGAATGGTTTGCACCCAGTTGTTCTCCTTGCCAGCGGGGGGCTTCGGTCCAAAGTAGACATCGACCGAGCCGTCCGGATTGATCAACACCGCCTTGTTCTGGCTGGTGACCGCAGGCCATTTTTGGTCGGTCTGGAGCATTGAGCGGGTCTGGTTGTCGTACAGGATGACCGACCAGAACTGCTTGACGGGGATGTTGGGCGGCAGATGGAGCTTGTAGTTCTTGCCCCCATCGAACGGGCGACCGTTGGCGTCCACAAAAGCCGCCATGTACTGCGAGCCCTCACCGACGGTCTTCGAATCCATGGCCGGCGTTACGCCGGTGGCGTAGAAGAAGAACGCGGAGTAAGCGTCGAGGATTCGCACGCCGTTTTGCTCAAACTTGTAGCCGCCGTAGAAGCCCGAGCGCCACGCGCTGTTGGGGTAGTAGTAACTCTCCTTGATCCGCAAACGGCTATTCATGGCACGCGCCGTGGCATCGCCGACCAATGCAGCCTCGGTCAGGATCTTCTTCATGCGCGCATCGGGCGCAAAAGGCTTGCCCTTCTGGATGCCAATCGATGCATACAAGCCAAGCGTAACCGGATCGATCGATTCGGTCGGCTCTTCCTGCACCACCTGGTTCAGGTAATCCCAGAACGGATAGTCAGCGGGCGCCAGCGTGCTGAAATCCTTCCCGGAGACGTGCACGAACTTGACCGGCGGCGGGTTGGCGGCGTCCTTCAGGAGATAGATCTTGGTGTGCTTCTCTACGACGTCCACCCCCGGCTTCGGATCACCATCAACGAGGAAGGAGCGCCACGGCACCCAGACGCTGAAGGTTGCTGGGCGCACGACGAAGTAGCCATCAGGTACTTCGCCCGTGTAGCCAGGCGGCAGGATCAGATACTTGCCGCCCTTGCCCTTGTCAGGTCCAACGAGGCCGATATCGGTGACAAAGCTGTACCACATGTCATCCATCAGCCCGAGCACGTTCGGCGGTACTTCGAGGACTAGCGGCCCGCCGCGCAGGTCCAGCCAGAACCACGTATACGGCGTGTTGTTGTTGGGCGTGAGGAACAGGGACTTTGAGTCCATGCGATCCTCGAAGATCGGCACGGTCGTATTGATCGGCCCGAGTTCAGCGATCCCCTTGCGGTTGGCCAGTTGATTGACCGGCGCGAGCCCCAACAAATACGCCTGCACGGCGCGCTGGAAATCGAGATTGTCGTAGAGCTTTTCAACGGTCGCGTCGTCAGGGAAACCGTCGAAGAACTTCAAGGTACCCAAGCGGGTCTCGACCTTGTCCGGAATGGCGACGCCTGCCGGAATCTCGGTCGTCATCTTCATTTTCGGCGGCTTCTTCGCTTGCGCCGGACTTACGGCCAGCGCGCAGGCGAGCACGCTAGCGAACACGGCCATCATGGGTTTAGCCTTCATTCACTTCTCCTCCTGAAACTCGTGAGTAATAGGTGTCGTCGTTGCTCGCTAACGTGAACGCAGCTGGCAGCGGAACCCGGCAGAGCGAACCAAAAGCGCTGGACATTCTGGTTCTCATCAATGGATTGGTAAAAGCGCACCTTCGAACCTTTGTTGCGTACGAACACCGTGCACGGCCTTGGCTATCGAACATTTACGTGCTTACAGCCCTCCCCCCCAACGGGTCTGCAATGCAAGGCTCAGGAGACTCATGTTGTTGCCGGTTCGGGCATATACGCCATCACTGGCGGAGAGCTTCACCGAAAAGTGGCGACCAATCGGCACCGAAAAGGCGGCGCCGATGCGCCAGTTTTCCTGGCGGTCGTCATCAGCCACGTCGTTGACATAGGTCCGCCCTCCGCCGTAATACGTAGCGCTGATGGAGGCCCACACCGCAGTGGCAAAGTTATAAACGCCGTGCACCTGTACCGAATAGAGCGGATCTTGCCGACGCGTACTGCCACCGTAGAAGTTGGTATTCTGCGTAAACAGGGTGACCGCGCCCGCCAACTCAAGCGATAGCGGCCCAAACGCCTTGGAGAGCCCAAGCTCCGGCTTGAAACTCCAGCGGTTGGTGCCAAGGTTGACCACGTATTCCGGGTCGTAGCTGCCCGTCGGGGCCGTAATTTGCAGACTCGTCCCGATAATCAAATCGGGCTCAAACCGTGCAAACTCCGGCAAGGTCAGCGGCGGTGCCCCCTTCAGGTTCAACGCCAGGCGGACTACCGAATCGGTGAAACCATGTTGTTCGCGGTCGGTTCGATGGCCGGCATATTCAGCATTGCCCGACATCTGTGCATAGGGCAACGCCAGATCAATGCGACCAGTCTGGCCCTGGAACTCGAATGCGTGCGCATACGCTACAACGGTCGTCCAGACATCCAACTCCGGATTCCGGACCGGAAGCGCAGCATCAAAGGCAATCCCGCCGCTCGAGTGGCTGGCACCGAAAATCAGAAAATTCATGCCGACCGGCAGGTTCGTATAGTTGCGCGGTTCGAGCGACTGCGCATGGCAGCACTGAATGGCCAGCGCCCCGAGCACGACCTGTATTAGCGCTCGGCAAAGTGATCTGAAACGCCTCATGTCGCGGCCTCGCAGGTCGAATATCTCAGACTGACCCACCGGAGGGCGGGCTCGCCTTGGCGTTCATGCCCATCGTGACGGCACTGCCTTCACGCGGTGGTGCTTTCGTGATGATCAAGGGGCCTTTGGTTGCCTCCATCACCGCCGAGGCCGGAAGGTCGTTCTCGATCAAGGTCGCCATGGCACGCAGGTACTTGCGGATATGCTTGAAGAACTTCTTGTAGCCCGCACACAAGTAATGCAGCCCGGGCTCGCCGTCCGGCGTCATCGCGAAGCGGTGCTTCGGGCAGCCGCCCCAGCAGGCTTCCTTCACCTCACAAGTACGGCAGTACTGTGGCAACGTCGCTTCCTTGTGCGGGCCAAAGCCGGACGCCACCGAACGATCGACCATCGCCTCAAGCGAATCACGCATCACGTTGCCAAGCCGATATTCCGGATAGACATAGTGGTCGCACGCAAACACACTGCCATCATGCTCCATCGCCACCGCTCGCCCGCATTGCTTTGCGAAGATGCAAACAGGTGATGGTTCGCCAAGCCACGCCGTCAGCGCCCATTCAAAATTCATGACGAAGACCGCGCCGACGTCGTGGCGCACCCATTCTTCGTAGATCGCAATCAGGAAGTCGCCGTAGGCCTCAGGCTCGACGGTCCACGGTGTAACGCGCGCATTGGGCTCTTGGCGATCAAGGACCGACGGGCGGGCGAGCCAGAGTTTGATTGCCTTGGTTTCGGCATCGGGCTCGCGCTCCACGATCGGCGTGAATTGAACGAAGTTGATGCCCGCTGCCTTGAAGAATCGATAGACCTCTAGCGGGTGGTGTGCCGTCTCCCTGCCCACACAGGCGAGTGCGTTGAACTCGATCCCGTGTTGCTGCAGCAGACGAACACCGGCCATGACGCGCTCGAAAGTGCCAGCACCGTGGCGGTCCTTTCGGTAGCGATCGTGGATGGCCTGCGGCCCATCTAGGCTGATCCCGATAAAGAAGTCGTTCTGCTTGAAGAACCTGCACCATTCGTCGCTCAGGTGCAGGCCGTTGGTTTGCAGCACGTTACGGATCTCACGCTGCGCACGGAAAGGCTGCTGCAACTCAACGACGCGGCGGAAGAAGTCAATGCCCAGCAGCGTCGGTTCACCGCCGTGCCAGACGAACTCCACCACCGGGGTGGATTGCGCGGCGACGTATTCCTCTATGTATTTCGCAAGTACCGCCTCGGGCATCTTGAACTGCTCGCTACCCGGGAAAAGCGCTCGCTTCTCGAGGTAAAAGCAGTAATCACACGCGATGTCGCACACTGCGCCGATCGGTTTGGCGAGTACATGGATTCCGGGCTTACCGCCAACAGCGGACGCATTCGTCAAATCTGCCCCCTGAACCTTGAAGGCCGGAGATCCCCCTGCAGGGAATCCCCGGCAGCACTGCGGGTGTTACTTCACTTCAATCGTCAGCTTTGGAATGCGGCCGGTGAAGCGGGACTTATGCTCGGCCCCCACCGACTCCACCACGGCTGTTCCCAGGTCGACTCCAACATCTGCCGTTTCGTCGGCCGAGAACAAGCCCGCCTCGGTCGCGGGGATGCGCCCTTCTGCGACCTTCTCGCCATTGACGAAGAGGGCGCCCTGCCCACCCTTGCCCTGGCCGCCGCCGTCGTAGTCGAACTGGAAGCGCAGCGTCGACTTTCCGGCAGCGAGTTTCTTCGGCGCCTTGATCGACGTGTGCTGCATGCCGAGGAAGTTGTAATCGTAGGCAGGCACGCCATCCTTGACGTACAAGGACCAACCGCCGAAACGCCCGCCTTGCGCGAACACCGTCCCGTTGCCGCCAGATGCGTCAACTTCGACGTCGGCGGTGATCACGCTGGAGCGGTTTTTCACGTTGAGGAAGACGCCTTCCATCATCCCGGTCATGCCCTCGCTGAGCGTGATCGATTTGCGCCCACGCATGATGTCGGGCCGCCCAACCGTCTCACCGTTCAAGCGTTCAAAGAGCCGATCATCCATAGGCAGCACGCTGTACTTCGCCGCTTCCTTGAGATACAGCTTCTGCATCTCGGCAAGCTTCTTCGGATTCTTTGCAGCGAGGTCATTTGCGAGGCTGAAGTCCGTGCGAACGTCATACAGTTCCCACGCGGAATTGTCGGACAGCGCACGACGCGGCTTTGCCTCCCACGGAGCGCGGTGAATCGTGCGAGCGAACCATCCGTCGTGGTAGATCGCACGGTTGCCGGCCACCTCGAAATACTGTGTCGTGTGGCGTTCCTTTGCCTTCGGTGCATCGAACGAATAAACGAAGCTCGTGCCCTCCATGGGAATCTGCTTCACGCCATTTACGCTCTTCGGCACTGGCAGCCCCGTCGCCTCCAACACGGTTGGGACAACATCGATCACATGGCTGAATTGCGTACGCACTTCGTTCCGCGTTGTGATGCGCTTGGGCCAACTCACAACCATGCCGTTGCGTGTTCCGCCAAAGTCAGACGGCACCTGTTTCATCCACCCGAACGGCGAATCGAATGCAACAGCCCAACCAGCCGACATGTGCGGGTAGGTCTCAGGCCCGCCCCATTGGTCGATCTTCTTGAGCATGTCCGGCACGGTTTCCTGCACACCGTTGAAATAGGTGTACTCGTTGAACATGCCGCTCTGGCCGCCTTCGCCACTGGTGCCGTTGTCACCCGCGATGTAGACGACCATCGTGTTGTCGGCCTGCCCCACATCCTCGAAGGCCTTGAGCATGCGGCCGATCTCGTGGTCCGCGTATTCGGCGTAGGCGGCGAAGACTTCGGCCTGGTGCGCGAACAAGCGCTTTTCATCGGCCGATAGCGTGTCCCAATCTTTGAGCGCTGAAGGTTTCGGCGCAAGCCGGGTTCCCGGTGGCACGACGCCCATCTGGATCTGCCTCGCCAGCGTTTCTTCCCGGATCTTGTCCCATCCCTGGTCGAACTTACCCTTCCAACGTTCGATCCATTCCTTCGGAACATGGTGCGGCGCGTGTGTCGCCCCTGGCGCGAAGTAAACGAAGGACGGCCGATCCGGCGCGAGGGCTTTCTGATGCTTGATCCATGCCACCGCCTTGTCCGTCATGTCGGACATGAAGTGGTAGTTGGGATCATTGGGCAATTCCACCTGTGCGGTGCCGTCATACAGATACGGCGCCCACTGGTTGGTCTCGCCCCCCAGGAAGCCGTAGAACTTGTCAAAGCCCTGACGAGTGGGCCAACGATCAAACGGCCCGGCGATACTGGTTTCCCACGCTGCGGTTTCGTGCCACTTACCGAATGCCGCCGTGCTGTAGCCGTTGAGTCGCAAGACTTCTGCGAGCGGTGCCGCGTTGCTTGGCACCTGGCCGGTCGCACCCGGCAACGAAGTCGCCATCTCGGTGATGAACCCCATGTTCACCGAGTGGTGGTTACGGCCAGTCTTAAGTGCGGCGCGGGTGGGTGACGACAGCGCCGTTGTATGGAAGTTGTTGTAGCGCAGACCGCTTTCGGCAAGGCGATCAAGCGCCGGCATGTTGATCGGTCCGCCGAAGGTACTGGGTCCGCCAAACCCGATGTCATCAAGGAGGATGATCACCACGTTTGGCGCCGCCTGCGGCGCCTTCACCTCAAACAGCGCCGGCGATTTGACGTTGCGCGCGTCGACTTCGGTGTACTTTGGGCGCTTCGGTTCGGCGATCGGCAATACCGACCGATCGATTGCCGTCTGCGCAACGGCGCCCGTCGCACACAGCGACGCCACCGCGGGCGCCAGAGTTCGGTAAACGTTAGTCCTGCGTGTCATTGCACGGCCCCTCCATTCATTGTTTGAACGGTCCGAACGGCAGGCCTGACGATCAACAGCCAAGTCTTGCGTTCGGACGCGCTCGCTTGGCGCCCGTTACTGCTTGCTGCCAGTCGCAGGTGTCACCGCGACGCCTACCGCTTCGACGTAGGTACCGCGAACCTGATCGCCCACAGCGATCAGGTTTAGCTGATTCGGATCGCTGATCTTCAGTGTCAGGGAGTGGTGCACGCCACGCAGGTCGATGGTGCTCTTCTTCTTGTCCACTTTCGTCACGTCGGCCAATACGGTGACTTTGGCACCAACCGCACCCGCCGGCTTCTCACCTTCCTGGGCGCGTTGGGCATCGACCGCGTCAACACGCTCACGGATGCCGGCGCCGCCTTTCTTGAGCTCAAGTGTGAGCGCCTGGATCGCTTCCACACTCACCTTGTCGCCAACCTTGATCTGGGCAAAGTTGCGGACCTCATTGCCTGCAACGATTTCCCGCTCTTCCCCGTTGGTAGGTTTGATTTTCACCACGCGCGTGGCGGGGTCGACCGCCGTGACCTGGCCGGTGACCGTTTGATGACGAAGCAGCGCAGCCTTGCCGGGCACCGAAACAAACGCACCAGATGCATCGTCCGCAATCGCGCTGAACGACATACCAAGACAAGCCAGAACGGCGACCAGTGAGCGAATTTTCATCAATTACTCCATCCAGAATGAGTCGAGCACGAGGTCACTTCGAAAACACTTACGCGATCGAACGTCGACCTCAGATGTCAGCCGGGTTGAACAACAATTACCAATGGAACACCGCAGCAAACGCGGGGCCATCGAATGCCAAGTTTTGCAGCGCCTTCCCTTCGGCAAACTCGTAGTCGAGGTGGCGCCAGGAGGCCAGCACATCGCCCCAACCGAAGGAGTAGCCGAGCCCCGCCATTGCTTGCCACGTCAAGTCGGCGTCGCCGCCCCCGACATCAACGTAAAAGGGGATGAACCACTTGCGGCCCTCGCCGAATACATATCGACCTTTGGCGCCGAGGATGGCGTCCCAGCTTTTGATCCCCGCCGCACGATGGCCCGCACGATCGATGACAGGAACCGACGCCACGTCGCCGGCAAGCGTCCAGCCCAAGGACTGATCCAGATCCAGCAAACGCGCCCCCATCAGCAGGTCGACATTCAGATCTGGCCTCGCTTCAGCGTGGAAGTAGGCACCCAAGGTCCACACCATTCCCTTGAGGCTGTAGTCAGCAGTGGCAGTGGCATCGGCGGGCAAGCCTGCCGGTCCGATCGTCATGGCACGCGTCTGCGACTTCGTGCCGCCGATATCCATGTAGAGCAGATCAGTAAAGCCGCCCCATTCGCCCTTGCGAACGTCCAAGGACCCCATGAATACGCCATTAAGGTGGTCAAGCAGTTTGTTGATATCCACGCTCGCTTCGCTGCCACCCGTGCTGGGTGGCACCGAAAAAGCGGAAGTGCCGGATATCGTCGGCAGGTAGGCGTAGATCCCCCCAGTCACCGACCACGCGTCGGTGTTGCCCGCCAGCGCGCTGGTCGAAACGGCTGCACTGCACAAAGCCAAGGCTGTAAAGGCAGAACGCGCAAGCATGTCGACTACTCCTTTGAAGAACATTTAGATCTGTCGCCACCCGCGCCAGTACCGCACAACAAATCAGACTCGTCGGGCCGGCCACCCGGCGGATTTCATCTTTGCGCCGAGCTTGAGCGCGCCTCGGCGTCGGATGAAATTCATTGCGTAGGGCGAAGAGTCCTACTTGATCGTGTATCCGCGCCCTTCCAGACACGCCGAACGGGCCTTGTTGAAGGCTGACGTCTGGTTCTGCTGTTGCGTGGCTTGCTGCTGTGCCGCCTGCTGCTGGGCAGCGGCTTGCTGCTGGCTGGCTTGGCGCTTGGCGCCACGTTGTGCAGCCCCACCGGCAACCGCTCCAGCCACGGCCGCGTCACCCGTGTCGTGATCCGTAATGGCCGCCACCGTTGCCCCGGCAGCCGCCCCCCTTACCCGTGCGCCGCTCGGCTTCGGCGCTGGCGGCGGGGCTGCGGCGGTGGTTGGCGCAGGCGGAGGCTTGGCTGGGTCGAATCCAGTCTGACCAACAGCCCAGGTGTAGCACTCCGCTTCATCCTTCTTCTGCTGCTCAGCCGACTGTCCTTTTGCCGGGTACACATAGGTTTGCGCGGATGCCGTCATCGTCGCCAGCAGCAGCACGGCAGAGAGACTTAGTTGAATTCGCATCGTCCAGTCCTCGATCTCTCGGCACTCATCGACCTGGACCGTTGAACAGTCGTCAGTCGGAGTGCCGTATGGGGGGCAACCTCTGAACACCACAGTGAGGCGCTCGAATCATTTCACTGATATAGAAGACCGGTTGGACATTTTGCGACACTAGTGCGACACAAGTTGATCTGCATTCAATGCTTGGCTGGGCGATTTGCGCCGACAGCATGCATGCTCGGCAGCACCGCCACACGAACGCGAACTCGCCTGGTCGGAACAAACAAGACCGAAGGAGCATCTGAGGCGAAAGGCCGAGCCCTTGGGTTCGGCCAGCGTTCTTTCTTTCGCTCAGGGAATGCAACTCAACACGGTCGCCGGTGGGCGCTACGCGTTACATTGCGACCACAATGCGCGCGGCAAGCACGGAGCACGCGCCCGCAACGCGGTGGTGGGTTCGGCCCAAGCAGTCGTGTCAGAGCATCGGCAAAGGGAGCACGGATGGACGAGTTGGACAATTCCGAAAAGCAACTGCCCCCCCGCGAGGGGCAGTTGCGCGTCAGCATCATTGCTTATCTGCCAGGGGCTTTGCGTGGGCTCGGCATCGACCCCGAACCGCTGCTCGCCGCGCGATCCCTAACGGAGGCGGACCTGCGTGATCAGGATCGATACCTGGACTACGCCACCGTTGGTTGGCTATTGAACCGAGGCGCGCAAATCTCGGGGCGCCCCGATCTCCCGCTCCTCGTCGCGGCGCAAGGGGGAACGCGCGATCTCGGCGCAGTGGGACGTCTGATGCGGGCTGCACCGGATGTTCGATCTGCACTGCGAAGTCTGGTCGACTCGATGCATGTTCACGATACGGGCGCCGTTGTGGCGCTGGCCATCGAAGGCGAGCTCGTATACCTGTCCTACGGCGTTTACGTACCCGATTGCCCTGGCTGTGAACACTTGAACGCCGGGGCGATCCTCATGGCCTACAGGCTACTTAAAGAGATCTGTGGCCCGCGATGGAGGCCTCTTGACATCCGGCTGCCGTGCCGTCGTCCGGATCGGCCTCACTTATTTAGTCAGCACTTCGGCTCTGCAAATATTCGCTATCAATCGGAAATCTCGGCCGTCGTATTTTCAAAAGCTTGGCTGGACTATCCGAACGCCTTGGCAGATCAGGGGCAAGCACGCGCGAATGTACCGGCGCCGAATGAAGCACTGACGTCCGCCCCCATCGACCTGCGGCACTTCGCCCGGCGACAACTCAGAACGATGATCCTGACCCACGACACGCCGTGCCAAGCCTCGCTGGCCAATGCCCTCGGCGTCCATGAACGGACCTTGAACCGAATCTTCCAACGTTATGCCACCACGTTTCGGAAGGAGCTGAGTGCTGCGCGTAGGGAAGTGGCGTCCCAACTCCTGCGCGATACTGACCTCACCGCCGGACAGATCGCCGCGTACCTTGGCTATTCCGACTGCAGCGCCTTTGGGCGCGCCTTCAAGAAAGCGTGCGGCGTCTCACCAGACGTGTGGCGCCAGACCTCGATGAGTTCCGCGTGAGCCTCTCAAGTACGGCCCTGCGGGATACGACAGGACACAACGTGTCTCGGCAACGAGAGAGAAGCGTGGAGCCGTCTCGCTCAACGACGGCTGGACTGATTTGAACGGCGTGCCGCCGGCTGACGCCGACGGCCCAGCCATCCTGGCTCACACGTTGAAATTCGCAAGCGCCGTATTGGACGACGGCAACCACAACCTCGCAAGACACGACCGCAGCTCAAGCGGTTAGCAATTCTCGGAACCCGAATGTCCGGTTCCCAAGGGACTCAGCCGAGCGACAGCTTTCTCTGAACGCAGGCGCGCCGATGCGCGAGCGTAAGGTCCTCTTCCAGCCTGGGAAGACTACCCACCGAATCACCGCGGGTGACGAGCTTTCGATAGACGCCGTGATGCCAATCAGCGGCACCGGAATCCGCAATTCAGGCCGGAGGCCGCACGCCATGGCCTAGAACGGGACCGCTACTCAGGCCGCCGAAGCTAAACGAACGACGAAGGCAATGCAGTGCTGCACCGCCGGTAGAGTCATCGACTCACGGCGCCACTAGTCTTGCAACTCGAACGGCCCGCTTATGGGCAAACCCACCCAATCTCGCTGCTCCCGGCTCCGCAAAGACGGTCCCGCAAACAAAGCGTCAGACCCCAAGTCATGGGCGTCATCGTCAAACCCTGCCCAACGAGATGAGCACCAAAGGCCGTCGAAAAGGCTGCTTGGGCGCATTTGGCGCTGGATCGGAAGGTGTCACCAAAAGTGTCACCACTGGCGCCAGAAAGCAAAAAGCCCAGTCCGAGGACTGGGCTTTTTGCTTGAAGAAGTTGGTACACCCGGAGCGATTCGAACGCCCTACCCCCTGGTTCGTAGATAGGTAACAATCCATCCAGCTGAGTCCACTCGATCCTGAGAAAAGATCAAAAACCACCGTATTAATTGACTTACAGCCAATTGCATCGTCCAGGGCTGTCCGGCAAAATCCCGTAAGAGCCAGCACCAAACAGGCACAGTACAGGTACAAACAGGTACAAGGGCGGCGCACTATGGGCAATATCACCGACAAAGAGCTGAAGATGGGGCTCGAGGACGGCAAAACGTCAAACTGGCTTACGGACCCCGGCACCAAGGGGACTGGGCGCCTCACCGCCCGCATCACGCGCGGCGGCGCTGCCGCGTTCTACTTCCGATACAACGATGCGGAAGGCAAGCAGGACCGCTATCCGATTGGCAAGTACGACCCGAAGGGGGTGCATGGCTTTACGCTGGCGCAGGCGCGCGCCAAGGCCGGCGAGTTGTCGAAGCTTTATCAAAGCGGCGTCAAGAACGTTCGCGATCACTTGGAGCAGATCGCGCGACTGGAACAAGCCCAACGCGAGGCCGACGAGTCGAGGCACCTTGCGGAGCGCGCCGCAGCGGCAGCAGAACAGCTGCGCATTGCCCAGCGCCGCACCGTTGAACAGGCCGCCCGCCACTGGTTCGCTGCCCCCGGCAAGCGCAGCGGTAAACCCAAGAGCGACGAACTGATCCGCCGCTTCGAGCGGGATGTGTTCCCCAAGATCGGGGCATTGGCACTGGCCGACATCACGAAGGGTAACGTCCGCGAACTGCTGGCCGCTATCGAACAACGCGGCGCCCTGGTACTAGCCCGCCACATGACCGCCGACCTGCGGCAGTTCTTCGACTACTGCGTGGGTTTTGACTGGATCGAAGCGAGCCCCGCCGCCGCGATCAAACGCACCGACATTGGCGCCAAGGCCGACGAGCGCGAGCGGGTGCTAACCGATGCCGAGATCCGCGCCCTCCCCGCCGCCATTCAGACTGGCAAGTTGCTCAAGACTACCGAGCTATCCATCTGGATCATGCTGGCAACCTGCTGCCGCGTCGGTGAAATCACGCAAGCGCGCTGGGAGCACATCGACCTCGAAGCCCGCACCTGGACGGTTCCGCCAGACGTTGCCAAGAACGGGCGCGAGCACGTCGTCTATCTATCGGACTTCGCCCTGCGCTGCTTCGAAGAGCTGCGCCCCCTGTCCGGGGCCGTCACCGACGAAGCGGGCCGACTGATTCCATCGCCGTGGGTCATGCCCGCAAAGCACCACGACCAGCACCTATGTGTGAAATCCGTTGCCAAGCAGATCGGCGACCGCCAACGGGGCGACCGGGGCGCCATGAGCAATCGCACATCCAGCACTGATGCGCTCATTCTGCCCGGAGGCAAATGGACACCACACGATCTACGCCGCACCGGCGCCACGATGATGGTGGCGCTTGGCGTGTTGCCGGAAGTCGTCGAGCGCTGCCTGAACCACCTTGAGCAAAACCGCATGAAGCGGATCTACCAGCGGCACGACTACGCCCGCGAAATGCGCGAAGCCTGGCAAATGCTTGGCGAACGGATCGAACTACTGACCAGCGCCGCCGATCACGTGCTGACGCTCAAGAACCGCGCCTGACGGACTCAGGCATAACCGGCGAAACTGAGCCCAGCCGCGCCTAGGCCGACGGGCCGAAAACCGGACACCCCTCCCGGCTGGCGCGTACACACAATTTCGACCATGAGTGCTCGCTTGGCGATCTTGTCGATTGCCGCAAGACTCGTTCGGCGGGCCAAACCGTGCAGGGCCGTCTGCGCGTGATCAACCCTCATCTCGCAAAGCACACGCTGGAATGCAAAACGGCGATACTTCCGCTGTTTGGGCCCTGACACCTCACTTGGACGATGGCGACGCTGAGCAATTTCTCGTTTCTCGCGGAACACGACCCTGTCTTCCTGCAACTGGCCACAACCGCCGAGCAGGTCTTCGCCGCCGACCCGAACACCACGCTGATCAAGCTCCGCCAGCTCGGTGAAGCACTAGCGCAAGACGTGGCCGCGCGGGCTGGCGTGCAGTTCGATGCGGAGACTAGCCAATCCGATCTGCTGTTCCGGCTCAATCGCGAGATCAAGCTCGACCCAACGGTGCGGGAGCTTTTCCACACGCTGCGCATCGAGGGCAACAAGGCGACGCATCAGTTTCGCACCCAGCACAAGCAGGCGATGGACGGCCTGAAGGTTGCCCGCGCACTCGCGATCTGGTTCCACCAGTCTTTCGGCAAGGCGGGCGCCTCGTTCAAGGCCGGCCCCTTCGTCCCGCCGCAAGACCCCAGCGCGCAACTGCGGGAGCTGCATGCCGAGATCGACGCGCTCAGGGCCGAGCTGCTCGGCAAGCGCGAGGCGCTCGATTCCAACCAGCAGCTCGCCGCCCTGCTCGCCCGTGAGAAGGAAGAGTTCGCGGTGCTCGCGCAGCAGATGGATGTCGAAGCGCGCACCTATCAATCGCTGGCTGAAGAACAAAGCGCCGCAGTGGACCGCGTTCGCGCCGAGTTCGAAGTGCGCATCGCCGACCTGCAGACCCAGCTGGCCGACAGCCAGAAGGCCGCCCAGTCGGTCACCCAAGCCACGCAGTCCGCCAGCAAGCAGCTCGTCCTCAACGAAGAGCTGACCCGCATCCTGATCGACCAGCAACTCGTCGCCGCAGGCTGGGAAGCCGATACCCAGAACCTCACCTACGCCAAGGGCACGCGGCCAGAGAAAGGCAAGCAGCGCGCGATTGCTGAATGGCCCACCACCGGCAAGCAGGCGGCCGACTATGTCCTCTTCGCCGGGCTCTCTCCGATCGCGGTGGTCGAAGCAAAGCGGGAGAACGAAAACGTCGCCGGCAAGATTCCGCAGGCCGAGCGCTACTCGCGCGGCTTTCAGCAGGAACAAGGCTTCAAGCCGGCATGGGAACTCGCTGGCCTGCCGGCGCCGTGGCCAGACGGCCAGGGTGAAAGTTTCCAGATCCCCTTCGTCTATTCGAGCAACAGCCGCCCCTACCTGCAGCAGCTCGCTGAACAGTCCGGCATCTGGTTCCGCGATGTCCGCAGCCCTGCGAACCTCGCCCGGCCGCTGATGGACTTCCACAGGCCTGAAGGCCTGCTCGACCAGCTCCAGCGCAGCAAGGAAGCGGCCGAGGCCAAGCTCAAGGCCGAAGGCTTCGCCTACCTGCAGCTGCGCCCCTATCAGGAGAAGGCGATCCAGGCCGTCGAAGCAGCGATCGCCGCCAACCAGAGCGCCTGCCTGCTCGCCATGGCCACCGGCACCGGCAAGACGCGCACCATCATTGGCCTGATCTACCGCTTCCTCAAAGCCGAGCGCTTCCGCCGCATCCTCTTCCTCGTCGATCGCACTGCGCTCGGCACGCAGGCGCTGGATGCCTTCGGCGACGCGCTGCTCGAACAGAACCAACCGCTCTCCAAGATCTACAACATCGCAGAGCTCGGCGACATGGCCGCCGAGGCCGAAACGCGGGTGCAGGTCGCCACGGTGCAAGCCATGGTCAAGCGCATCTTCCAGTCAGACGACCCACCCGGCATCGACGCCTTCGACTGCGTCATCGTCGACGAAGCCCACCGCGGCTACACGCTCGACCAGGAAATGTCCGAAGGCGAGTTGCGGGTGCGCGACCAGGGCCAGTACCTCTCCACTTATCGCCGCGTGCTCGACTACTTCGACGCAGTGAAGGTCGGCCTCACCGCCACCCCGGCCCGGCACACCACCGAGATCTTCGGCCGCCCGGTCTACACCTACTCCTACCGCGAAGCCGTCGCCGACGACTGGCTCATCGACCACGAGCCGCCGATCCGCTACCAGACCCTGCTGTCGCAACAAGGCATCAAGTTCGACAAGGGCGAAACCGTCAGCGCCATCAACCTCGGCACTGGCGAAATCGAACAGGCGGAACTCGAAGACGAACTCAACTTCGAGGTCGAAGCCTTCAACCGCCGCGTCATCAATGAAGACTTCAACCGCGTCATCTGCGAGCAACTCGCGCAGGAGCTCGACCCCTTCGGCGAAGAGAAGACGATGATCTTCTGTGCCACCGATCTGCACGCCGACATGGTCAAGCGCCTGCTCGACGATGCGTTCAAGGCCGTGCATGGCGAGGCCTACAACGAAGCCGCCGTGCGCAAGATCACCGGCAAATCGGACAAGGTCAACGAGCTCATCAAGCGCTACAAGAACGAGCGCTACCCCAACATCGCGATCACCGTCGATCTCCTCACCACCGGTATCGACGTGCCCCGCATCGCGCACCTCGTCTTCATGCGCCGGGTGCGCTCCCGCATCCTCTACGAGCAGATGATCGGTCGCGCCACGCGCCGCTGCGACGAAATCGGCAAGACGGTGTTCAAGATCTACGATCCGGTCGACCTCTACAGCGATCTGCAAGAGGTCAGCACCATGAAGCCACTGGTCAAAGACCCCAACGTCACGCTCGAACAATTGCTCGGCGAACTGCACAACCCCGAAAGCTTCAACGCCCCCGGCAGCCGCAGCGAGCAAACCCACGCCCACGACGTGCTCGACGCCCTCAGCCAGAAGCTGATGCGCGTGCTGCGCGACGCCACCCACAAGGCAGAGAAGAAGCCCGCACTGAAAACCCGCCTCGGCGAACTCGAAGCCCTCTGGGGCGTCGCCCCGGCCGAGCTGCACAAGCACCTCAAGGCTCTCGGCCCGCAAGACGCCGCCGCGTTCCTGCGCCAGCAAGCCGCGCTGTTGCAGCAGATCGACGAAGTCAGAGCACTCGTCGGCAGCGCCTACATGCCGGTGCTCTCAGACCACAAGGACGAGCTCGTCGCACGCGAGCAAAGCTACGGCGCCTACAACCGCCCCGAGGACTACCTCGACAGCTTCAACCACTTCGTGCGCGAGCAGCTCAACCAGTCCGCCGCGCTCGCCGTCGTCGTCAATCGCCCGAAAGACCTCACCCGCGAACAGCTCAAGGAAGTGCGCCTGCTGCTCGATCAGCACGGCTTCACCGAAGCCCGCCTGCAGTCCGCCTGGCGCAATGCCACCAACCACGACATCGCCGCCAGCATCATCGGCTACATCCGCCAGGCCGCACTGGGCGAAGCCCTGCTCCCCTTCGAGCAGCGCGTCGCACAAGCCATGCAGCGCATCTTCGCACTCACCAGTTGGACACCGATTCAGCGCAAGTGGCTGGAGCGCCTTGCCAAGCAGCTCACCCACGAAGTGGTCATCGACACCCAGTTCGTCAATGTGGCCTTCCAGCAAGACGGCGGCGCCAAGCAGCTCGACCGGCTGCTCGGCGGGAAGCTGGGCGACGTACTCGATAAACTCGCCACCGGCATCTGGCCCGAGGCCGCCTGAACCTGAAACAAGCGCCGCCTCTGTTTTACTTTTAAGCCAAAACTAAAATAACATGCTCGCTTGTTTTAACTTCGGGCCAGCCTAGCCATGCAACGCGGTCTTACCGGCAGCTTCACGCCCAGCATCGCGGGCGGCGTGCCCTGCCAGGCCTTCGTGCCCACCCCGCTGCCCCCGGTGCCACCGCTCGAATTCGGCGACAAGCTCCAGGCGCGCATCAACGACGCCCTGCTCGCCCTCGGCCGGCTCGACGCCATCAGCACCCTGCTCCCCGACGCCAAGCTCTTCCTCTACAGCTACGTGCGCAAGGAAGCGGTCATGTCCTCGCAGATCGAAGGCACACAGTCCTCGCTCAGCGATCTCATGCTCTACGAAATGGAAGGCCTGCCCGGCGTACCGATGGACGACGTGCAGGAAGTCTCCTGCTACGTGAAGGCGCTCGATCTGGGCATGCAGCGCATCCGCGAAGGCCAGCCCATCAGCTATCGCCTGCTGTGCGAGCTGCACGCCGCGCTGATGACTTCCGGACGCGGCATCCAGCGCGGCCCCGGCGAGTTCCGCCGCACCCAGGTCTGGATCGGTGGCCACCGTGCCGACGAGGCGACCTTCGTGCCGCCGCCGCCCACCCACATCGCCGACTGTTTCGCCGCGCTGGAACGCTTCATCAACGATGCCGACACCACCACCGCGCCGGTCATCAAGGCAGCGCTCGCGCATGTGCAGTTCGAAACCATCCACCCGTATCTGGATGGCAACGGCCGCCTCGGCCGCCTGCTGATTCCGCTCATCCTGGTCGAAGCCGGCGTGCTGCAAGAGCCGCTGCTCTACCTCTCCGTCTTCTTCAAGCGCCACCGCCAGACCTACTACGAGCGCCTGCAACAGGTCCGCACCGTGGGCGACTGGGAAGCCTGGCTGCTGTTCTTTGTCGACGCCATCGCCGCCACCGCCAGCCAGGCCGTCAGCACCGCGCAGCAACTCAGTGCCCTGCATGCGGCCGACAAGGCCCGCCTGCCGGCGCTCGGGCGGCTCGCCGGCTCCGCCACGCAGGTGCTCGACGCCCTCTTCGCCCGCCCCATCGCCAACGTCAACGCCATCACCCAGGCCACCGGCCTCACCCCGGCCACCGTGGGCAAGGCGCTGGACGCACTCGAGCACACCCTCGGCATCGTCCGCGAGCTCACCGGCAACCGCCGCAACCGCGTCTTTGCCTACAGCGCCTACATCGCGCTGCTCAATCAGGAAGCACCATGAGCAACAACGAAATCGTCCAGAAACTCTGGAACCTCTGCGACGTCCTGCGTGACGACGGCATCAACTATTCCGACTACGTCACCGAACTCGTGCTGCTGCTCTTCATCAAGATGGAGCACGAAAACGCCGAGAGCGGCGTCATGTCCGGCCACAAGCTGCCCGCCGGCGCGCGCTGGCCAGACATCGCCAAACTCAGCGGCCTCAACCTGCTCAACCACTACCGCGCCACCCTGCTCGATCTATCCAAGAGCACCGACCCGCTGCTCGCCGCCATCTACGCCGACGCGCAAACGCGCCTCAAGGAACCGCGCCACCTCGAACAGCTCATCAGGAGCATCGACGCCATCGACTGGTTCTCCGCCCAGCGCGACGGCCTCGGCGACCTCTACGAAGGCCTGCTCGAGAAGAACGCCACCGAAACCAAGTCCGGCGCCGGGCAGTACTTCACCCCCCGCCCGCTCATCGACAGCATCGTCGCACTGATCGACCCGCAACCGGGCGAAACCGTGCAAGACCCGGCCGCCGGCACCGCCGGCTTCCTCATCGCGGCCGACACCTACATCAAGGCCCGCACCGACAACCTCTACGACCTCAACGAGAAAGCCCGCGCCTTCCAGCGCAAGCACGCCTTCCTCGGCATGGAACTCGTGCCCGGCACGCGCCGCCTCGCGCTCATGAACTGCCTGCTGCACGGCATGGAGGGCGACGAAGCCGGCGTCGTGCACCTGGGCAACACGCTCGGCAGCGCCGGTGCCGACCTGCCCAAGAGCAATGTCATCCTCAGCAACCCGCCCTTCGGCACCGCCAAGGGCGGCGGCGGCCCCACGCGCGACGACTTCACCTACACCACCAGCAACAAGCAGCTCGCCTTCGTACAGCACATCTACCGGCATCTGAAGGACGGCGGCCGCGCCGCCGTGGTGCTGCCCGACAACGTGCTGTTCGAAAGCGGCGTCGGCGCCGACATCCGCCGCGACCTCATGGACAAGTGCCGCCTGCACACCCTGCTGCGCCTGCCCACCGGCATCTTCTACGCCCAAGGCGTGAAGACCAACGTGCTGTTCTTCGACAAGCTCAGCGACAACGCCGAGGGCGCCACGCAGGAAGTCTGGGTCTATGACCTGCGCGCCAACATGCCCCGCTTCGGCAAGCGCACCCCGCTCACCCGCGAGCACTTCAAGGACTTCGAATCCGCCTACGCCCCGCTCACCGCCCAGGCCCGCGCCGCCACCGGCGCCAGCCACGGCCCGCGCACCGACCAAGGCGAACAGGGCCGCTTCCGCCGCTTCACCCGCGAGTGGATCAGGGAACGCGGTGACAGCCTCGACATCGCCTGGCTCAAAGACGACAACGCGGAGGACGCCGCCGACCTGCCCGAACCCGCCGTGCTCGCGCAGGAGGCGATGAACGAACTCGAAGGCGCGATTGCGGAGTTGCAGGCGATCTTGAAGGAACTGGGTGAAGAGGTGGTGGAATGATTGGATTGCCACGCGGGTGGCACGTCGCCTCACTCTCCGACATTTGCGATCGCATCGTCGATGGCTCCCACAATCCACCGAAAGGCGTGGACATCGGGCGACCAATGCTGAGCGCACGAAACATCCAAGATCGTCGGATCAACTTCGGTGAATACCGCCTGATTAGCGAAGCCGATTTTCAAGTCGAGCATCAGCGCACTGCCGTTCGCGCTGGCGACGTCCTTATGACAATTGTGGGGACCATCGGTCGCACGGCGGTCGTCGGTGACCACGTTTCCCCATTCGCTCTCCAGCGTAGTGTCGCGGTCCTTCGCGCTCCATCGTTCGACAGCCAATACCTCTCATACGCCCTGGAGTCGCCGCTGGTTCAGAAGATCCTTGGTGATAGCGCACAAGGTACGGCTCAGAAGGGCGTGTATCTCAAGACGCTCGGAAGTATTGCGGTCCCGCTCGCCCCGCTCCCCGAACAAAAACGCATCGCCGACAAGCTCGACACCGTGCTGGCGCGGGTGGACGCCTGCCGCGACCGCCTCGACCGCATCCCCGCCCTGCTCAAACGCTTCCGCCAATCCATCCTCGCCGCCGCCACCTCCGGCCGCCTGACCGAAGACTGGCGCGCCACGAATCCTGGGCAGGACAATCAAGCCGAATTGGAAGTATCCGCGAAAGAAATCAAGCGCACGGCTGGCGTCAAAGTCCGCGGCGCCTCAATACAAGTAGAAGCTGAACTGCTGCACCCGCTTCCTCCGTCGTGGGCATGGATCGAAAACCATCGCTTAGCCGCCGCTGATAGCAACGCAATTTGCGCCGGCCCATTCGGCACTATCTTTAAAGCCAAGGATTTTCGAGACAGTGGTGTCCCAATTATCTTCCTTCGCCACGTTGGTGCGGGAGAGTATCGAACCCACAAACCGAACTTTATGGATTCAGCGGTCTGGAAGGAGCATCACCAGCCATACTCAGTTTTTGGTGGTGAACTTTTGGTCACGAAACTCGGAGACCCACCTGGAGACGCCTGCATTTATCCAGCGGGCATCGGCACAGCAATGGTCACTCCAGATGTGATGAAGATGACGGTAGATCAAGATGTGGCCCGCACAGAGTATTTGATGCACTACTTCAATTCGCCGACATCCAAGAAGATCACCGAATCGGTTTGCTTTGGCGTTACGCGCTTGCGCATTGATTTGTCGTTGTTCAAGACGTTTCCAATTCCGACACCGCCGCGCGCAGAACAACACGAAATCGTCCGCCGCGTCGAAACCCTGTTCGCCTTCGCCGACCGCCTCGAAGCCCGCCTCGCCACCGCCCGCAAGCAGGCCGGCCAGCTCACCCCCGCCCTGCTCGCCAAAGCCTTCCGCGGCGAACTCGTCCCCCAGGACCCAAACGACGAACCCGCCACCGAACTCCTCAAACGCCTCGCCACCCAGCGCGACGCCGCCCCCAAACCCAAACGCGGCCGCAAAGCCGCAAGCGCCTGACCCCGAATAACCTGAGCCCCGCACGAAACGGCAAGTCATGAAACTCGCAACGAAAGACGATCTGCTTGCAAGCAGCAAACTGGTTGAAGAGAAATACGGCAGCGAAGAAAGCTACAAGAAGTGGCTGGTCGAACTGCGCGCCCACCTCGCAATGGTGGGCGCAGTGGGGCATGACGAATTCGTTTCGCCCGACTTTCAGCGCAGGCTCTGGAACGACCAGGCGATATCCGCCACGGGCAATGGTCATGTGAACATCGAACCCGTGCTGCACGATGCCTCGTTTGCCGAGTATCTCTGGACGCTCAAGCAGACGCCGCTACCTGCCGCGCCGCTTGAGCGCACCGCGGGGCTGGTGAAGGCGTGGAACGAATGCGTGTTGCGACTCTCGACGCTCACTAAGCGCATGCCGCGCCTGAAGCTTTGCAGAGTCTTTGCTGCCCTGCACCCCGAGGAGTTTTCGACGATCGCGCACGGGACCAAACTGCGCACCCTGGGGCAATGGATGCAGATTCCGCAGGCGAACACACTGCACGTGGTGGAGTTGCATCGCAGGGTGCTCGATGCGCTGACCGATGCGCTGGGTGCGGTGGGTGCCGACCCTGCGGCCCGGATGACCTTGCCATGGATGCTCTACCTTGCAGGCTTGGAGGAACAGGGCGAAGACGCCATCGTTGAAGGGAGCGCCACAGGTGCGCACGAAAAGCTGAAGCCTTTGCCTGCCGCGCGGCGTCGGCGTGGCATGCTGGGCATTTCGGGTTACTTCGACACGCTGCCACAGCTGCTGCAGTTCGCGGCCGAGGGGTGTTCCCGTGAAGACTTGAAGGTCCACATTCACTCAGTTAACGCCAAGCTCAACCCCAACTCAATCGCGACTACGATCAATTCGCTAATCGCGGAATGGGGTGCGCTGGTTGCCGAGGGCAATCAGATCAGGCTGACGCCGCGGGGTGCTGCGCTGCTTGAGACACAGGACCCGGCGGAAGCGTCGGACTGGTTGCTGACGCGGATTCTTGGGTTCGACCACATCTTGTTCGCCCTGCGGCAAACTCCCGCAACACAGAAGGAACTGGTGGCCTTACTTCAGAAGGCAAATCCCGGCTGGAAGAGCAATTTTGCCCCTGGCGTAATGGTGCAGTGGGCAAAGTCCATGGCGCTGATCAAACTGGATCATGGCAAGAAGTGGCGCCTGACGGACGACGGCAGTGAGTGGGCCGCGCGGATCCATTGGACGCCGGAGTGTCTGCAGCCACCAACCGATGTGCTCACGAGATCGGAAGTAGAAGAGGAAGAGGAAGACGAGGAGGACGAGGAGGAAACCCTCTGCAGCCCCAACGCCGCAGAGATCATCGCCGCCATGCCAAGCGCCACGCCATTCTCACCGACGCTGGTCACGCGACTGCATGCCGGATTGTGGCTCCACCCCCGCCGTCATTTCGCGGTACTCACCGGTTTAAGCGGCGCAGGCAAGACCGCACTGGCGCGCGCATATGGCAAGGCGCTGCGACTCGACGCGGGCGACGCGTTGGCGGGGCTGTGCACGATCCCGGTTCAGCCGGGCTGGCATGACCCGAGCAGCCTGCTCGGGTATGTGAACCCGTTGGCGCAAGAGGTTTACGTGCGCACGCCGTTCCTTGAGTTCTTGCTCGAAGCCAGCGGCGACCCGGGGCGCCCCTATACGGTGGTGCTCGACGAAATGAACCTGTCTCACCCCGAACAGTACTTCGCCCCTCTGCTCTCGGCGATGGAGACGGGCGATGACATTGTTCTTCACGCTGAGGAGGGCGAAGTCAGTGGCGTACCGCCGCGCGTACCTTACCCAGAGAACCTGGTCATCATCGGCACCGTGAACATGGACGAAACGACCCACGGCTTGAGCGACAAGGTGCTGGATCGTTGTTCGGTGATCGAGTTCTGGGACATCGACATCGCCAAGTATCCCGACTGGGCAAAGTCGGAACTTGCGCCGGCCACCGTCGAGACGATTCGTAGCACGCTGGTCGCGCTTTCTAAGGCGCTGCGCCCGGTGAGGCTGCATTTTGGCTGGCGCACAGTCGGCGACGTGCTTGGGTACGTGCGCGCAGCGAGCTCGGCGGGCAGCGTTACTGACGCCGAAGCGCTCGACCAGGCGATCTACGGCAAGGTGCTGCCAAAGCTGCGAGGGGAAGACAGCCCGCGCCTGCGTGAGGCATTCAAGACCGCTATCGAGGTGCTTCAGGACGCGGGGCTGGCGGAGTCAAAAGCAAAACTGACCGAGTTGGCTGAGGATCTGAAACATACCGGCAGCGCCCGTTTCTGGCGCTGATGCGATGTTGCTCTACTGCATTCGCGCCGACGGCCTGCAGTTTGAAGTGGCACCCGATGTTGGCGTCGCCACGCCAGGCTTTCGCGAGATGCTCGCCTGCGAGTTCGTTGCCGCTCGACCGGCCCCCTGCTCACTGGTGGTCGACGAAGTACCGCTGACCGTAGTGCCGGGCAAGACGAACGCTTGGACATGGTCGCCAGCGTTCTTTGCCGGAACGGTGATGGCCGAGCTGATGGATACCGCCGGGCGCGTGATCTGCCGCTACCGGCTGGACGTTTCCCCTGATCCCGCAAAGTTGGGGCAGGACGCGTTTGTGGCAATGCTCGATGCGATCTACGAGCAGGAGCCCGCGCTGCTGATGGGCTCGGAATCCACGCAGTTCGAAATCGGCGCGGAAGGCGCGGTTACAGCGCTAGCACTGGAGTACGCGCGCATTCGTCAGTACGGCGACGAACTGTTGCACGCCCTGAACCGGATTGCCGCGCGTCCGCTGACCCACACTACGCACGATCGCGAGGTGTTGCCAATCAACCAGGTGCGGCGGCTAGATCAGCGCTCACTGATCGCAATGCGCCGCAATGTGCCTGCATTGGCCGCTGTGGCCGGACACTTGGACGATGCTGTAGCAGCACTTGGCTTCGACGTTCCGTTTTCTCGACCAGATCTGGATACGCCAGCGCACCGCGCGTTGCTGACGGTGGTGCATGCAGTGCTGAGGCGACTGCGAAGCGTCCGCGATGAACTTGTCTCCAGTGCAGCATCCGACGCATCGAGCGAGACACGAACGTCTGTGGCGCCCCGCCTGCCCTATCGCCTAAATTATCTCAACCGAATTGAGGGCAGTTTGCGGAGGGCCTGCGCAAGCGCACCACTTAGTCATGCGAGCCGGCGGGAAATATCCGCCGCGGCGTTGAACACGATATCTGCCCACCCGACCTACGCGCGCGCTTACAAGTCATGCTGGCGCATCCTGCGACAGGGTATTGCGGGCGCAGCGCGAGATGAATTGTTGTGGATGAGCCCCACGTGGGAAGTCTATGAGCGCTGGTGCTTTCTGGAAGTGTTCCGTTGCATCAAAGACAGCGTTCCGGGCTTGGTCTGGTCGCGCAAATACCCTTCAAAACGCGACGACGGCATCGTGTATCGCGGCGAGTCCGCCGATGGGGTTGTCACGCTCTATCTGCAGCCTCGCTTCCCAGCATTCGACCAGCCGCCATGGCGAGGATTCAGAAGCCTGTCGGGCGAACGCAGGCCAGATATCGTGCTGACCAGCGAAACAGCGACGGGCAAGAAGTTCGCCGTACTGGACGCAAAGTACCGAACGCACCGCTCTGCGGTGCTCGACGCGATGTCATCAGCACACATTTATCAGGACAGTTTGCGTTGGGGTGATCAGCGCGCGGAGATGTCCTTGCTCCTGGTGCCCGCTGGTGGCGGCGCACTTGGTCTGGAGAGCAGCGCTTTCATCGCCGCGCACCGTGTTGGCGTCGTGCCGATTTCGCACGGAACGCCGACCTCCGACTTTTGTTCCATTGTTCTTGAGGCTATCGGGCTCGCTTAGCCGCACGCCAGGCAAACTTACACTCCATGCGCCCAGAGGCCAACAGGACGACTCAGGTTCGTCCGCACTGCACCGGACCTGCAAACGAGCCGGGGACAGTGCGGTGCAAGCAATTTCCCGTGATCGGGGAAGTCACCGTTCCTCTCATCTATTGACGCGACGACAATGTTCAAACGCCTGCTCTCCGCCCTGACCGGCAAGAAGAACGCCGCTCCAACTACACAAGAGACGACACCCGCCGATGCCTCGCCAGCGGAAGAGCAGCTGATCACGGTGTATGACGCCTACGGGCGTGAACTGAAGATCACGCGCAATGAATGGCGCGAAAAGATGTTGCTGCCCAATCTCGAAAAGCAGTGGAACAACGCGGATGAGCTGTACCGCCTGATCCTCACCGCGCTGGATGACGGCTTCGCTGCCGACGTTGTCGCGGCTTCAAGGCGGTTGACCGAGATCGATGGCACTCCTGAGCGCGCTTTCACGATCCAGGGCATCGTGCTGTTGAAAACCGGCCAGCTCGATGCAGCGGAAGCGGCGTTCAAAACGGGTGTGCAGAAGGTGGGTGAGACCGCGACGCTGCTGACGAACCTGGCCAAGGTTCAAGCCGAGCGCGGCGCTCACGAGCAGGCTGAAGCACTGCTCTGGCAAGCCTTGCTGAAAGACCCGAACATGGAAAACGGCCTACTGTGGTGGGCTGCGATCCACGTGGACCGCGAGGGTGATGCCGGCCACCTGCGAGCGCTGCAGGCGGTTGCGGACTTGCCAGGCAGTTGGCGAGCCCAGCTGTGGATTGCGCGCCACCACCTCGACGCCAAAGAGCTTGATTCGGCGCGACGACTTTATGAGGAGGTGCTGGCCGGCGGTCAGTTTGACGCGCAGTCCCTGATGATGATTTCGGGCGACCTGGGCAACCACGGACATATCGAATTGATGCTTGATTTGCTGGGCCCGGTGTTCGACGCAGAAAAACACGATCCGCGCGCTGGACTTAATCTGCTGCAAGCGTGTGTTCACCTAGCTCGGGTGAATGATGGTGAGGCGCTTCTCGCCCGACTTTATGCATTGAACCTTGCGCCGTACAAACAGCATCTGGATCGGTTCGCCAACGAACTGCAGAACATCAAGACCGCGCAGACTGCATCAAAGCCTATCGACACCGATCAACTCAAGACGACCACAGTCGCGATCACGCAGCCAATCTGGCAGTACGGGCTGCAACAACCGGATTGGTTGCTGCATCAAAAACCGGACGACGCGCCGCAGATCGGCTTCTTTGCGCTGGCTAAAGTCGACTCTGCTTCCAATGCGGCGGAGGAACAACGGGAAGACGATGTCGGCCGCTATACGCGCGCGATTCCACTCTACCTCGCCGAATCGGCCCATTACTGGACGGACTTCGCAGCTGCGACATACGTGCTGGCCGTTGATGGCGGAGGGCCCATCGTGTTCAGCGAAGAGCTGAACGTGGAAGGCTTGTTCGACATCGTGCCGTCGCAAACGGCTTGGTTGGTCACCGGCAAGATCGGCAATCAAGGAGACGCTTGGCAGATTTCGCTGACGCTGTGGGATTGCGCAACACGAACACACCACGTGACCGAAGAGGCCACCGCAACGCGAGCCGAAATCGGTGATGCCGTGCGTCACCTTGAACAGAAGATCTTGGCTCACGTGGGCCGAAAACGGGAAACACCGCTCGACGCGTTCTACCGTCGCCCGCCTGCTGACGCGCTGGCCCCTTACCTCACCGAGCTTGGCCAGCTCTTCATGCTGACCCTCGTCGCCAATAACATCGCACCAAAAAGCGGACTCTGGGGCGAACGCAACATGCTAGATTGGCCCTTGAACATGGCACTGCACTGGCCAAGCGCTGAGGTGCCAAAGCTCATGTATCTGTCGGGGCTTGCGAAAGCAAAGGAGTATGGCTCCGACGTACTCCCCGAATACAAAGCACGAACGCTTCAGCTACTCAAAGACGCCACGCACGCGAACAGTGTTGCAAGCGACTTGGCGCCGCTAGTTTGGCGAATCTTCGGGATGGACGAAGAGTTCAATCAGTCCCACACAATGCGACAAGGGGAATCCGACGGACGCTACAGAGCTTGGCTGGAACGGGTCGCACCTTAAGGCAACGAATTGGCTCTCCGGCACTCGGCACATCGTGCGCAGGAATGTGTCACCGGCGCTTGCCGCCTCAATGCCAATTAGTCGCCTGCGGCTCGCCACCCGCAGTCGAGGCCAAAAGCTGCAAGTGGCCGTTAGTAGCTCAGGCGGGCGGGGACGATGACTCCGCCCTCCAGTTGAAGTAGTCCCGCACATCCGCGCTCCACCGGCACCGGCAGATCACTTCATCAATCGTCGCCGGGTCGGTTTCCTCGATCAGCGCTAGCCATGCCCGGATTGCTGCCTCCTCGCGGGCGGTAAGAGAGTCAACGTCGCCTCGGCCGGCTTTGAGTGCGTCAATGATTTCTGCTTTGTGATCGCGAAGCGTAGACAGCCAACGACTCACGGCGGCGCCGTCGCCCGTCGCCTTGATGGTGCCAACTAACGATAGCACCAGCCGCACCCCGTCCGCGTGCGCTTCGCGGATGATGCTCGCCGCGTTCATATTTCGACCTCGACAAGCGAATTGGCGGCCGAAGGTGTTGAAGGTGCCAAAGGCGCCAAGCTCTTTTGACTGGCATCTACGGCATCTTCGTGGATGGTTGGCACCTTCGGAGGTAGTCGCCACGTCCATCCACCTCTCATCCCGTCCTTTCGCCTGTCGATCTTGATCGTGTTGGCGGCACGCTGGATGCTGCGTCTGGAGTATCCGGCCTGGTCGGCATCCTTGAACACGTCCCCGGCTCGCATCGGGCCAGCCGCCAGCAGGTCCGAAAGGAATCGCTTTGCATCGGCAGAGGTGCCACCTTCACCGTCGTCGCCCGTGGCGTCCGCTGTGGCCAACGGTTCCCGCGCCGCGCCTTCCACCGCATTGCCCCAAAGCACAGATGACGCGAAGACGCCAGGATGCGCTTTGAGCTCGGCCTGACGCAGATCGTATTCAAAGCCACCGTCATCCGGACCGATGTTGGATTTTGCCCTGCAGAAGAGTCGCACGGTGCGCCCATCCTGACCTTCTTCCTGGCACTTCGCGGCAACCAACACCACGCGGGCCAGTGCACCAAAAGCGAGGCTTCCGGTCAGCCGCTCTACCGGATCGCGTCCACCTGTGCCCTTGGAAAAATGTGTGATACCCAACAGGGCGCAGCGCATCGCAGCAGCCAGGTCAACCAAGGGTTGGAGGCCTCGCCGTACCTCCGCATTTTTGTGGCTGTCGCCGGCAATCGCTGAAACCACTGGATCGACGATCAGCAGTTGCACGCCACCAATCTCGGTGAGCTTGCGCCTTAGCGGCTCCATGTCGCGAGCCGGGTCGAAGGAACGCCGTTCGTTGCCATCCCGAATGTCGGCGATGAAATAGACCCGAGACAGGTCTGCGCCGGACAGTGTCAGACGCGGGATCAGCGTGTCGGCCGGATCATCCTCACCGCTCCAGATCACAACGTTCCCGGCTGTGGATCGGGAGCCATCCGGCCATTGCCCGCCTGTTGTCACCGTCGCCGCCAGACCCATGCTAATCGTGGTCTTGCCAGTGCCCGGCGCACCTCCGAAGACGTGCATCTTCCCGGCCGCGAGCCAACCATTCCAAAGCCATGCAATTGCTTCGGGCGTCACATCACAGGCGCGGATCAGAGTCACGTCCCGCGCGTATTCGCACGCAGCCTCGTCATGATTGCGGAGGAGTTGCTTACCCCTTGCGGGTAATCTTGCACCTGCAATGGCGCGCGCCACGGAATCTGGCCCGCAGATCACTGCCAAGTCGTTGAAGTCCGTGGCGGCGGGATCGCGGTCGGCTCCGAAGTCAGGAACTGCGAGCAGCCCGCTCACCGCCTGGGCGGCCTCGATCGCATGCGGATCAGGCTCGCCAGTCGCCTTCACTAGATCAGCCAAGATCACCAGTGCCGCAGCAGGGTAGCGTTCGCGCATCACCTTCGTCACGGTCCGCAGGTTGCCGGACGAAAGCGCCGCAATGGCTGGGTGCCCTGTCGCCTGCTTGGCAGACAGCACGGTCGCCACGCCCTCGCCAATCAGTAGGGTGAGGCCCTCACCGTCGCCACTGCTAAGGCGTTCGCTTGCCCAATAGCCACCCACCTTGCTACCGCGCCCGGCAAGAGCGGCCTTGCGTTTAGCGCCGTCAATCAGTTCCAGCGTCGAGATGCCATTGCCCTGCTTGACGGGAACCACTAGCAAACGCCCGCTTAGCACATCAGCGCCCGACTTCGGGGCATAGCCAAGGATCTCCGCCGCCACGCCTGCGTCAATCTCCCGCAGGGTTGCCACCGGTAGAACCCGCTTGCGCGCGAGGTATGGATGATCGGCTTTCGCTTCGGTCGCCGCATTCAGAATCGCCGCCGCCCTCAAGGCAGTGTCGGCGCGTTCGCGGGCGGTCTCGGCATCCTCATTTGCTGCGAACTCCGCCGCAATGCGTCGCCGCTCGGCGAGCTGTTCAGGTGTCGGCCTCTGGTATCGCCCATCATCGCGCCAGCCATTCACTTTGGCTTCACGGAACAGGGTGCCGATTCTCAGCGGCCCGGTTTCGCTAATGCTCTTCCAGACGTATGCGGCCTCATCGTTACCACGCCCATCCCGCCATTCGTCCCATAGGTCGCGGCCGGCGTCGCCTAGTTCTGACTTCACCATGCAGCCGATGCGAAACCGCTCGTCATGCCCACCGACAGGGATGAATTGCAGGGCTTCACGGATGCGATCAAAGTAATCCGTCATTGCCACCTCCGTTGCCAGTCGCGCTCTTGGAGGCATTGGCTGCGGCGCGACTTGGCGTGACAGGAACATCCCTGCAGCGCGCTGACTCCGGTAGGATTACGGCTATCAGAAGTCCTTTGGGTCGGACGGTCGCCACCGTTCCGGCCCATTGTTTTTTAGTCATCTTCGTCCCCTAAACTGATGCAATCAGGGCGCGAATGTCCTCAACCCGCCACGCAGTAACTCGTGGCCCGAGCTTTACAGGTTTGGGGAATCTGCCTGCAGCGACGCCCGCCCACCAACAGGATTTTTTGACGGGGATGATCGCCGGGATGGGCGGTTCGGCATCGGGATTGCCGATGATTTGCGAAAGGCGAAGAAAACCGGTTTCGGGGAGGTGGTTCATTTGGATACTTCCTCATCCAAGTTAGGGTGGAGGCATCCTCTTAGATCCATCTTGATGCAGGGCCGCATGCGGTTTCATGAATACCGCATGCGGCATCGAGTCCTTATTTCTGGCGGTTCTCAAGCGCGTTTGGGATTCTTTCTAGGACTCGACGAACCGTGTCATCGGACACCGGCACGCCAAACTCCTCGGTCATTTTTGCGATCCGACGAGCAGCTCCGCGCTCTTTATGGTCAATCCCCTTGTAGTCGCAGAGCGTTGCGACCAAAACCAAGAGTGTTTCCTGCACTACGGCAGATCCAGACGCACTCTTAGCACTTGCACTCGGCGGGGATGAACGCGCCAATGCCCACTCGAGCATGTCGAACGGATCCACGTATGGGTAGAGTCTTTGTCGTTCGAGGAAGACTTGGAATTGCACTAGCGAGCACGGAAACGGCAGGGCAGGTTCCTTCAAGTTGCCAGTCGGGTGCTCCGAAATCGCTTCCCGTTCAGCCGGAGTAAGGATCCCTTGATGCTCGCGAACATACACCCCGTCACCACGAACCGAGAAACAGTCCTCCCAGTTTTCAGGATCAGTAACACGACACAGTTTGATGAAATCTCGATATCCAAACCGGGCCGTTGTGTCCATTTGCACTGCTTCCTCCTTGCATAGAACAACTAAATCGGTCGACGTGGGCCACGAACCGAATTGGTCAGTCCGTGGCTGCATCGCATTCGCGCGCATCCCTCGCCGCGCGTGAAATCAGTAAAAATCAGCACGTTTGACGTTCATGCGCGTCAAACCCCGCCCAGCATTGTGGTGTCAGGCTGTACTTCCGAACCACCAACTGGTGGATGGTCTCCCTCCCATTTCCGCAGCGCCTCCTTCGCCTCCCAGTCCGCGATCATCTTGTTCACTGCGGCGCGCTCTTCTGGCGTCGTCGCGTCCGGCAACTGAGAGATTCGCCGCTTGTTAATCGCTGGTGGCGTCCCAGCTAGATCGGGCAGTCGATTCGCCCGCAAGGAAGCCAAGGCGTCACGCGCGCCTTGGCGCAACGACTCAATTTCTTCCGGACTGAGCCGCGTCGGGTCATTGTTGCTTCGCCCCTGGGCACCAACGCCTACCGCGATGGTTCGCGCCGCTTCGTTCTTCTCGTAGTCAGCGATCATCTTCGCTACCGACGCGCGTTGTGCCGGCGTCATCGTGTCGGGAAGTTCCGACAACCTGCGCCTGTTGTTTCCGTGCTTGCTCATGGTCGCCCCACGTCAAGCGGCCGTCGCTGTCGACGGCCGGGTCGCTGCCGATGTTGTCGAACTGCGGGCCAAGCTTCTTCCTGAAGCCGACGGCATCCGGTTCGATGCGCGACACTTTCAGCGTAGCAACTTTCGGAATAGATGGGACTGATCCAGCATTGGCGCTTTAGGGAGAAACCAATGTTGCCCCGCGTACCACCGAGGGCACGACAAGGCCGCGGGCGACTCCCCCGAGCATGGCACGCGGTCTGCCGAGTGGCGCGAAGTTTTGCGGGGAATCAACGAGGCGCTACGCCAACAGAAGTGGAAGCAGGAACGTGCGCCCTGTCCCCGACGAAACCGAAAGCAAGCGGCAAACAGGCACAGTACAGGCACAAAACGCGCCATCGACCAGCAGAAAGCAAAAAGCCCAGTCCGAGGACTGGGCTAAGTGCTTGAAGAAGTTGGTACACCCGGAGCGATTCGAACGCCCGACCCCCTGGTTCGTAGCCAGGTACTCTATCCAGCTGAGCTACGGGTGCAACCGAGAACAGAACTATAGACTACCTAATTCCGCATTGCAAGTATTTTTTTAACACCTGCATTTTTTCTTTTGGCGGAGAGTGAGGGATTCGAACCCTCGATACGAGTTTTAGCCCGTATGCTCCCTTAGCAGGGGAGTGCCTTCGACCTCTCGGCCAACTCTCCGCACTTAAGAGGCGCGACTATAGCGGTTTTTTACCTCCGCCGTCAATCGCGCCGGTACAACTTTAGTTCGCGTGATCCAGCTCGAAAGCCTTGTGCAGCACGCGAACAGCCAACTCCAAGTACTTCTCGTCAAGCACGACAGAAATCTTGATTTCGGAAGTGGAGATCATCTGGATGTTGATGCCCTCTTCTGCCAGCGTGCGGAACATCTTGCTCGCGACGCCCGGATGCGAGCGCATGCCAACGCCTACGGCAGACACCTTGCAGATACCCTTGTCGCCGACCACTTCACGGGCGCCGATATGGGCCTTGACCTCTTCGAGCACGCCGCGGGCCTTGTCGAACTCGCTGCGATTGACGGTGAAGGAGAAGTCAGTGGTGCCGTCGTGGCCGACGTTCTGGATGATCATGTCTACATCCAGGTTCGCATCCGCGATCGGGCCGAGAATCTGATAAGCGATACCGGGACGGTCCGGCACGCCGAGAACCGTAAGCTTGGCTTCGTCACGGTTGAACGCGATACCCGAAATGATCGGCTGTTCCATGCTGCTATCTTCCTCAACGGTAATCAACGTGCCCTCGCCATCTTCCTGGAAGCTGGAGAGCACGCGCAGTTTGACTTTGTATTTGCCAGCGAATTCGACAGAGCGGATCTGCAGCACCTTGGAGCCAAGGCTGGCCATCTCGAGCATCTCTTCGAAGGTGATGCGATCAAGCTTGCGTGCTTCCGGAACGATGCGCGGGTCGGTCGTGTAGACGCCGTCAACGTCGGTGTAGATCTGGCATTCATCGGCGTGCAGGGCTGCGGCAAGCGCTACGCCGGTGGTATCGGAACCGCCGCGCCCCAAGGTCGTGATGTTGCCCGCCTCGTCGACACCCTGGAAACCGGCCACGACAACGACATGGCCTTCGTCCAGATCCTGACGGATACGGTCCTCGTCGATCTTGAGGATGCGCGCCTTGGTGTGCGTGTTGTCAGTCAGGATGCGGACTTGCGGGCCGGTGTAGCTGCGCGCCTTGAGGCCCTGCTCCATCAGCGCCATCGACAGCAATCCGATGGTGACCTGCTCACCCGTCGACACCACCACGTCCAGCTCACGCGGATCGGGTGAGGCCTGAATATCCTTGGCCAGACCGATCAGGCGGTTGGTCTCTCCGGTCATCGCGGAGACAACAATCACCAGCTGGTGACCTTCCTTCTGGAAGCGGGCGATCCGCTTGGCCACGTTCTTGATACGCTCAGTGGTACCAACCGACGTGCCGCCGTACTTTTGAACAATCAGAGCCATCGTCTTATCTGTTTCGCGTAGGACCCGCGATTGTACACGAACTCCCCTGCCCGCCGCAGATCCCGGGTGACACTGTTTAACAGTTGCTCGCACAATGGCTTGGCATATGGAACTATGGCAATCAGATATTGATCTATAATTCGGGAACTGGACGATCAGTTTCCGGTCTTCGCAAGGCAGGCCGTTTTTATAACGACGGTCGGGGAAGCGCAAAAAAACGAAGTGAGGTTGCCATCATGAAGAGTACTAACGACAAGGTTGATGTTCGCGAGATCCGCCGCAAGCTTGGACTGAATCAATCCCAGTTCTGGTCGAAGATCGGCGTCACGCAGAGCGGGGGCTCGCGCTATGAAAGCGGTCGCAACATTCCGCGCCCGGTTCAAGCCCTGCTCCGTCTGGTGCACGTTGAACAGGTCGACATCGGCAAGATCCGCAAGGATGATCTGGACGTGATCGAGTACCTGAAGCAGGCCGATCCGGATCTGCTGAAGAACCTGAAGAAGGAAGCCAAGGCGAAGAAGAAGGCTGGCTAAGCCCCGACTTCCCGGCATAATGAAAAACGGCATCCTGCAGGATGCCGTTTTCTTTTGCTGACTCCGGTACGGACTCAGCAGGCAGCACCAACGCACCCGTAAGACAGCAGAACATGAAAATTACCCGCCGCCTGGAGTTCGATGCAGGTCATCGAATCCCGCACCACGCCAGCCAGTGCCGCAATCTGCATGGCCACCGCTACACGCTGGAACTGACGCTGCAAGGCGAGCCGATCAGTACCAAGGGGTCGTCGGACGAAGGGATGCTGCTGGATTTTTCCGACGTCAAATTCATCGCAAAACGCGAGATCGTCGATCGCTGGGATCACGCGTTCCTGGTGCACGCCGACGATACGGCGGTACGCAGCTTTCTGGAATCATTGCCGGATCACAAGACGGTGGTCCTAGCGCTCGTGCCAACGGCCGAGAATCTGGCACGAATCGCGTTTGACACCCTCGCACCGCATTTTGACAACGCGTATGCCGGTCGGCTGAAGCTCGCTCGGGTTCGGCTGTACGAAACGCCCAACTGCTGGGCCGACGCAGAGGCCTGAGCATCGCCCCAAAAACGCACACCAGCGCGATCAAACTGATCCACGACCCCCAGGCTCCCCTGCCTAGGCGGAGGGGCATGTAGCCGGAAGTGTCAGGTGACGAACCGCTCGAGCGTGCGGGCAATGGTGTCGCTATCGTTGGGCCCCGCGAGCCAGTCTGCGGCCGCGCGGACTTCGGGCAGGCAGCCCGCCATGGCAACACCGACGCCAGCGAGTTCGAGCATGCTGATGTCGTTGGGGCTATCGCCAAAGGCGATCACGTCTTCAGGCGCGATGGCGTTCTCGGCAAGCCAGCGGGCGAGCAGCGCACCTTTACTATTGCCGCCTTGCGCGATATCCACGCGGTTGCTGCCTGACCATTCGCACGCCAACCCCATTTCGCGCTGAACCTCCGCGACGAGCTCGACCAAGGGCTCCGCGATCGGATGCGTGAGCGCGAACTTCCAGACGATGTCGGCGGTGACCGCCACATCCTCGAATCGAGCGACTTGCTGGAAGGCAGCGCGGTCTGACGGGTGCTGCGTCTCGATCCACTTGAGCAGGCGCGCGAGGTGGGGTTCGATGCGCTCGTAGGTGATGGTGTCGCGGATGTACATCAAAGCGTGGATGCCGCTCTCGCGAATCTTGCGCAGGAGGAACAGCGCCTGGGTGCGCGACAACGGATTCGGCATCAGCGCCTCTCCACGCGCGTAGTCGTACAGGTAGGTGCCGTTGCAGCAGATGGCCGGTAGTTCAAGACCGAGCGCGCGATGGTAAGGCGCCGCTGCGGCGTGGTGACGACCGGTCACCAGCATCACGTCGACACCGCGCTCACGCAAACCTGTGATTGACGCAACCGACTCGGGGCGGATCTGCAAGCGGCTGTCGAGCAGCGTACCGTCCAGATCAAGCGCCACGAGGCGGATTGTCATCCCCTGATCCCTTTCTGCAAGGCCTCGAAGGCGAAGTTCGATAGCGGCGCCATCAACTGCGGATCGACCAGCGGATGAGGCTCGGTGTCGCAGGACTTGCGATAACCGCTCGGGCTGATGCCGACCCGTTTTCGGAACACGCGCGAGAAGTAGAGCTGGTCTTCGTAGCCGACGATTTCCGAAACGCGCGATACGGGCGTGCGCGTGCTCTGCAGCAGATGCTTTGCCAACAGCACACGCTGATCTTCGCGCCAGCGCACGATGTTCATGCCCATCTGCTCGCGGAACAGGTGGGCGAGCCGCGAGGGCGACAGGCACACATGCCGCGCAATGTCGTCCAGCCCCAGGTCATCGGCAAGGTTCTTTGCGATGAACTGGCATGCGGCCTGCACGCGGCTGTCGATCGGCTTGGGCAGATTCTCCGGGCGCTCTTCGTAGGCCCGGATCAGCAGCCGTTCGAGCAGGTTGATCGCGAGCTCTTCCGAGGTGCGCCGCTCGCCGCGATGGGTGCGGTCGATTTCCTGGAACAGCGCATCGAACTCGGCGATCAGTTCCGGCGAACCGAGGCTCAGCTTGCCCACGCGTCGCGTCGGGTGCGGCCACTTGAGCCAGTTGGCCCAGTAGCCACGCGGACGGAAGTACACCCAGCGGTGATACCAGTCCGGGCTACCCGGCGCGCGGCCGTAGTAGTGCGGGGTTTCAGGCGAGAACAGCAGCAGGTCGCCAGTGCGGCAGATGAAGGATTCATCGCCGTCGACCACCTTGCCCTCGCCCTTCACCGTCATGTTGATGATGAAGCCCTTCATGCCGTTCGGGCGGTCGATGAAGAAATCCAGCGGCCCGTTCTCGATGATCGGGGTCACCCCGGCCACCAGATACAGGTTGAAGGAGTAGCCCGGCAACAACGGGTTGAGCTGCTTGCCCCCGTTGTCGCCGTAGTTCATCGCGGATGCCGGCATCGGCTCATGCATCGCAAGCGCTCACTTGTTCTTGTTGTAGACATCGACGAACACTGCGGCGACCAGCACCAGGCCTTTGATCACCTGCTGGTAGTCGATGCCGATACCCAGGATGGACATGCCATTGTTCATCACGCCCATGATGAATGCGCCGATCACTGCGCCCATGACCTTGCCCACCCCGCCGGAGGCCGACGCCCCGCCGATGAAGCAGGCGGCGATCACGTCGAGCTCGAAACCCAGGCCCGCCTTCGGCGTTGCGGTATTCAACCGCGCGGCGAAGACCAGGCCGGCGAGCGCCGCAAGCGCGCCCATGTTGACGAAGGCGAGGAAGGACAGCCGTTCGGTCTTGATGCCCGACAGCCGTGCGGCCTTCTCGTTGCCGCCCAGCGCGTAGATGCGGCGACCGATCGTTGTGCGCTTGGTAACGAAGTCGAACATCAGCGTCAGCGCCAGCATGATCACCAGCACGTTCGGCAGGCCCTTGTAGCTGGAGAGCAGGTAGGTGAAGAACAGGATCGCCGCTGCAAAGATGCCGGTCTTCGCGAGGAACAGGCCTAGCGGCTCAACCTGCGCACCGTAGCGCGTCTTGTTCGCCCGCGCCCGCAGCCCGGTATAAAGCAGCGCTACCGCACCGACAACGCCGAGCGCCATCGAGGTCAGCCGTAGCGCTTCACCAGCAAATGGATCTGGGATGAAGCCCGAAGACAGCAGTTGGAACTCGGGCGGGAAAGGGCCGACCGACTGCCCGGCGAGCAAGGCCAGCGCCAGCCCCTTGAACACCAGCATGCCACCCAGCGTGACGATGAAGGACGGGATCTTGTGGAAGGCCACGAGGTAGCCCTGCAGGCCGCCGACCACCGCGCCGACGCCCAGGCATACGAGCGCCGCCGGCAGATAGTGCCAGTGGTAGTTGACCATCAGCACCGCCGCGAGCGCGCCGATGAAGCCCGCAACCGAGCCGACCGAGAGGTCGATGTGCCCGGCAACGATCACCAGCAACATGCCCAGCGCCATGATCACGATGTAGCTGTTCTGCAGCACCAGGTTCGTGATGTTCAGGGGCTGCAGCAGCGTGCCTTCGGTCATGTACTGGAAGAACACCATGATGACCGCCAGCGAGAACAGCATGCCGTAGTCACGCAGGTTGGTCTTCACGAAGCCGAGCAGGGATTTGCCACGGCTGGCGGCCGGTGCCGCGCTTTCCATCATCGTATCCATGTCTTTCATTTCCCGACTTCAGCCTTCTTTGCCGGCCGTGACGATGGCCCGCATGATTTTTTCCTGGCTCGCTTCGGCGGCCGGCATTTCGGCCACGAAAGCACCTTCATTCATCACATAGATCCGGTCGCTCATGCCCAGCAGTTCGGGCATTTCGGACGAGATCAGGATGATGCATTTGCCCTCGGCCGCCAGTTGCGCCATCAGGCTGTAGATCTCGAACTTCGCGCCAACGTCGATGCCGCGAGTCGGCTCGTCGAGGATCAGCACTTCGGGCTCCGAGAACAGCCACTTCGAGAGCACGACCTTCTGCTGGTTGCCGCCCGACAGGTTGCCAACGTGCTGAAACACGTCCGCGCTGCGGATGCGCATCTTGCGGCGGTACTCGGTGGCGACCGAGAACTCGCGGCCAACGTCGATGACCCCGCGCGCGGCGACACCCTTCAGGTGTGCGAGCGAGATGTTGTGCTGGATCTCGTTCTCGAGCACCAAGCCGTAGCCCTTGCGGTCTTCGGTGACGTAGGCCAGACCGTTATGCACCGCACGCTCGACGCTGCTGACATCGATCTGCGCGCCCTTCAGGAAGGCGTTGCCCTTCACATGCCGGCCGTAGGAACGACCGAACAGGCTCATTGCAAATTCGGTGCGCCCCGCACCCATCAGGCCGGCGATACCGACGATCTCGCCGCGGCGCACGTTCAAGCTGACACCCTTGGTGACCTCGCGCTCGCGGTGCAGCGGATGCATCACGGTCCAGTCACGCACCTCGAACACGACATCGCCGATATTCGGCGTGCGCGGCGGGTAGCGATCGGCCATCTCGCGGCCGACCATGTTACGGATGATCACATCCTCGCTGGCAGGCCCGCCGCTGCAGTCGAGTGAGGTAACCGTTGAGCCGTCGCGCAGCACGGTGATCGTGTCGGCGACGCGCGAGACTTCGTTGAGCTTGTGCGAGATCAGGATGCTGGTGATGCCTTGCGACTGGAACTCCAGCAGCAGGTCGAGCAGCGCCTGGCTGTCGTTCTCGTTCAGGCTCGCCGTCGGTTCGTCGAGGATCAGGAGCTTCACACGCTTGGAGAGCGCCTTCGCGATCTCAACCAGCTGCTGCTTGCCGACGCCCAGGTCTCCGACCGGCGTATCCGGCGACTCCGAGAGCCCTACTTTCGCGAGCAGCTCGACCGTGCGGCGATGTGTCTGTGCCTCGTCGATGATGCCGCGACGTGATTGTTCGTTGCCAAGAAAGATGTTCTCGGCGATCGACAGCATCGGCACCAGCGCCAGTTCCTGGTGGATGATGATGATGCCCTGTTCTTCGCTGTCGCCGATCGATTCGAAGCGCTGTTCCTGCCCTTCGAAGCGGATCGTTCCTTCGTAGCTGCCGTAGGGGTACACGCCGCTGAGCACCTTCATCAGCGTCGACTTGCCCGCGCCGTTCTCGCCGACGATCGCGTGGATCTCGCCGGCTCGCACCGCGAGGTTCACGTCCTTCAGCGCAACCACGCCCGGAAAGCGCTTGGTGATGCCGCGCATCTCGAGGATGGATTCCACTCTGCTCCTCCGATTACCGGGCGTGCGGCGCACCGCCCACCCGGTTTCAAACGCAGCGGTGCCGCACCGCGCGGCACCGCATCCGGCTTACTTCAGCTGATCCGCGGTGTAGTAGCCGCTATCCACCAGCACCTGCTTGTAGTTGGTCTTGTCGACGGCAACCGGCTTGAGCAGGTAGGACGGCACGACCTTCACGCCGTTGTTGTACGTCTTGGTGTCGTTGATCACCGGCTGCTTGCCCTGCAGCACCGCGTCGACCAGATCGGCGGTGACCTTGGCAAGTTCACGCGTGTCCTTAAACACGGTGGAGTACTGCTCGCCGCGCAGGATCGACTTAACCGACGGGATCTCCGCATCCTGGCCGCTGACGTACGGCCAGGGCTGACCGGCCGTGCCATAGCCAACACCCTTCAGGGAGGAAAGGATGCCGATCGACAGACCGTCATACGGTGACAGCACCGCGTTGACTTTGTCCTTCGTGTAGAAGGCCGACAGCAGGTTGTCCATGCGCGCCTGCGCAACAGCGCCGTCCCAGCGGAGCGTCGAAACCTTGTCCATGCCCATCTGCTTGGAGCGCACCACGAGCTTGCCGCTCTTGATGTAGGGGTCGAACACCGACATCGCGCCGTTGTAGAAGAAGAAGGCGTTGTTGTCGTCCGGCGAGCCGCCAAACAGCTCGATGTTGAACGGGCCCTTGCCCTGCTTCAGACCCAGCGCGTTCTCGAGCGACTGCGCCTGGATCACGCCGACCTGGAAGTTGTCGAAGGTGGTGTAGTAGTCGACGTTCTTCGAGTTCTTGATCAGGCGGTCATAGGCGATGACCTTGACGCCCTTGTCGTGCGCCTTCTGCAGCACATCGGTCAGCGTGGTGCCGTCGATCGACGCGATCACCAGCACCTTGACGCCCTTGGTGACCATGTTCTCGATCTGCGCGAGCTGGTTCGGGATGTCGTCGTCTGCGTACTGCAGGTCGGTCTTGTAGCCGCGGCTCTGGAAGACCTTGACCATGTTGTTGCCGTCGGCGATCCAGCGTGCCGAGGACTTGGTCGGCATCGAGATCCCCACCAAGCCTTTGTCGGCCGCGCTCAGTACGGGCATGTAGGCGGCTGCGGCCAAGGCCAGCGCGGTCGCCAAAGCAGTTCTGCGTTGCATCTTCTCGTCTCCTGTCTTGTTTGTGTCCGGAGTGCAGCCCCCGCTCTTCTGCGGTGCGCCACGCCCCCTTGTCCGGCAGCCGGTTCGGCCTGCCGCCTCCTGCATCACTACCGCCCCCGGTAGTGACTCTCTCCACATCCGGGGCCCGCCATTCGTCCATATCGGCGCACCCCGCGTTCCACACAAAAATCCATAAAACAGCACCAAGCACAACTGTTCGGGCGCCCTTGCATCCAGTGTTTTGCGTGGAATGCACCCACTGAACCGCCCGATTTCGCGTCGGCCAGCACGCACAGCCCGGCCCAACCCGAAACACAGAAATGCACGCAAAACCTTGCAGTTACTTGCCTTGAAGACCAACGCTACCACCCACCTCAAGGCTGTTCGACGACGCGGAACGGATCATAAGTCCCGATGATCGACCCATAAAAGGCTCTGCAAGACCAAACAGGCGGACTCAGCCGTTTTGTCCATAACTACGACAGAACTCAGTCAGTCCATCCATTTACTGCGCCGCAACATTCGGGGTCATAGCCGAAAAGTGCATGAAGCCAGCCGCCCCCTCCTGACACCCCTCTGATTCGAACTCCTAAGGTTCGCCACATCGATGGCATCAACGCGATGCCGCTGTCTGGAGATTCGATTCGTGCAAGCAAGCCCTTCAAGCGCCATCGCGATTGGCCTCGATTTCGGCAGTGACTCAGTGCGTGCGCTGGCGGTGCGCTGCGGCGACGGCGCAGAGCTGGCCACCCATGTCGCCTGGTATCCACGCTGGAAGCGCGGCGAGTTCTGCGACCCGGTGCGCAACCAGTTTCGCCACCACCCGCTTGATTACATGGAGTCGATGCAGGCAGCGGTGCGCGAAGTTGTCGCCCAACTCAGCGCCGAGCAACGCGCCGCGGTGGTCGGCATCGGTGTGGATTCCACCGGCTCGACGCCGGCGCCGGTGGACGCAGCCGGCCATGTGCTGGCGCTGCATCCGGACTTCGCCGACAACCCGAATGCGATGTTCGTGCTGTGGAAGGACCACACCGCGATCGACGAAGCCGAAGCGATCAACGCGCTGGCGCGCAGCGGCCAGTTCCGTGACTACACCCGCTACATCGGCGGTGTGTATTCCTCTGAATGGTTCTGGGCCAAGATCCTTCATGTCACCGCGGCGGACGAGCGCGTGCGCCGCGCGGCGGTGAGCTGGGTCGAACTCGCCGACTGGGTGCCTGCCCTGCTCTCTGGCACCACCCGTCCGCAGGACATTCGCCGTGGCCGCTGCGCCGCCGGCCACAAGAGTCTTTGGCACCCGGAATGGGGTGGCCTGCCCGAACGCGGTTTCATCGAAGCGCTCGATCCGAAAATCTTCGAAACGCTGCGGTACCCGATGTTTGCCGACACCTGGACGGCGGAACACCCGGTCGGCCGCATCACCCCGGAGTGGGCCGAAAAGCTCAACCTGCCCGATACGGTGATCATCTCGGGCGGAGCCTTCGACTGCCACATGGGCGCGGTCGGTGGCGGTGCAGGCCCGCACACGCTGGTCAAGGTGATCGGCACCTCGACCTGCGACATCCTGATGGCGGACGCCGCCACGATTGGCGAGCGCGCCATCGCCGGCATCTGCGGCCAGGTCGATGGCAGCGTGCTGCCCGGCAAGATCGGCCTCGAAGCGGGCCAGTCCGCCTTTGGTGACATCTACGCCTGGTACGCGCGCCTGCTCGGCTGGCCGCTCGAATTCGCTGCCAAACACAACCCGTCGCTCGCCGGTCCGCTGGCCGAGGCGCAGGCACAGTTGATCCCGGCGCTCGCCGAAGCCTGGGCCGCCTCGCAGGATCTGGATCACCTGCCAGTGGTGCTGGACTGGTTCAACGGCCGCCGCACGCCCTTCGCGAATCAACGCCTCAAGGGCGTCATCACCGACATCAACCTCGGCACCGATGCGCCGGCGTTGTTCGGCGGCCTCATCGCCTCAACAGCCTTCGGCGCCCGCGCGATCATGGAATGCTTCATCGACCAGAAAGTCGCCGTGAACAGCGTGCTCGCAATGGGCGGTATCGCGCGCAAGGCGCCGACGGTGATGCAGGTCTGCGCCGATGTGATGCAGCGGCCGATCGACGTGGTTGCGTCGGATCAATGCTGTGCGCTGGGCGCCGCAATCTTCGCGGCCGTCGCAGCCGGCACCTACGGTACGGTGGAAGCCGCACAGCAGAAGATGGCCAGCCGCATCGAACGCACCTTCACGCCCGACGCAGCACGCACCGGCAAGTTCGACGCGCTGTACCAGCGCTACCTCGAATGGGCCAAGGCCGGCGAACCGCTCTTCGCGGCGGAGATCCACTGATGTCGACCCTCGCCCTCCGCGAAGCGGTACTCGAAGCCAACCTCGCCCTGCCGCGCCACGGCCTTGTCACCTTCACCTGGGGCAATGTCAGCGGCGTGGATCGCGAGCGCGGCCTCGTTGCGATCAAACCCTCCGGCGTGGCCTATGAGCACATGACCGCCCGCGACATCGTGGTGCTGAGCTTGGATGGCGAGAAGGTGGAAGGCGAGCTGCGCCCGTCTTCCGACACGCCGACGCATCTGGCCCTGTACCGGCGTTATCCCGAAATCGGCGGCATCGTGCACACGCACTCCACGCACGCCACCGCATGGGCGCAGGCGCACAAGCCGATACCGGCCTTTGGCACGACGCATGCCGACTACTTCCATGGCGAGATCCCCTGCACGCGGCCGCTCAGCAACGCCGAGGTCGAGAGCGAATACGAGCTGAACACCGGCAGCGTGATCATCGAGACGCTGGGCGAACGCAGCCCGCTCGCGATGCCCGGCATCCTCGTGTCCGAACACGCGCCCTTTGCCTGGGGCAAGTCGGCGGATGACGCGGTGCATAACGCGGTGGTGCTCGAAGAGGTCGCGCGCATGGCGCTGCTGACGCTCTCACTGAATCCACGGCAGGGGCCGATCGCCGACTACCTGCTCGACAAACACTACCTGCGCAAGCACGGCGCCAAGGCCTACTACGGCCAGGGCCGGGGCTGACGCACGCATCCATCCAAGGAAGGACATACCGTGGAACGCTACAAACAACTCGAAGTCTGGTTCGTCGTCGGCAGCCAGTTCCTGTACGGCCCGAAGACGCTGCAACAGGTTTCGGACAACGCAACGAAGCTGGTCGCCGGCCTCAACGCCGAAGCCGGCCTGCCGCTCAAACTCGTGCTCAAGCCCACCGTGAAGAGCGCGGAAGAAATCCTCGCCGTCTGCCGTGAAGCGAACAACGCGCCGGACTGCGTCGGCCTGATTACCTGGATGCACACCTTCTCGCCCGCCAAGATGTGGATCGCCGGCCTTCAGGCGCTCAACAAGCCGTGGATGCAGTTCCACACGCAATTCAACGCATCGGTGCCCTGGGCGACGATGGACATGAACTTCATGAACCTGAACCAGACCGCGCACGGCGGTCGCGAGTTCGGTTTCATCGGCGCGCGCATGCGCAAGAGCTACGAGGTGGTGGTCGGCCACTGGCAGGACCCTGCCGCGCAGGCCAAGCTGGGCCGCTGGATTCGCGTGGCCGCTGCGGTGCACGACATGCGCCAACTCAAGGTGGCGCGCTTCGGCGACAACATGCGCGACGTGGCGGTCACCGAGGGCGACAAGGTCGAGGCGCAGATCAAGTTCGGCTACGCGGTCGATGGCTACGGCATGGGCGACCTCGTGAAAGACATCGAGGCGGTCGAAGACAGCGCCCTGAAGGCGCTGGTGGATGAATACGAAACGCGCTACACGCTGGCCGACAGCGTGCGCGCGGGCGGCGAGAAACGCGTCAACCTGCTGGAAGCTGCGCGCATCGAGCTGGGCATCAAGAACTTCCTCGAACGCGGCAAGTTCGGCGCTTTCACCACCACCTTCGAGAACCTGCACGGCCTCGTGCAGCTGCCGGGCCTCGCGGTGCAGCGCTTGATGCAGCAGGGTTACGGCTTCGGTGCCGAAGGCGACTGGAAGACCTCCGCGCTGCTGCACACGCTGAAGTTCATGAGCGAAGGCCTGCCCGGCGGCGCATCGTTCATGGAGGACTACACCTACGATTTCGCGATGTCGGGCGACCTCGTTGTCGGCTCGCACATGCTGGAGGTCTGTCCCTCGATCGCCGGCGACACGAAGCCAAAGCTCGATGTGCTGCCGCTGTCGATCGGCAAGAAGGACGACCCTGCCCGCCTGATCTTCAATGCCAAGGCCGGCCCGGCGGTGAACGCCAGCCTGATCGACATGGGCAACCGCTTCCGCCTGATCGTCAGCGAGCTCGATGTCATCGACCCGCCGCACGATCTGCCCAAGCTACCCACCGCGCGTGCGGTGTGGAAGGCGCTGCCGAGCCTCGCGGTGTCGGCCGAAGCGTGGATCCACGCGGGCGGCGCGCACCACGCCGTGTTCACGCAGGCGCTGGATGTCGACACGCTGCGCATCTTCGCCGACATGCTCGACATCGAGTTCCTGCAGATCGGCCGCGACACCCGCATCGACGCCTTCCGTAACGAAATTCGGTGGAACGAGCTGGCCTATGCTTTAAAGCACTAAGTCACCCGAAGATTGACTGGTTGAATGCCGCGTCCAGCGGCTGCGCATTTCAAATCACACAAGGCGCCAAAGAGCGCCGCAAGACCGGAGCAGGAAACACAGGCACACGCGGTCGGAGCCCCGCCAAAAAGGCCCCAAACACCAAAGGAGACAAGAAGATGAGCATCAGCAGACGTTGTGTCCTCACGCTGGCGGGTGGCTTGCTGCTCGCAGCAACTGCCGGCGTACAGGCAGCGGACAAGAAGATCACGCTTGGTTTTGCACAGGTGGGGGCAGAAAGCGAGTGGCGCACCGCCAACACGCAGTCGATCAAGCAGTCGGCCAAGGAGGCCGGCATCAACCTCAAGTTCTCCGATGCACAGCAGAAACAGGAGAACCAGATCAAGGCGATCCGCTCCTACATCGCGCAGAAGGTCGACGTGATCGCCTTCTCGCCGGTGGTGGAAAGCGGCTGGGAAACCGTGCTGCAGGAAGCCAAGGCCGCGAAGATCCCGGTGATCCTCACCGACCGCGCCGTCAGCGTGAAGGACGATTCGCTGTACGTCACCTTCATTGGCTCGGACTTTGTTGAAGAAGGCCGCCGCGCAGGCAAATGGCTGCTCGACAACTACAAGGGCCAGGGCGATGTGAACATCGTCGAGCTGCAAGGCACCGTTGGCTCTGCCCCGGCGATCGACCGCAAGAACGGCTTCGAAGAAGTGATCAAGGCCCAACCGCGCTTCAAGATCATCCGCTCGCAAACCGGCGACTTCACCCGCGCCAAGGGCAAGGAAGTGATGGAAGCCTTCCTCAAGGCCGAGGGCAAGAAGATCAACGTGCTCTACGCACATAACGACGACATGGCGATCGGCGCGATCCAGGCCATCGAAGAAGCTGGCCTCAAGCCGGGTAAGGACATCATCATCATCTCGATCGACGCCGTGAAGGGCGCCTTCGAAGCGATGATTGCCGGCAAGCTCAACGTCACGGTTGAGTGCAACCCGCAGCTCGGCCCGCAGCTGATGGAAGCCGCAAAGGCCGTGGTTGCCGGCAAGCAATTGCCCAAGCGCATCGTGACGAAGGAAGGCGTGTTCCCGATGGAAGTCGCGGCCAAGGAATTCCCGAACCGCAAGTACTGAGCCCCGCCTGATCGCACCGGGCTCGCCTGGTGCGAAGGCTGACGCGCAACCGGTTCCGCCGCGGGGTACCCCCGCGGTAGTGGCCCGCCGGGGCCCCGCGACGGAATCCTTTCCAGCAAGGGACGGTCATGGTCGTCAACGCTTCACAGCCGGTGCTCGAAATGCAGGGCATCGACAAACGCTTTCCGGGCGTTCATGCGCTCTCGAAAGCCGCGCTGCGCCTTTTTCCCGGCGAAGTGCATGCCCTCATGGGGCAGAACGGTGCAGGCAAATCCACGCTCATCAAGGTGCTGACCGGCGTAGAAACGCCGGACGCCGGCGAGATCCGCCTCGGCAACGAGGTCGTGCACCCCGAGTGCGTCGGGCACGCCCAGCAGTTGGGCATCAGCACCGTGTATCAGGAAATCAACCTCTGCCCCAACCTTTCGGTGGCGGAGAACATCTACATCGGCCGCTTCCCGATGCGCCACGGCATGGTGGACTGGAAGCACATGCAGCAGGACGCGGTGGCCGCCCTGAAGGCGCTGAACGTCGATGTCGACGTATCGCTGCCACTTGGCCACTACCCGGTCGCGATCCAGCAGATGGTCGCGATTGCGCGTGCGCTGTCGACCGACGCACGCATCCTGGTGCTCGATGAACCGACATCCAGCCTCGACGAAGACGAAGTCGCGCGGCTGTTCGATACGCTGCGCGGGCTCAAGGCGCGCGGTATCGCGATCCTCTTCGTCACGCATTTCCTCGATCAGACCTACGCGATCTCCGACCGCATCACAGTGCTGCGCAACGGCGAATTCGTCGGCGAATACCTCGCGGCCGAACTGCCGCGCATGGCCTTGATCGAAAAGATGGTTGGCCGCGCGATTGAAGAAAGCGCCTTCGCGCGCCCCGCCGAAGACGCCAGCGGCGAACACGCTGCGCAGGACACCGGCGCCCCAATGTTCAGCGCCCGCGGCCTCGGCAAGCGTGGCGCGGTGCAACCGCTCGATCTGGAGTTCCGCGCCGGCCGTGTGCTGGGGCTCGGTGGCCTGCTCGGCTCCGGCCGTACCGAGACCGCGCGCCTGCTGTTCGGCATCGACCGTGCAGACGCCGGCAGCGTGGATTGCGGCGGCGCCAAGCGCCAGTTCCGCAGCCCGGCTGATGCGATCCGCGCCGGCATCGGCTTCTGCCCGGAAGACCGCAAGACCGAGGGGATCGTCGCCGAACTGTCGATCCGCGAGAACATTGTGCTCGCACTGCAGGCGCGGCGCGGCATCTTCCGTTACATCCCGAAGCGCAAGCAGCGCGAGATCGCCGACCGGCTGATCGCCCAACTGGGCGTACGCACGCCGGACGCCGAAAAGCCGATCGGCCAGCTCTCGGGCGGCAACCAGCAGAAGGCGCTGCTCGCGCGCTGGCTCGCCACCGAACCGAAGATGCTGATCCTCGACGAACCGACACGCGGCATTGACGTGGCGGCCAAGCTGGAGATCATGGACATGGTGAAAGCGCAGTGCCGCAAAGGCCTTGCGATCCTGTTCATTTCGTCCGAGATGGCCGAGGTGCTGCGTGTGAGCGACCGCATTGCGGTGCTGCGCGACCGCCGCAAGGTCGGTGAAATCGACGGGGCCGGCGCGCAAGAGCGCGACGTGTTCCGCCTGATCGCCGGAGCCGAACAATGAAAGCCGAGACCATGCCTCAACCCGCCCGCTTCGCACTGCCGGCCCCGTTGCAGGGGCTGACCCGCCGCCGGCTGTTCTGGCCCTGCGCCACGCTTGCGCTGCTGCTGATCATCAACGGCGCCTTCAACCCGAACTTCTTCAGCATCACGGTGAAGAACGGCCACCTCTACGGCGCACTGATCGACATCCTCAACCGCGCAGCGCCGCTGATGCTGGTCGCGATCGGCATGACGCCGGTGATCGCCACACGCGGCATCGACATCTCGGTCGGCGCGGTGGTTGCGATCTGCGGCGCAGTGGCCGCGAGCCTGATCGGGGGCACGCTGATCATCCAGAACGGCACGCCGGTGTATGTGTCGCAGACCCCGATGGCGCTGGCACTCTTGATCGCACTCGGCGCCGGCCTGCTGTGCGGGCTATGGAACGGCGCGCTGGTCGCCGGTGCCGGCATGCAGCCTATCGTCGCCACGCTGATCCTGATGGTCGCCGGCCGCGGTGTGGCGCAGTTGATCACCGAAGGCCAGATCATCACGGTGTACTACGAGCCCTTCTTCATCATCGGCAACGGCTTCCTGTTCGGCCTGCCGGTCGCGCTCTACATCGTGGCCGCGGTGGCGCTGCTGATGTTGCTGCTGGTGCATCGCACCGCGCTGGGCCTGTTCATCGAAGCGGTGGGCATCAACCCGGTGGCGGCACGCTTTGCCGGCCTCAACGCCCGCCGCATCCTGATCATGGTGTACGCGTTCTGCGGTTTGTGTGCCGCGATCGCCGGACTGATCGTCGCATCGAACGTGAAGAGCGCAGACGGCAACAACGCCGGCCTGCTGATGGAGCTGGACGCGATCCTCGCCGTCACGCTCGGCGGCACCTCGCTCGCTGGCGGGCGCTTCTCGCTTGCAGGCAGCCTGATCGGTGCGCTGATCATCCAGAGCCTCACCTACGCGATCTACTCGCTGGGCGTGCCGCCGGAAATCAACATGGTCGTCAAATCGGTGGTGGTGCTCACGGTCTGCCTGATGCAGTCCGACAGCTTCCGCGCCACCTTGCTGCAACACCTGCGTCGGGAGCCCCGCTGATGAGCCGCAACCGTCTCTTCAACCCCGCCCTGCTGCCGCTGGCGGTGACCAGCCTGCTGTTCGTGCTGACCTTTGGCTACGGTGCGGTGGCCTACACCGGCTTCCTCTCCAGCCAGGTGTTCCTGAACCTGCTGATCGACAACGCCTTCCTCCTCGTGGTCGCGATCGGCATGAGCCTGGTGATCCTCACCGGCGGCATCGATCTGTCGGTCGGTTCGATCATCGCGCTGGTCACCATGGTATCGGCGAGCCTGGTCGAGCATCACCACTGGCCGGTGTATGTCGTGGTGCCACTGTGCCTCGCGATCGGCGCGGGCTTCGGTGCGCTGATGGGCTGCCTGATCCACTTCTTCCAGTTGCAGCCCTTCATCGTCACGCTCGGCGGCATGTTCCTCGCACGTGGCCTGTGCTACGTCATCAGCATCGATTCGATCGAGATCACCGACCCCGCCTACATGGCCATCGCGCACCACAAGATCATGCTGTGGGGCGAGAACTTCATCTCGATCAACGTGGTCATTGCGCTCGCGGTGGTCGCGCTCGGCGTGTTCCTCGCCCACTACACGCGCTTCGGCCGCACCGTGTACGCCATCGGCGGCAACGAACGCTCCGCGGTGCTGATGGGCTTGCCGGTCGGCCGCACCAAGATCCTCGTCTACACCTTCAGCGGCACCTGCTCCGCGCTCGCCGGCGTGGTCGTCACCTTCTACATGCTCTCGGGCTACGGCCTGCACGCCCAAGGCATGGAACTCGATGCGATCGCCGCGGTGGTGATCGGCGGCACGCTGCTCACCGGCGGCGTCGGCTATGTCGCCGGCTCGCTGGTCGGCGTGCTGATCCTCGGCGTGATCCAGTCGCTGATCACCTTCGACGGCACGCTCAACTCCTGGTGGACCCGCATCGCCGTCGGCGTGCTGCTATGCGCCTTCTGCCTGCTGCAACGCGGCCTCGAGCACGGCGGCAAACGGCAACTCGCCACCGCCTGATCGCACAGCGCAACCCTCGGGACGCCGGCACCCCCGCGAACACCGCCCGCGTCCCATTTCCTCCCGCCCGGCATCATCCCGCCAGGCGCTACGGTGACCCCGGATTCGTCCGGGGTCTTTTTTTGCTCGCACGTTCATCACGGCTCGATCGAAACCAGCCATTGCAACTTAGTGGCTTCGGCCAGCTGTGGCGAGCGTTACCACAGAGAAAAAGGCGCCCGACGCACCACTAGGATGCGGCAGGCGCTGCCGGGCGCGGGTCACGCTGCCCATGGCTCAAATGCTTACTTCCCCTTGCTCGCGTCCTTGATGTCCTGTTTCAGATCACCGTAGGCAGCCCGCACTTTGCCGCCGGTTTTCTGGGTCTTCCCCTTAAGTTCCAGTTCATCGTTGCCCACGATGTTGCCAGCGGCTTCCTTGATTTTGCCTTTGGCCTCTTCGATACGACCCTTAACTTGATCCTTGTTCATGGTGTGCTCCTGAGCGTGAGATTGAATGTGCGGCCAGCGTCGAAGACACGATCCGGCGGCTGGTGTGACGAGCCTATGCCGAGCCTGGCTGCGGGTCGGTGCGCTGGCGCCCATAACGAACAAGTGAGCCCTACGTTCGTCAGCCCTACGTTCGTCAGCCCTATGTTCGCGAGCAGACCGAGTCGCGCCACGCTGGGCGCGAGAATCTGCCCACAGGCTTGGCCTGCCGATTGGATGGACCATGGCAAAGCGGATACGAAGAACGGGGTCTACGCGCGTATTGCAGCGCGCATTCAGAACCATGACACGCACTGCGATGCGCATCGGCAACAAGGCGCTCAGCGAAGGTCTGCAGGCGCGCAAGCGAGTAGGCAAACGCCCCACTGCCACGAAGGTGACCGCCACCTCTGGGACGTGGACAACAGGACTGTCCATTGGCACGGCTGGCCCACGCCGCTACCGGCTTTACAAGCCCCCGGGCGTGCAACGCAACGAGCGCCTTCCCTTGCTGGTGATGCTGCACGGCTGTGGGCAGGACGCTGAAGCACTCGCGCGCTCCAGCCGAATGAACAGCATCGCGTCACGCGAACGCTTCTTTGTGCTCTACCCGGAGCAGGATCGACTATCGAATCTGCAGTCGTGCTGGCATTGGTATGACACACGCGCAGGCCGGGCCCAGACTGAAGCGAACTCGATCCTTGCCGCGATCGAGCAGATTTGTCTGACACAAGCGGTCGATCGCAACTGCGTTGCGCTGGCGGGCCTATCCGCCGGCGCAGGAATGGCCACGCTGCTGGCGACCTATCACCCACATCGCTTTCGCGCCGTCGCCATGCATTCAGGCATCGCGCCGGGTGTCGCTCATTCGTCTGCAGGCGCCATCAAAGCGATGTTCGGAAAGCGCGTAGCCAGCTCACCGCTTTCCCCCGTTTCAGCCGATGTCAGTCTTCCGGCCTTGCTGGTGATCCACGGTGTCGCGGATCAAGTGGTGGCCTTGAGCAATGGCACCGAAGCAGCCATGCGTTGGGGCGCGCGTGTCGGCGCCCGAGCCAACACGCCGCGGCGAGTCCAGCGCGGTACCCGCTATGCCGCGATCATCACCGACTATCGAAAACACGGCCGCCTTGTCGCCACGCTGTGTGCCGTCGACCAACTCGGCCACGCCTGGAGCGGCGGCACCCAGAGCCGCCCCTACAGCGACCCCAAAGGCCCTGACGCCTCGCGGATGATCTGGTCGTTCATAGCCAAGCAATTCGCGGCGAGCAGAGACGCGCAATCGGGTTGAGCGAAACCGCAGCATAAGACCCTGAAGGCGACGACAAACGACAACTCGCCACCGCCTGAAAGCACAGAGAACCCTCTGGACGCCAGCACCCCGCGAACACCGCCCGCGTCCCATTTCCGCCCGGCTGGCATCATCCCACCAGGCGCGACGGCGCCCCCGGACTCGTCCGGTTTTCTGCGCGTTGTCAGGTCGATGTGAGCAAAGACGTAGGTAGCCGACGAGGCTTACAGCAAGATCTGGCTTGCGGCTTTCGTCGGAATGTGGCCGGCGCGATATCGACATTGGGTCGATTAGCCACAGACGTAACCCGTCAGTCGCGATTTCGAGAATCCGTGTAACCGCCTGGCGCACGTGCGTGCGCCTACCGCCGACTGGAGCCACTGCGCCACGGGAAATCACGTATGCACGAGATCTCAGTACGAAATAGGCTGCGAGTACTGTTGGAGCACATTTCCGTACAGGGAAGAGCGAGTCGATAATAGCCACACCGGACATTGCCGACCTTACGCCACCTTATATTCCCGAACGGAAGTGCCATGACCAGCAACATCCTGATCCGCGACGAACAAAGCGCGGACGCAGCCCAGATTGCCACAGTCACCCTTGCCGCTTTCGCGACGCTGGAAATCAGCGGCCACACCGAGCACTACATCGTTGATGCGCTGCGCGCCGCCGGGGCGCTGACGGTGTCGCTGGTCGCGGAGATTGACGGGCGTATCGTCGGCCACATCGCCTTCTCGCCGGTACGGATGTCCGACGGCAGCGCTGGCTGGTACGGGCTCGGCCCGGTGTCGGTGGCACCAGATCTGCAGCGCCAGGGCATCGGCACCGCACTGATTACCGAGGGGCTTGCACGATTGCGGGCAATCGGTGCCAGCGGTTGCTGCCTGGTGGGCCACCCGGCTTACTACGGCCGATTCGATTTCAGCAACCCGCCGGAACTGGCGCTCGCGGGCGTGCCGCCGGAGGTGTTCTTTGCGCTGTCGTTCACGGGGCAAACACCTCGCGGCGAAGTCGTGTTCCACGATGCATTCAAGGCGACCGGGCCAACGCCAGCCTGAGCGGGAAAACGGCGCAACCAAGTTACTGAACTGCAAAGAGGATTTCACATGATCAGCCTCTCCACCCTGATCGCCTTCACACTGCTCAACATGAGCTTCGCGCTCATTCCGGGGCCGGACGTGCTTTGCATCCTGACCAACTCGGTATCACGCGGCACGCGTGCCGGAGTGCAGGTTTGCCTGGGCATCGCCTGCGCGGCGCTGGTGCACGTCACCGCAGCGTCGCTCGGCCTGAGCGCATTTCTCGCTGCCGTGCCCACGGCCTTTGTGGCGGTGAAGGTGCTCGGGGCGATGTATCTGGTGTGGATTGGCTGGCAGATGCTGCGCAGCCCCGTCACGGTATCCGCCGCGCCGCGCCCAAGCCGCTGGAACGCGCCCTTCGCACAAGGCGCCGTATCGAACCTGCTGAACCCGAAGATTGCGATCTTCTTCCTTGCGATCCTGCCGCAGTTTGTCGACCCAGCCCGCGGCCACCCCGGCCTTCAGGCGGCGTTGCTCGGTATTGTCTCGATTGTCTCGGGCACAGCGGTCAACCTTTGCACTGCGACGCTGGGCGGCCGCGCGCGCGGCTTCATCATCGAACGGCCACGCCTGTTCCAGCGTTTTCAGCAGTTGGCCGGCGCAGCACTGGTCGGGCTCGGGATCAGGGTCGCGCTGGACCGGGCGCGATAGTTGCGCCGCGTGGCCGCATTGCGCCGGACGCCTCTTCAAGTGGCTCCAAAGTCGAGTCGCGGCGAGCCTTTCTTCCACCAAAAAGCACGTCACCCACCGCCCAGGAGCAAGCATGCGTGGCACAGCCGTAGCCGTCATCGGTATCGCGTTCGCGTCAATTGCAGCCCCCGCTTTGTCGCAGACGCCAGACAGCAAGCTTCCGCGCCTTGTCATCGACACTGGCCGTCAGTACGCGCAAGGCAGCTTCCCGCGCGCGGCGAAGTGGCATGGGCTTTATTGCGACAAGTCGGGATGCGAGCTCAAGCCGACCCAGCTTCGCATCACGACCGCGAGCGCGCGCAACGTGCTTGACGAGGACGAAGCGCTGGATGCGCTCACCCCGGATGGCGCACCGCTGGTTCTGTTTGCGGACATGGCGCTGAACGCGGGAAAAGTCGTGTCCTGGTACTGGGCCAGCCCGAACGGTGCCGAGTCGTCACCGGGGCTGCGGCTGGCGAAGCTGGGCAAATGGGTGATGCCGTGGGGCACACGGCCGCTCACCCTTTCGTGGGTCAAGACGCCCGAGGGCAACAAGCGCTATCACGTCAGCGACGGCACGACCAAGCAGTTCCTCTTCAGCGTCGAGTCGGAGAGCCACTACGGCGGCGACACCACGCCGATCGTCCACTGGGTGGGCGACCTGGACGGCGACGGCATGCTGGATCTCGTGCTCAGCATCCCGGATGACAACTGCGGTTTCGACGAACGGCTCTACCTGTCGTCTGGCGCGGGCGATGGAAAGCTTTTGCGCAAGGCAGCGCAACTGGCTGGGCGAGAAGCCGCCTGCGGGTGCTGAAGGCCCCGTGAAAACGCCCGCTACGCGATGGCCGTTCGTTCAGTCGACACGCGCGTCGCTGCCGGCGGGCACACTGTTGAGGTGGGTGATCAGTTCGTCGAGCAGCCCCTTGAGCGCAATGCCCTTTTCGATCGGCAGATTCAGCGATTCGAACATCGCAGTCGGCACGCAACCGCATCGGCCCTTGAGTTCGGCGCCAGCGTCTGTAAGGCTGATTTGCACAACGCGCTCGTCCGCTGTGCTGCGGGTGCGACGCACATAGCCGAGTTGTTCGAGCCGCTTGAGCAAGGGGGTTAGCGTATTGGTGTTGAGCATCGCGCGTTCGACGATGTGCGACACAGTGCAAGGCGCGTCTTCCCACAGGATCATCAGCACAATGTACTGCGGGTAGGTGAGCCCGAGCGGTTCGAGCAGCGGCTGGTACAGCCGCGTCACAAGCCGCGATGCGGCGTAGAGCGGGAAGCAGAGCTGACGGTCGAGCCGCAGGTAGTCGTCGGTATTCGGGGCCTGCGGCTGCGACACATCAGTCATTTCAAACTCCAAGGGCTTTGCGGATCTCGCCCTCGATTTTCGCCGGTTGCGCGGTGGGCGCAAAGCGCCGCAGCGGTTGACCGTCGCGCCCGACGAGGAACTTCGTGAAGTTCCACTTCACGTTGCTGCCCAACAAACCAGGCAGTTTCGCTGTGAGCCACTTGAACACCGGGTGCGCGTTGGGGCCCTTCACGTCAATCTTCTCGAAGATCGGGAAGCTCACGCCGTAGTTGATCAGGCAACTGCCCTCGATGGTGCTGGCGTCGCCCGGCTCCTGGTTGCCGAACTGGTTGCAAGGGAAGCCCAGCACCACAAGCCCGTCGTTCGCGTACTTGCGGTACAGCGCTTCGAGCCCCTCGTACTGCGGCGTGAGGCCACACTTGCTTGCAGTATTGACCACCAGCACCACCTTGCCTTCGTAGCGCGACAGGGGGATCTCCTCCCCCCGCAACGAACGGGCGCTCAACGCATGGAATTCGCTCATGCCGGGCTCCCGCCGCGCCTCAGCGCAGCACCAGTTCGACGTTGATGTTGCCGCGCGTCGCGTTCGAGTACGGGCATACCTCGTGCGCCTTTTCCAGCAGGGCCTGGGCTACGTCGCGCGACACATCCGGAATCGTCACTTCGAGCTTTACCGCCAGCGCAAAGCCGCCGGCGCCGTTCTGGCCGATGCCCACGGTGGCGTCGACGCGGGTGCCGGTCAGTTTGATCTTCTGCCCCATCGCGACGAAGTTCAGCGCGCTGTCGAAACACGCGGCGTAACCGCAGGCGAACAGTTGCTCGGGGTTGGCAGCAGCGCCGCCGGCACCGCCGAGGCTCTTGGGCATCGCGAGTTGCAGGTCGATCACGCCATCGTCGGTGGTCACTCGACCATTGCGGCCGCCGGTTGCTGAGGCATGGGCTTCGTAAAGTGCTTTCATGGGATTCTCCGTTTGTTATCTCATGCGATTCGATCGCATGCGATATATATTCCATCAAGCCGGATCGTTCGTCAAGCGGGCACATTCACCAACCGCACCGATCCCCGCTCAGCCGTCTGCGACGCCGATACGCTGCACCGCGCGCCACGCGCGATCTAGAATCACCGCACCGGCACCCCCCGCACATCGCGGACACGCCACGCCCCGCGCGACGCGCTGCTTACCCCACCACCACCCAGCCAGGATGACGACATGCTGATCCGCGAGATCGATGCCAACGCAACCGACGAAATCGACCTTGTCGCCGCGCGCATGCGCGCCACCGTTGTAGAAGTTGAGGGCGAAGAGAACGCCGATCGGCTGCATTCGCGGGAATGGATACGCGAACGGCTCCGGTGGCATGTCACCGGCACCGATGTCGTCGCCAAGGTACTCGTCGCATCGATCAGCGGGCACGGCATCGTGGGCCACACCATCCTGCGGCGCGAAACCGACGCAGCGGGCCAAGCGTTCGGACTGTTCTCGACCAGCTATGTCGCGCCGGAGCACCGCCGCCAAGGCATCGCCAACGCCTTGCTGGAGGCCGGCGAAGCGTGGTTTGCCACAATCGGCCTGAACGCCTTCGCAACGTGGACCTCAAGCACCAACAGCAAGCTGATCCGCCTTTACGAACGCCACGGCTACCGCATCACTGAAAGCGGCCCCAACGACGTAACCGGCACCCAGATGGTTCGGCTCAGCAAGACCATCTAAAGTCGCACCGGAGCGGCACAACCGTCCCCCAAGTCGCGGAGGAAGACCCATGAAGGCGCCCGACACCCCAGACAGCACTTCAGCCTCGCAGCAGATCGACCACAAGCTCGCCGAGCTCGGCGATTGGCGCGCCGAAACGCTCGCCAGGATTCGCGCACTGATCAAGGAAGCCGACCCAGAGGTCGTCGAAGCCATGAAGTGGATGGGCACACCGGTATGGGAGCACGACGGCATCCTATGCACCGGCGAAACCTACAAGGCGAAGGTCAAACTCACCTTCACCAAGGGGGCCGCCCTGCCCGACCCGTCGGGTCTCTTCAACTCAAGCCTCGACGGCAACGCGCGCCGCGCGATCGACATCGCGGAAGGCGAGTGGATTGATGCCGATGCCTTCAAGGCGCTGATCCGCGCGGCGGCGGCGTTGAATGTGGCGGCGAGGCAAGCGAAGCGGCCTCGGGCCAAGTAATCAACGGCAGAAAGCGAGTTGCTCATGCACGCTGCAGATCCGCCATACATCCGCCCCCGTTCTTTGCTTGCGTCAATCCGTTCCCGCGTGGGTTCACAGGGAACGCCCTGGTGCCTGGGCATCCTCCTGCTTGCTGCGTGCTGCAACACCGCGCACGCGGCCTTGGCGCTCAGGGATGGAGATATCGTCTTCCAGACCTCCCGCTCCGCGCAGTCGGCGGCAGTGCAGCGTGCCACCGGCTCGAGGTACAGCCACATGGGCATGGTCATGTATCGCAACGGCAAGCCCTACGTCATAGAGGCCATTGCCACGGTCCAATACACCGCTTTTGAGCAGTGGGTTGCCAGGGGCGCCGGGCGCCACTTTGTGGTCAAGCGCCTCCGAAACGCCGATATCCTCTTGACGACGACTGCGCTACAGCAGCTTCGTGCTGCCGCAGGGCAGTTTGCCGGCCGCCGGTACGACCCCTTCTTCGGTTGGTCGGACGACCGCATCTACTGTTCTGAGCTGGTATGGAAAGCCTACGATCGAGGCGTTGGCATCCAGATCGGCAGCCTGCAGAAGGTGCGTGATTTCAACTTGTCTGATCCAGCCGTGAAGGCAAAGATGCACGAACGTTACGGCGAAGACATCCCATTGAGCGAATCAGTCATTTCGCCAGTCGCCATGTTCAAGTCGCCGCTTCTGGTCACCGTGGCTACGCAGTGAGCGCGCGACGGCCCCTCCGGAAACGGCCGCGTGCGGTGACAACCCTGCGATGATTCGCGGCAGGAATGTCGTTCATCAATTTCCGGATATACCCACGGCGCGTTCGGCAGTTCGAACCGTAGCGCCGTCCGGGCCCTTTCGATCCTGATCAGCCATCAGCGATGCACCTACGACGCTTGCTTGTTGTTCTGCTTTTGATTCTTCAATCGCGTTTCGCCTCGGCGATGACTCAAGAGGAGCGACGCGAATTTCTCGACGCAATTCGCCCGAAGGCAGAGCGGATGGCCGGGCAACCAGTCCGTTTCCGGGTCTACACGTTGAACAACGAAGGCGGTTGGGCTGTACTCGTCGGACATCTCATGGCACCAGAGGGAAAGACACTGGACTGGAGCAAATCGAAGGACTGCGACCCCTCCCTCGACAAGATGCTCTGGGTCGTGGCCAAGAAAGCTGGCTCCGGCTGGCATGTCGAGGAGATGTACATATGCTCACCCGAACCGCCTTATTGGAATCTGGACCCTGAAGTTGCCTTTTCCCGCCCTTGCGGCATCTATACAGGGCTAGAAATCACCGGCAATGAAACCGCTGAACAGCGGTGTCGCGCCCACCTCGCCAGAAAGCGTCGCGTTCAGCAGTGAACGCCCGTGCCAGAAGCGCCCGAACCAAAGCACCCGTCACGTCATTCAACCCCCACCATGCACATCCGCGAAGCCGATATCAACGAACACTCGACCCTCGCGAAGCTGATCAGCGAGTCGAACAAGGACGTCGCCACCCGCTTCGGTTTGAACGCCGACAACTGCCCGAAGCATCCATCGTTCTGCACCGCAGCCTGGGTCAGCGCCGACTTCGCACGCGGCGAGCGCTACTTCGTCGCCGACGTCGAAGGCGAGCCGGTGGGCTGCGTGGCCTATGAAGTGCCGAAACCATCCGTGGCCTACCTGAACCGCCTCTCGGTGCTGCCCGGCCATCGCCGGCAGGGGCTAGGCGAGCGGCTGGTTCAACATGTGCTTGCGCTCGCTCGCGCCGACGGCATCGCTACAGTGAGCATCGGCGTGATCGGCGAACACGCGGAACTGCAGCGCTGGTACGCCAAGCAGGGCTTCGTGGCCGGCGAGCAAAAGCACTTCGCGCATCTGCCGTTTTCGGTGCGCTACATGTCATTCGCGACCGCAGCGTAGGCCCGCTCATGCAGAACCACACCGGCCGGCTGCCGGGCCTCGACTTGCTGCGCAGCATCGCCATCGTCTGGGTGATGCTGTTCCACTCCTTCCTGCTCGGCGGCCTCGGGCCGGACTGGGAATGGCTCTCGCGCTACGGCTGGATGGGCGTCGATCTGTTCTTCGTGCTAAGCGGATTCCTGATCGGCACACAGGTGCTGCAGCCGCTGGCGCGCGGCGAACGGCTCTCGTTCGCGGATTTCTATCTGCGCCGCGCGTTCCGCATCCTGCCCGCCTACTGGGCGGTGCTGGCGATCTACCTTGCCTGGCCCGGCTTCCGCGAAGCGCCGGGCATGGAGCCGGCCTGGAAGTTCCTCGCCTTCCTCACCAACCTGAGCATCGACTACAGCGCGAACGCAGCCTTCTCGCACGCCTGGTCGCTGTGCGTCGAAGAGCACTTCTACTGGCTATTCCCGGTGCTCGCGGTATTGCTGATGCGCCGGCCCGCAGCGTGGAAGTTCGGCGCACTGTGCGCAGCGCTGGTGCTGGGCGGCATCGCGCTACGCGCCGGAATCTGGCTGCACAACACCGCGCTCGACCCCAACTTCCAGCGCAACTGGTTCATCGAAGATCTCTACTACCCCACCTGGAACCGGCTCGACGGCCTGCTCTGCGGCGTCGCATTGGCGGTGTGGAAGTGCTTCCGGCCGCAGCACTGGGCCCACGCCCGGCGCCACGCCAACGCTGCGACGCTGGCGGGCGTCGCGCTGGTCGCGCTGGCCTGCTGGCTGTTCCGCGAGCGCATCGGCCTGCTCGGCAACAGCATCGGTTGGCCGGTGCTCTCGGCCGGCCTCGGCCTGCTGGTGTTCGCCGGCGCGGGGCGCGACAGCCTCATCGGCCGCTGGCAGGTGCCCGGCGCAGGCTGGCTCGCCGCGATCTCCTACAGCCTCTACCTCGTCCACAAGGCGATCTACCATGTCGTGCAGGCTCACTGGGGCGACGCACTCTCCGGTCGCGGGCTGCTCGCGTTCGCGGTGTACGGCGCAACGGCCCTCGCTGCCGGCGCGGCGCTGCACTACGCGGTGGAGCGACCTTTCCTGCGGCTGCGCGACCGGCTGCCCTTCTTGCCTCGCCGCGCAGTGCAAGCAGCGGTGCCCTGAACGAGGTCGCACGGGGTGCCATCCGCGCTGACGACCGATTGCCGCAGGAGAACAGCGAATGACGATTCCCGACTCCCTTCGCCCGTTCTGGGAGGCATTCAAGCGCGCCCGCAGCGGCGTCAGCGACGCGCAGTTCTACGAGGTCTGCACCTTCGGCGACAGCGCCGAGTTGATCGACGAACTGGCGGAGCTGGTACTGCGCGGCACCAAGCGCGCCACCACGGGCGCCATGTGGGCCTACGAAGCGGAGGGCTGCCGTGTGCCCCGCCCGGGGGATCTGAGCATCGTCACCAACGCGGCCGGCGACCCGTTGTGCGTCATCGAAACGCGCACAGTCGAGGTCGTGCGCTTCGATGCGGTGACAGCCGACTTCGCCGCGGCAGAAGGCGAAGGTGACGGCTCGCTCGTGTACTGGCAGGAAAGCCACCGCGCCTACTTCGAACGCGAGTGCGCGCGGGCGGGCCGTCACTTCTCGCCTGATATGCGGGTCGCCTGCGAACGCTTCGATGTGGTCTACCAACCAGTGCGAGGCGAGCACCCACCGGTTGGCGATTCCACCGCCTGAACCCCGTCTACAACGCTGCGCCATCAATATGGAGCCGGTTTCCAATATACTGGAATCATGGATTTCGACGCCGCCCTTTCCGCCCGCATCCGCGCCCTGCGCAAGGCGCGCGGCTTCACGCTGGATCAGCTCGCCGAACTGAGTGGCGTGAGCCGCTCGATGATTTCCCTGATCGAGCGGCAGGAAACCAGCCCCACCGCCGCCGTGCTGAACAAGCTGGCCGATGCGTTGAGCGTGTCGCTGCCGACACTGCTCGCACCCTACGCGCCCTCGCCCGCACCGCAGCCGATTGCCCGGCAGGCCGATCAGCCGGTGTGGACCGACCCCGGCTCCGGCTATGTGCGCCGGCAGCTCTCACCCGCCGGCTGGCCTTCGCCGATCGAGCTGGTGGAACTGCGCTTTCCGGCTGGCCAGCGGGTCAGCTTCGACAACCCGACACGCAGCATCGCGATCCACCAGCAGCTCTGGCTGCTCGAAGGCGTGATGGCGATCACCGCAGGCGATCAACACTGGCAACTCGAAGCCGGCGACTGCCTCGCGATGACGCTGGGCGACCGCGTCGTATTCCACAACCCGGGTAAGCAAGACGCCCGCTATCTGCTGGCGCTGAGCACCAGCGCCCCACAGCCGACACCCGCGACGAGATCCACATCATGAGTACGCACACCCTGATCGATTGCACGTTCGAGCGCCACGCTGACGCGATCCTCGCGATCTTCAACGAGGCCATCGTCAACTCGACCGCGCTGTACGACTACACGCCCCGCCCACCCGAAAGCATGGTCACCTGGTTCGAGGCCAAGCGAAAAGGCGGCTTTCCGGTGCTGGGTATCGAGGATGCGGAGGGCCGCCTGCTCGCCTTCGGCAGCTACGGCACCTTCCGCGCCTGGCCGGCCTACAAGTACAGCGTCGAGCACTCGGTGTATGTGCATAAAGATCACCGCGGCAAGGGCCTCGGGCCGGAGGTGATGCAGGCGCTGATCGCCGCCGCACGGCGCAACGGCGTGCACGCGATGATCGGCGGCATCGACGCCTCCAACGCAGGGAGCATCGCGCTGCACCAGCGGCTCGGCTTCAAGCATGTCGGCACCCTGCCGGAGGTCGGCTTCAAATTCGGCCGCTGGCTGGATCTTGCCTTCTACCAGCTGCTGCTCGACACGCCCGCGCAGCCGGTGGATGGCTGAACGCGCAGCCGGCCGACGACGATGAACGCCTCCCTCACCCTCGCCATGCTCGCCGCCGCGGGCGCCGCACTGGTGATCCAGAACCTGCTGATGGTGCGGATCACGCAGTCGGTTTCGACCATCCTCATCACGCTGGTCGCGAACTCAGCGGTCGGGCTGGTGCTGCTGGTCAGCACGCTGCTCGCGCGCGACGGCGTCGCCGGCATCACCGAAGCGCTAGGCGCTGCACGGTGGTGGTGGCTGCTGCCGGGCCTGCTCGGCTCCTACTTCGTGTTCGCCGGCATCATGAGTTACCAGCGGGTCGGCGCCGCCGCGACGATCTCGGTGCTGGTTGCAAGCCAGCTGCTCGCCGGCCTCGCCGCCGACGCCCTTAAGGCAGAGAACCCCCTTTCGCGGCTTGGCCTGCCCTCGCTCGTGGGCGCGGCGCTGCTCGTCGCAGGCGCGTACCTGATCGTACGCGATCGGGTCTGATCTCCGGGTCAGTCGGCGCGCCCCGTGCCTCATCAGGCGGTTCGCGCCACACACTCATTGCAAGGTGTTACGCGCCGTGGCCAGCCAGCCGGCATTCTGAGAGCATTGGCTGTTCCCTTACCGGCCACGCGTTGGAGTACCCCATGAGCCTACGGAGCCTGCTCACCACTGCCGCCACCGCTGGCGCGATCAGTCTCAATGCCGCCCACGCGGCCCCCGCCGCATCGGACTTGGTATTCGATGCCGATCACTATGTGAAGCGGGAAGTGGAACTGCGGGGCCAGCGCATCGTCGTGCGCGCCTACGAGAACATCGTCTACGTCGCCAAGCCGGTCGACGCGAGCCTTCAGGCGATGAACATCTATGTGCCCGACGCCTACTTCCGGGGCGAACGGATCGGCGACTTCACTGCCGACACCGCGCCGATCTTCCTGCCCAATCAGGTCGGCGGATACATGCCCGCGCTACCGGGGTCGCTCGACGGCGCCAAAATGCCCGGCCCGCCCAACCGCCCGAACACCATCGCCGAAGCCCTGCTGCGAGGCTACGTCGTAGCCACACCGGGCGCACGAGGCCGCACCAGCCAGGGCGCCGATGGCCGCTACACCGGCAAGGCACCCGCCGCCATCGTCGATCTGAAAGCGGCGGTGCGCTACCTGCGCTTCAACGATGCCCGCATGCCGGGCAGCGCCGAGCGCATCATCTCCAACGGCACCAGCGCTGGCGGCGCACTGTCCGCCCTGCTGGGCGCCAGCGGCAACAGCGCCGACTACGACGCCGCCCTGCGCGCACTGGGCGCCGCCCCGGCACGCGACGACATCTTCGCCGTCTCGGCCTACTGCCCGATCACAAATCTCGAACACGCTGACGCGGCCTACGAATGGCAGTTCCAGGGCGTGAATGACTACAAGGCCATCTCCATCGCGATGCTCGACTTCAAGGTCGAGCGCAAGGAAGTCGCTGGCACCCTCACGCCGGACCAGGTGACGTTCTCCAGTGCATTGAAGACGCGGTTCCCGGCCTACCTCAACAGCCTCGCACTGCACAGCCCCGACGGGCGCGCGCTGACGCTCGATGCCGACGGCAACGGCACATTCAAGGACTATGTGAAGCGACTGCTGATTGCATCGGCCCAGCAGGCCCAGGCCGCCGGCCAGCCAGTCGGCTCGGCGCCCGGTGTGAAGTTGGAAGACGCCAAGGTGCGTGACATCGACTTCGCCGCCTACGTACGCGGCATGGCTCGCCAGAAAACGCCACCCGCGTTCGACGCGGTGGACCTCGGCAGCGGCGAGAACGACCTCTTCGGCACCGAACAGGTCAAGGCACGCCATTTCACCGACTTCTCGTTCGCGCACAGCCGCGTCGCCGCCTCAATGCGTGCCGATGCGCAGACGGTGCGCATGATGAACCCGATGAGCTACATCGGCGCCCCCGGCGCCACGCCAGCCAAGCACTGGCGAATCCGCCACGGCGCGAGCGACCGCGACACTTCGTTCGCGATTCCCGCCATGTTGGCGCTCGCCCTGCAGAACAAAGGGCTCGATGTCGACTTCGCGCTGCCCTGGGGCATCCCCCACAGCGGCGACTACGACCTCGACGCGCTGTTCGCTTGGGTGGCGCAGATCATCCGCACAGCGGCCACCGTCGCTCCTTAAGCGCCCACGCCACGCCCATCCGCCAACGTGGCCCGTCGTCGCCGCCACGCTGAGCGGTATGGGCCTCCCCGTGGCCACAAGGTCAAAAATTGCCCTCAGCTTCGCCGCAGCGCAAATAAAACGGGCCCCAACGGAATACTCGACTTGCCCCATTTCTGGCAGCGCGCGTAGCCACCGTCGCAACTCCGCCGCAGCCCCTCTGCCCCCCACACACGGCCCGCGCAGGTCTCCCTAGTGCCGGATGCGTTGGCGACCCATCTGACAGTCGCAAAGCCCCCGGCGTCAATGGTTCCCGCCAAAGCACATCGTCTCCACTTGGCGCTATCATCGACTCCAATACGGCCGCCCAGCGAAGACCGCCAGAAATGAGTTGCATAGTGCGTTATCCATCAAATCGAGTTCATAAGTCCTTGTATTTCAAAGAAGCCTGTTTGTATAAGACAGGATATTTGTCGGGTTTATTCGTCACTTTGAAGTCTACTTAACGTTAGAAATAGCCATGACGCCTCAGCAAATTGTCGCGATTGCAGTTCGTCTATTTGCCGTCCTATGTGCGGCGAGTTCAGCCAACTACTTTTTCATCGTCCCGCACCAACTTACTTCCGCCAACCTAGGCGATCAACTTCCGAGCGCCCTAGTCTACGGTGGCATCTATTTGGCACTGGCCCTAGGTCTCTGGCTGTTCCCTATGGCAGTCGCGCACAAGATCATCCCGCGCACCAACTTCGACAATGTTGTTCTTGTGCCTGGCTTTGAAGCGGCACGGATCGGCTGCGCATTAATCGGCCTCTGGTTCTTCTGGTCGTCGCTCAGCTACGTTGCCTCTATCGTATTTCGAGCAATGATTGTTCCTGGAAGCGCTTCCTACTTCTCTAGCCTCACGCCCGAAGCTCGGGCCGATGTCTACGCGGTTATCGCTCAGATGGTGTTTTCGGCCGCCCTTGTCGCCCTATCTGGCCGTATCGCCGTCTACATCGCGGGGCGGCAGGTGGCTGAGTGACTATTTCTAACCAGTCCGTCAACGGGACGCCAAACTGCTGCGCAGTTTGGTTCCCGTCGCTGCGCTCCGGCGCCCGTTACGTCCAACGTTAGGCATATAGACATGGAGCGGTGTCATATCTGTGGCTGGAATCTGGACGAAGCTCCTTGGGGCAACCGTGGAACAGATCCAACATGGGTCATCTGTGATTGCTGTGGCTGCGAGTTCGGCTACGAAGATGCAACAGAGAAGAGTGCTCTAGCGTTCCGGAAAACGTGGCTTGAGGCAGGCGCAAAGTGGTTTCGGGCCGAGAATCGGCCCAACCCGTGGAATCTCGCTGAGCAACTGAAGCTAATTCCCCCTTTCCCTAGGGGAATCACGGACCGCGCGAATGCCTAACCCTTCGGTCAACCGGACACCAAAAGCTGCGCTTTTGGTACCCTCGCTGGCGCTCGGCGCCGGTTACCTCAAACGTTAGACCGCCTATGCATACGCCATACACGTTATCGCCACAACAGTTCGCTGCTGTTTCCGCGCTAGCGGGGCCCGAACGCTACAGGCACTTTGTGTCCCGTGTTGCTGACTGGCAAACCGTTTGGGGGCTACGAAACGAAGGCGGCTGGGTTACGGTTGGTGACGACTGCGGAAATTCCGCTCTACCTTTTTGGCCACACCCTGAATACGCTGCCGCTTGCGCAACGGGTGAGTGGGCGGGCCACACGCCCACGCCAGTCGGAATTCACGAATTCATTGACCAATGGTTACCCAACCTGGCCAGGGACGGCGTCATTGTTGCGGTGTTCCCCACGCCGGCGTTGCGTGGCGTTATCGTCCCCGCACAGCAACTTGAAACCCACATCCGTGAGGAGCTCGCTCAAATTGAGTAACTCGCGGCGGTCTAACCCTGCAGTCAACCGGACACCCAAATGCTGTGCATTTGGGTTCCCTCCAATGGCGCTCCGCTGCCGGTTACTTCCACGTTAGGCCTTTTAAGGTTGAATACGCTTTCTTACTTCGGATACCCTCATGCTAGGAAATAAGATAGCTGCACTATTGCTTACCGTTCTTTATCGGACTGCAAATGCATCCGAGCCATCCACCCCGCCCAATTACGGAAGCAGCGAATGGTGGCTCGTTTACCTTACTGCCGCACTAAGCATATTTACGCTTGGCTTGATGATTTACACCGCAAAAATGTGGCGAGCCACAGTGGAGCTTTCAAAGGAAGCGAAGGCAAATTCGAAGCAACAGCACGCAGACACAGAACGTGCGCTAGCCACCGCCGAACAATCAGCAAAGGCTGCCCAAAGAAGTGCAGATATTTCTGCCCAAGCACTGTCCAGCTCTCAGCGCGCGTTCGTCTTCTGGAAGGGTTTTTCTTGTGGGCCTCACATATGTGATGACAAAATCAAAGAATATGTTGTCTTTGCCCAAGTAGAAAACGTGGGGCCCACACCTGCCCTTGACGTATGCATGACCATCCGATCTCAAGTCGTAAGAGGCGCAGCCCCTCAGCCGCCCGTTTTTACCCCTGACCCTGGCTTTCTTAACGCTTCTACTGTCCTTGGCCCCCGTGCCTCAGGTCAAAGTGGCTATATGCCTATTTCAATCGCAGACCTAGCTGATTGCTGGGAGCGTCGAGCTGAAATCTACGTCTGGTCCTATTTGCAATACAGGGACATTTTCGACCCAGACAAAATTCATCATCACGAACAATGTGCCAAAATTCATTTGATTCATGAGCCGAGCACTCCGCCCCCTGAAGGACACCCTCCGTACCTTCAGTTTGGCGTGCATGGGTCTCAGAACAGCGCCTCGTAGGCAATCTCATCTCAATGAGAATCTTACTGAAATGCACTAATGGCATTTTTAATGCCCTCGCGTGCGCGCGCCAGCCTAACTGTCGGTTCAACGCGGACGCCAACACTGGCCATGCCTTCGGCACTTTCATGGCCAGTGTTGGTGCCCTACGCGCTTCGCGCTCCGGCGCCGGTTAACCTGGGCGTTAGGCAGCTTATGGCGGAGAGCTCTTGGAACTCACCTAAATCGCCCGCACGCAGAACCGCATTTGTCATTACGACAATCTGCTCACTAGGCTTTCTCGGCGCGGTCTATTTGGCGCAGACCTCGAACGACAGCGGTTTTTTTATACTGCTCGCGCTGCCTTTTTGGGGAGTTGGCGCTTCGGTCGCCGCTATAGCGGTGTGGCGAACAGCGCGGGCGGCACTTGATGAGCAGTCCAGAGAACATGAAACGAAGTGAGCGTTCGCCTAACAGGTCAGTCAACCGGACACCCAAACTGCTGCGCAGTTTGGGTTCCCTTCGCTGCCGCTCCGGTGCCGGTTACTTTCAACTACAAGGGCATCCCCAGTAGTCAAGGCGAACTGATCCAACGGCCACGCAACACGTGGCCGTTTTGCTTTCTGCCAAACCGCTTTGTTCTTCCGGTCGTTGGGCTGCGTAGCGCGATTGAGCGAGGGGTACGGACTGCGACACTACAAACGGTCATCGATGCAGCGCTCGTGGCTGCGGACCCTGATGAAAGACGCGCGCGGGGGCCTCATTCGTTAGTCGCGGAAAGCACTCGCTTCCGCCACGAGTTAAACAGGACATGCCTCGCGCGGGTCCAGCCCTGGCTCATCAACGCGTGCCGTCTCGATCGGCGGGAAACGGGTTACTCGGACTTGAGCTCAAACGCGTCGCCGCGTGCAAGGCAAGCCCACGCCAGTCTTGCGTTCTTGGCCGCGACAGCGATCACGGCGCGCCAGTAGCCGCGTCGCACTGCGAGTGCGCGCGCCCAGCGGCTGATGCGATCTTCACGCTGGGCGGCCAGCGCCAACACCGCACGAGCGCCCATCACCAGCAGGCTTCGCAAGTAGGCATCCCCGGCTTTGGTGATGCGCCCCAGGCGTGACTTGCCGCCTGAGCTGTATTGACCCGGTACGAGTCCGAGCCAGGCAGCGAACTGCCGTCCGTTCTTGAATTCGTGCCCGTTGCCAATGCTCGCCACCAGGGCGCCCGCGCTGGTCTCGCCGACACCAGGCAGGGCCATCAGGCGTGTGATGCGCCGATCCTGCCTTGCGATCTGACGCAGCTTGGTGTCGTAGGCATTGATGCGTTCGTCGAGCTGGGCGATGGTGACCAGCAGATCTTCAAGCGCGTCACGCGCCAAGCTTGGCAGCGTCTCGATCGCCGCACGCGCCTGACGGCGGACAACGCTCGCTTTGAGCGGCAGCACATGGCCAAATTCGGCGAGCAGACCCCGCAGGCGGTTGATCATTGCCGTGCGCTCGGTGACAAAGCCTTGTCGGACCCGATGCAGCGTCAGATGCGCTTGTTGCGCTTCATCCTTCACCGGCACGAAACGCATCGCCGGCCGTTGCACCGCTTCGCAGATCGCAGCGGCGTCCGCCGCGTCGTTCTTGCCACGCTTGCCTGAAAGCCGGTAAGGCACCACAAACTTGGGCGCCATCAAACGCACGGTGTGACCGAAGCGGGAAAATGCCCTCGCCCAATGGTGCGCGCCCGAGCATGCTTCCATGCCAATCAAGCAGGGCGGCAGTTGGGCGACAACCTCGAGCAACTTCTCGCGTCGTACCGAGGGTTGTACAAGGGCAGGCTTGCCGTGTTCATCCACGCCATGCAACGCAAACACGTTCTTGGCCAGATCGATTCCAAGGACCACAATTTTCATGGGCTTCCCCTCCATCGAGATGACGATGAGTTGTGCAATCCCATCGTGGCACTCAAAACGCGACGCCGTTCAACCGGCACCGCGGGATGGGGAATGCCCTTTCATTCGTTAGGCGCCTTGCGATGCGAGACAGTCCATGAACGCCATCCTCTTCTATGCGGTCGACAAGCCGTACGGCTGCTTTTCAAATTTCGCCCGCTACCCCATCGAAGCGCGCGGCGTCACTTGGCCAACGAGTGAACACTACTTCCAGGCAGCAAAGATGGTCCGTCCGAGTGATCAGGACGATGTCCGGAATGCGAAGACCGCATTCTTGGCAGCTCAGCTTGGTCGCGATCGAACCCGCCCAATACGTGACGACTGGGATGCAATCAAAGACCAAGTGATGCTGGAGGCGCTTCAGTTCAAGTTCGATCAGCACGAATCACTCAAGGACGTTCTCATTTCGACGAGCGGAGCTCGCCTTGTAGAACACACAAGCAACGATTCGTACTGGGCAGACGGCGGAGACGGGACTGGAAGAAACCGACTCGGCGAGCTTCTCGCGCGCTTGCGAGACACGTACCCATGCAAGTTCGGCAGGCTCCTCGTTTCGCCTTGGGTCAAGTACCCTGACGTCGAAGTCTCGGACTTCTTTTGGAGGATGGGGCGCGGAGAAGACTACTTGATTCAAAGCAGTCGGTGGCGGCAGGGCCTGCCGGATGCTGCGAGACGAGAATTTGATTCCTACTTCCCTGTGACGCCTGAGTGGCTGCATTCCTGGTGACCAAGCTCCTCAACGCCTTCGACCGGGCGCCTAACCAGGCAGTCAACCGGACACCCAAATGCTACGCATTTGGGTTCCCTCCGCTGGCGCTCCGGTGCCGGTTACTTCCACGTTAGGTTTCAGAACTCGCTCCGTCGCGACCTGCACAATCCAATGAACGACCTCGATCGCTTGCGTCTGCTTGAGCGCACCCTCTTGGAATCATCACTGGATGAAGCGTCAAACCTCGGCCGCTTAGCCAACGATATTGAGTCCTTGTGTTCGTCGATTGAGGGCTGCGAGTCCAATTTCTCAAGCTGCTACTCTTCCTTGTGGGCCGCCCTCGAAGTCGTTGCACTTACCTCCTTCGAGCTCGGCGCGCCAATTCAACAAACGCAGCAGTGCGACTTATCTCAGTTAGTCAGTGGTCTGCTAACAGCCACTCGTGCTGAGCTGAATCGGCGCAATAGCTAAATGTCTATGCGACCGCAGAAACCTAACAGTGCAGTCAACCGGACACCAAACTGCTGCGCAGTTTGGTTCCCGCCGCTGCGCTCCGGCGCCCGTTACGTCCAACGTTCAGGGCTCCAATTTCACTTTCTGCCATGCGGGAGGTTTTATCTATGAAGCTACTTCCGACACTCGCGTCCGTTGCGTTTGTCGTCTTGACCACGTCTTGCGCAAGTGACTTTGGGAAGTATGAGGCGCTAAGGAACTATCAAGGCGAGCAGGCGGGATTTGTCGTCCTTGGCGAAGGGGCAGAGAAGTCGCCCATGTTCGACCATTCGGGCCTAACGTTTCAACTGCGCGGCACTGAGTCTCTCTGGGGAACAAGGTATTCGCCAAAGCGGTTATTGATGCCAGGCGATGAGCCAGACTACGAGTCAAAGAGGGAGACAGGTCGGGTCGTGGTGATGCGTCTTCCACCGGGCACATACGACTTGGTGAATGCATATGTTGGTCAAAACGCGTCCACTCATCCATATGCATGCACGAAGTCTCTTCCGCCAGGCATTTCTTTCACCTTGAACACAGGAGAGACGGTATACCTGGGTCGGTACACGCTCACAACGTGGAGGGGACACTGCCTTCAGCTGACGATCTCTGAGGGCGATGTTGCAGATGTGGAAACAGCCAAGTCTCGTGTAATGAACATGCCCGCCGGTGATGCTCGCTCTGCTGTCCCCGAGCAAAGGAAGTTGTAGGGAATCGCGATGCCTCGCATGCGCCCTAACCCCGCCATCGAGCGGACGTCTTTGAGTGGGCTGCGCCAGCCCAAGGCCGCCGCTCATGTCGAACGTGTGCGCCGGGCATGGCGCGTTACTTCCTAGGTGCAAGTCCTAGGGCCAGGTTTTCGCAGAGCCGAAGGCAAGGAGAAGGGCAAGGGCGTCGTCGCGAGGCGGGGTCTGAAGGAAGCCCAATC
>NZ_JABCJM010000030.1:0-504 GCF_013184235.1 Niveibacterium sp. COAC-50
ACGTTAGCGCGCTTTGTTATGACCAGCCCAGTTAACGTCGCCACATGAAACAACGACACCTATTTCGCCTTGCTCAAGCATGCGCGTTGCTGTTGGCGCTTGCTGTCGTTTCAAACCCAGAGTTGCGCGCGCTTGTTCTCGTGGCCGACTACATCGGCATGGAAATGCTGCTCTTGCTCGGCGGCCTGTATTTCCGCAGTCACTTCCCCGTGCTCCGGTTAATGGTTGGTGCTCTGTTGCGCTGGTCTCTGCACGTCGGTGCGCGAGCCGTTCATGGTGCCTTGCGCACCGCTCGATACATGCAAATTGTTGGCCCCGTAAGCCAATCGGCCGCCGAACTCCTGTGCTCCGGCACGGCTTGGCGCAGTGCGTTCGGCCGACTCCAGGCTCGCGGCGAACTTCCCAGTGCCGCCGCGCGCTAACAAGTCCGTCAACGGGACGCCAAACTGCTGCGCAGTTTGGTTCCCTCCGCTGCGCTCCGGCGCCCGTTACGTCCAACGTTAG